>DATJNL010000057.1:0-12242 GCA_035508175.1 Myxococcales bacterium
GTCGTGGGGGCGGTGTACTACCTGAAGCTGTCCATCGACTTGCCCGACATGCAGACCGAGGGGCAGATCGTCGGGCTGATCGGCCGCTCGGTCGAGGCCTACCGGGCGGCCCAGGCGCACGAGACGGGGGGCAAGGCCGCCACCTTCACGGTGGTTCCGCGCGAGGTGCTGAAGTCGCCGGCGGGGCAGGCGCTGCTGGCGCTCGAGCGCTGTCCGGACTACCTGGTCGCGCCGCCCACCTCGGGCACCGACTACTGGCGCGCCCAGTTCCAGGCGCCCACCGGCGCCACCGCCTGCACCGTGGGCATGGCGACGGACATCGCCGACCGGATGCTGCTCCCCTCGCGGGAGCACCTCATCGTCGCCGGCGATCGCATCCGCGAGGTGCTCGGCCGCGACGGCCTCTTCGCGGTCTGGCTGTCGGCGCTGCCGTTCGAGCCCAAGGGCCCCCAGGGAGTCGAGCCCGCCGCGCTGGCGCTCTTCCACCAGGAGCCCCAGCTGCTCGACTGGGAGGAGGCCGCCGAGCTGGCCGTGGCCACCACCCGCTACGGGGAGTTCGCCATCTGCGCCAACCCGCCCCAGCTCACCGAGCTGCGCGACAGGTTCCTCGACGCCGCGGCGCAGGCCATCCCGGCGGCGGCCGCGGAGATCCAGGCGGCGAAGAAGAAGCCGCTGCACTGCAACGCGAAGGGCTGAGCCGGCTACTGCTGGCCCGGGAGCGGGCAGGTCAGCCCGTGCGTCGGCGCGCAGTTGCGGCCGATCCAGCAGCCGCGGGCGCCGCCGAAGTCGACGCAGCTCACGAGCGAGTTGCAGACGCTCGGGTTGGCCGGGTCGCACGGCTTCTGCGAGATGGTGCAGGTGCGCGAGCTCGTGTCGCAGGTGTCCTGGGGGCAGTCGGAGTCCTGCACGCAGGTGCAGAAGCCGGCGCTCTGGCCCTCCTGCTTCACGCAGAAGCCGCCGCAGTGGGCGCCCCCGGGCATGCTGTCGCAGACCGAGTCCGCGGGGCAGCCCGTGCCGCCATCGGCCGCGGTGGGATCGCAGGTCCCTCCGGTGGGGTGGCAGTCGAGGTCCGAATTGCAGATGGCGCTCGTCAAGATGATGATGTCGTCGCACTCGTAGCCCGACGGGCAGCTCTGGCCGGAGCTGCAGTCCACGCCGCAGAAGGTCGTCGAGCCGCTCGGGTTGGAGAGATCCAGCAGGCAGAAGTTGGCGCCGCCGCTCCCGCTGCTGGCGCAACCCCCGCCCAGGTTGCCGGGCGAATACGTGCAGTCCTTGCAGAGGACCGGGCTGCGGGGGTCGAGCTGGCAGGTCGACAGGCCGCCGTCGCCGCCGCCCAGGCAGCTGTCGTTGTAGGGGCACACCGACGTGTCGCCCGCGCAGGTCGCCGGGTTGCAGACGCCGATGGGGCACTGGGAGCGGTCGTAGCTCGCGGGATCGATGGCGCCGGCGTCCGCGGGGGGGCACTGGCACTCCACGTCGCCCGGGCACACGCACGGCACCACGTCGCCGCCGTCGGTGATGGGACAGTCGCCGTTCGAGCGGCACCCCTGCACACAGAGCCCCTTCGTGCTGTCGCAGACCTCGCCGATGGGGCAGTCGACGTCGGAGTTGCAGGAGGGGCCGACCACGCACAGGCCGATGGCGGTGTCGCAGTACTGCCCGCCCGCGCAGTCGGCGTTGGAGAAGCAGCCCACCTCGGCCTGGCACAGCCCCTCCGGGTTGCACACCATCGGCCCGGCGTCGGTGTTCTGCGGGCAGGCCAGGTTGTCGGCGCAGACGCAGGAGCCCGCGAACTCGCCGTTCGAATCGCAGCGGAAGTGCGCCGCGCAGTCGGAGTCGCTGGTGCACGCCACCGCGAGGTTCGTGTTCTTGCAGCCCGCGCCGAGCGCCAGCGCGGCCGCGAGACAAGGGGCGAGGACTCTCACGGGAACGTCCCCGAGGACGTGACCTGGAAGCCCGTCCACGAGAGCTCGGAGAGCTCCTGGTAGCTCCAGAAGTCGTAGTCGAAGCGCGGCGCCGTGACGGTCACGAGGACCCAGGCGACGAACGTACTCGACCCCGGCGACGAGGCGGGCAGCGTCTGTAGCATTTCGCTGAGCGCGTCGTCGGGGATCGTCACGCTGGTCTGGCTCCCGGGCACGATGATCTGCCAGAGCTGCGTGAGCGGCGCCACCTGGTTCCCGCTGCCGTCGACCTCGGTCCAGTAGAGCGTGAGCTGGCTCAGGTCGGGCGCGGGCGCGGTGGGATCGGTGAACGACCAGGCGAAGGTGCCGTCGATCGTGCCGCCGGCCGCGGGGTGCGTGAAGCTCGCGAAGGAGAGCAAGGGGCCCATCGGCACGCCGGTGGTGAAGTCGCTCTGCACGCTGCGGAAGAAGTTCGACTCGGGCTGGCGCTGGCTCGGGTCGGCGAACGGTGCCTGCCCGGCGGCGGGCGGCTGGTACGCCTGCGTCAGGAAGAGCACGCCGCTGCCGGAGACGGGCGGCAGCCCGCCGAGCTGGGCCGTGGCCGAGGTGCTGTCGACGTCGGACAGCGGCACGATGCCGTCCTGGCCGAGGTCGAAGTAGCCGAACGTGTCGTAGTGCACCGGGTTGCCGTCGGTGACGCCGCCCACCGGCGCAGGCGGGGCGAGCGTCGCCGCGAGCGAGATCGGCGCCGTCTGGTCGAGGTGGGTGTCGAGGACGATGTTCGCGTTCGTGACGGGATCGTTGGGGTCCACGTGGAGCCCGCGCAGGACGCCCAGCAGGTAGGGGGTGAATGTGGGCGGCGTGGTCGACCCGTCGACGATCCCGAACTTGGCGTACAGGCCGAGGGTGAGCGGGCCCTCGTTGAGGCTGATCTGGAACGTGCCGCCGTTCACGGGCACGGTCACCTCGGGCGGATCGGGGGAGAACGGCTCGTAGGCGTAGACGTACGGCTGGATGAGGCCCACGTGCGCCACCACGCTCTGGGTCGGGCTGAGCGTGACGCTCGAGGGGAGCTTGAAGCCGTAGACCGCGCCCGAGATCTGGTCCGGCGGCACGCACATGAGCGACTGGTCACAGTAATCGGGGCTCGCGCAGGCCTGGTCGGCGGAGCACTGCACGCAGGTGTAGGTGCTCTGCAGGCCGCGGTCGTCGTCGCAGGCCGGGCCGTTGGGGTTTCCCTTGCAATCGGGGTTCGGGAGCTCTTCCTGGCCGGTCAAGCCGTACTCGGGGATGCACTGCACGCAGAAGCCGCCGATGGGGGTGCCGGCCACGGGCGGCGGGTTGCACTTCGGCTTCGTCGGGTCGTAGCCGGGGATGGCCGGGTTCTGGCAATCCGCATCGGTCAGGCACTGCACGCAGGTGCCGAGCGCGCCGCAGTACGGCAACCCGCAGTTCTGCGGGCAATCGGGCGGCGCGCCGCAGGGGCAGGCCGAGGGCAGGCTGCCGCCCGACATGGGCACGTCGAGAAACACGGTCAGGTTCTGGCTCGCGACGTCGTCGACGGTGATGGCGACGACCCCCTGGTAGTCGGCGGTGACCGTCTGCGCCTTCACGAGCGAGGGATCGCTGAAGGTGATCTGGCCGTGGACGTCGGTCACGCCCTGGAAGGGCGTGCGCGGATCCACGCCGAGGCGCACGAGCGTGCCGGGGATGGGCTGGTTCGGCGCGGTGTAGTCGTCGTCGAGCACCGTCACGTTGAGGGTGCCGTCGAGCGGCCCGCCGCTCTCGCCGCCGGCGATGTTCGTGGGGTCGAAGTAGGAGAAGCCGCCCGCGAGCGTGGCGGTCTGGGCGGGGCTTCCCGACGCCCCCGGCTGGCTGACCGTCACGTCGGCCGGACCGGGGTTCCCCGGCGGCGTGAGGCACGACACGGTGTAGCCGTCGACGAGCGCGACGTTCGTGGCCGCGTTCCCGGCGAAGGTCGCGCCGATCCCCAAGGAGAAGCCCGTGCCCAGGAGCTGCACGTAGGTGCCACCGGCCTGCGAGCCGCTCGCGGGAGCGACCTGCGTCAGCGTGAATGAATCGAGGTAGACGTAGCCGTCCGGCAAGAGCGCCGTGATGGTCGGGTCGCTGCCGGCCACGACCTCGACGTTCTCGGGCCCTGCGGTTCCCGGGGGAACCGTGACGGTGATGGACGTCGCGCTGGTCACCTGCGTGGCGGTCGCCTCGAGCGGTCCGAAGAAGACCCGGTCGCCGGCCGCGAAGCCGGTGCCCGTGAGCGCGGCCTGGTTGCCGCCCGCCGTCGGACCCGAGGCGGGGCCGACCGACGTGAGCGTGCGTCCCGCGTAGTAGGTGAACGCGCCTGCCAGCGACACGGTGGAGCCGGCCTGCGTCACCGACACGGTGACCGGTCCCACGGCGCCGGCCGGAGTGGTGACCGCCAGGTCGTTCGCGTCGAGCAGCGTGACGGAAGCAGCGGCGCCACCGAAGTCGACCTGCGGCGACCCCGCGAATCCGGCGCCCACCAGCGTGACCGAGGTACCGCCGGCGGCGGGCCCGCGGTCCGGGGCGACGCCGTAGATCGCGAGCTGGGTGGCGGCCGCAGGGAAGTAGACGAAGCCGCCCGGCAGCGTCGCGGCGCCATCGGCATCCTGCACCACCACGTCTGCTGCGCCGACCGCGCCGGGAGGCGTGAGGAGCGTCAAGGTCTGGTCGTCGACCACGGTGACCGCGGTCGCGGTCTGACCGCCGATCGTGACCGCGGGTTGCTCACCCAGGAAGCCCGTTCCCTTCAGCGTGACCGAGGTGCCGCCGCTGGTGGGCCCGCTGGCGGGCGTGAGCGAGGCGATCGTCGGCTTCTCGAAGTAGGTGAAGGCGCCGTGCAGCAACGCCGCGCCGTTGGCGTTGAAGGCGCGCACGTCGACGGGCCCCGCCAGCGCGGCGGGAGGCGTGAGGCCGATGATCGTCGTCGGAGAGACGAGCTGCGCGTTGATCAGCGCGTGGGGCCCGAACAGCACGATCGTGCTCGCGTCGAAACCCAGGCCGCTCACGACCACCGAGGTGCCGCCGGTGGTGGGCCCGATTCCAGGCGAGACCTGTGCGACCTCGATGGTGGACTGGTAGTCGAAGCAGCCGGTGCAGGTGGCGCTGCCGTTCGGGTTCTGCACCGTCACGTCCGCCGGCCCCGCGAGCCCCGGGGGGCTCGTGACCTGCAAGGTGCCATCCGTGAGCACGGTCACGCCCAGCGACGGGTTGCCCCCGAACGACACCACCGTGACCGTGGCGGCCTCCGTGGGATCCGACAGCAAGCCCGAGAGGAAGCCGCTCCCGGAGATGGTGACCGGCGTGCCGCCCGCGACGCCACCCCGATCGGGCGACACCTCGGTCACCTTGACCGGCACCGGGCCGGCGTCCTGGAACGGGTTCGGCCCGGCGTCCACCTTCTGCCCCGCGTCGACTGCCCCGGCGTCGGGGCCGCCGTCGAGCCCCTGCGTCGGGATCACCGTGACCGGCGGACCCGAATCCGAGCTGCCAGTCTGCCGGTTGCAGGCCGCGAGAGCCGGGAGGAGCAGTGCCGCGGCCGCGAAGGCGTTTCGAAGGCGTCGCATCGGTCAGCCTCCTCCGGTCGAGAGGGCAAGCGTGTAAGCGTTCGAGTCGCGGCCGTCGCCGGTGACGACCAGGTAGAGGCGGCCGGCCGAGGGCGTGGCCGTCGCCGTCTCGGTCGCGACCCCATCCGAGTTCTGCGCGAGCTGCGTCACGCCGTCGCTGTCGACGAGCGTGAGCGTGAGCGGGCCTTGCGTCGGGTCGCTGCCGAGGCTGGCGGTCAGGCTCTGCCCGGACGGAAGCGCCACCACGTACCACTCCGTCGCGCCGGCGCAGAGCCAGATGGGGCCGATGGAAGCGCCCGCGTCCAGCGGGGCGGCCTGCGTGGCGTCCGTGTTCGGCGCGTAGGGGTTCGGGGGGCACGGTTGCCCGTGCGACACGAGGGTGCCGAAGGCGTAGGCGCAGGTCGGGTCACCGTCGGTCATCTCGAGGTAGTAGGTCCCGTCGGCGGGCACGGTCTGGTCCAGGACCAGGTTTCCGCTCCCGAGCGTGGTGCCGTCGGCGGCGCGGAGCTGCACCTCGAACGTGTAGCCGCAGCCGGTCGGGTCCGCGTCGATCGACGCCTGCAGGCGATCGCCCGACTCCAGGCCCAGGGAGAACCAGGACTGCTGCGGGCCGCCGTCGCCGCCGTTGCAGAGCATCAGGCCGGTGTAGTTCATGCCCGCCTGGATCGCCGCCGCCGTCGCCTCGGTGGTGTTCGGGTAGAAGACGTCGTGCTGGCAGGCGACCGGGATGCACAGTGACGTACCGGGATCGCACACGTCGTTCGCCGGGCAGTCGTCGTTGGAGAGGCAGGGGGGCGGAGCCGTGCCGCAAGCCTGCGTGGCGAGAACGCAGATCTCTCCGGCGGGGCAGTCGGAGTTGGTGAAGCAGGTGCCGGCGCCCTCGCAGCGCCCTTCGGCCACGTTGCAGGTGATGCCCACGCCGCAGTCGGAGTCGCTGGTGCAGTCGACGCAGATCGAATTCACGCACTTCTGCGTCGGCTGGCAGATCTGCGCCGCGTCCTGCGTCGTGCACGTCGGCTGGCAGGCGCGCGTGCCGAGGTTGCAGCTCTGTCCCTCCGGACAGTACGCGTCGGAGAAGCAGCCGAGGTCCTGCTCGCAGACCTGGTTCGCCTGGTTGCAGCGTTGCCCCGTGGGGCAGTTGCCCGACGTGCAGGCCGTGACCTGGCTCGCGCCGACGCAGAGGCCCTGCTTGCAGAACTGACCGAGCGCGCAGTCGCCGTTGAGGGTGCACTGATCGCCCCAGCCCGCGAGGTACGTGCACGCGTGGGAATTCGGATCGCAGTCCTGCTGCGGCAGGCACTGGCCGTTCGTGGTGCAGCCGCCGCACTGCCCGGGGCCGCCGTCCGAGGCGACGCAGACGAGGCCGCCGTCGCAATCGGCGTTCGACTGGCAGCCGGGCCCGGCGTCGACGCCCGCGTCTTTGGGCGGGGTCTTCGATCCCGAGCACGCGGAGGCACAGAGCGCGAGCGCGGTCATGAGGGCGGAGCGAGGCACGGAACGTTAGCCGCTGACCGTGCCCAGGGCCGTGATGGCTCCCGAAGGCCAATCGACGGTCGCCACCTGCCAGAGCTGTCCCGCCGCCGTGAGCTGCTGCGTGAAGACGCCGGTGACCACGCCATACTCGTAGACGCGTACCGTCACGTTGCAGGCGGTGCTGGCCACGCCGTGAGTGGAGAAGTAGACCACGTCGATCGTGTAGGTGCCGGACGCCGGGCTCGCGTCCTCCGCCCACTCGGGGCCGGGCCCGGTGAGATGGTCGTCGCTGCAAGTCGCCGCGAAGCCGGTGGGGTCCTGGTTGTTGCCGTTGCAGTCGAGCGCGGTCGACCCCAGCAGGCCGCCCTGGGCGAGGAAGTGCAGGTCCATGTCGACCGGCAGGTTGTCCCAGATCATCTCGACGTACAGATCGTCGGCCGGGCGCGCCGTCAGCGTCGCCGTGCACGGCTGCACCGAGGCGATGCCCAGCGAGTTCGTCACCCCCAGCGAGAAGGCGTAGCTACCGGGCTCGTCGGCGACCAGGTTCGGGTAGGCGCCCTGCACGTTCGCGAGCGCGGCGTTGCTGCCCGCCGGCTTGGTCGTCATCGCCCACTGGTAGCTGAGCGGCAGGTTGCCACCGGGGTCGTAGCTCGCGCCGCCGTCGAGCGTGACGGCGGCGCCCACGGCGACCGTGCCGGGATCCGCCAGCTCGCAGAAGGGCGCTTCGATCACCTGGGCGGTGAGCGGGACCGAGAGCTCCGGCTGGCTCGGGTCGTTCGAGTCGATGATCACCGCGCTCTGCGGGTTGAGCGGAGTGGCCGCGGTCGGCGAGAAGCGCAGCGTGAGCGCCGCGGTGTTGTCGGGAGGGGTGTTCGGGAGCGTCCCCGCCTTGGCGGAGGAGGCGAAGGTGAACGACGGGTCCCCGCCGTCCGCCAGCGTGATCGAGCTGATCACGAGCGGTGCGGTGCCCACCGAGGAGAGGGTCAGCTGCTGCAGCGAGGTGCTGCCCTCGCCGACCTGCCCGAAGTCGACCGGGTCGGGCGAGACGG
This sequence comes from Myxococcales bacterium, assembly GCA_035508175.1. Classification (GTDB taxonomy): domain Bacteria; phylum Myxococcota; class Myxococcia; order Myxococcales; family JAKAPL01; genus DATJNL01. Next base: position 8,032 of record DATJNL010000057.1, read on the forward strand.
TGAGCTGCCCCTCGGTGGAGCCGACGCCCGTGAGGGGGACCGTGACCGTCGGGTGGGCTGGATCGTCGGACGCGATCGTGACGGTGTCCTCGTAGCTCTGCTCCGCGGGCGGCGTGAAGACGATCGTGAGCGTCTGCGTGCCGCCCCCGCCGGCCACGAGGGTCGGCGCCGTCCCCTGCAGTGCGAAGGCGCCGTCACCCGAGGAGACGGTGACCGAGGAGACGTCGAGATCGGCCTGGCCCACGTTGGTCAGCGTCACCGTCATCGAGCTCGACGTGAGCACGGGCGACGAGCCGAAATCGAGCGAGGTCGGAGAGACCTGCAACGACGGCTGGGCGGACTGGATGTGCGTTTGCTGGCAAGCGGCCAGAGCGACCAGCGCGAAGGCGGCGCGCTTCATTCGAGCGGCCCGCCGGCGATGGTGTAGCTCACCTGGACGACGCTGCCGAGGGCCGGGATCGCGCCGCCGGCGAAGAGGATGGCGTTGTCGCTCGGCTCATACGTCCAGCCGTTCACGGCGCTCTGCGGCGGGCTGCAGGCGAGGTCGGTGTCGGAGCAGCTGGCGGTGCAGCTCGCGCCGTAGCCCGCGGGGCACGTCGACAGGACCGGGGCCGGGCCGCCGTCGGGATTGGCGCAGAGGAGCGCACCCGGATCGGCCGTGCTGCACGGGTAGTTCACCTGCACCTGGATCGTGCCCGCCGCCGGCTGGTGCGTGAGGTAGAACTTGTGCGAGAGGCCCAATGCCTGGAGCCCGAGCGCGTCGAGCGATTGATCGAAGTTCGCGCTGCAGATCGAGCCGAAGATGCCCCCGGCGAGCTCGACGACCTCGTAGTAGCGCTCCCCGGGCTCCGCGGGGAAGCAGCTCTCCGACAGCGTGTTCATGCAGCAGGCGGAGCCGAGGCACCACTCCGGGGCGGCCGTGCTGCTCAGGCAGCAGCTCTCGCTGGTGCAGCCCGTGGGGCAGCAGTCCAGGGGGCAGCAGCCCCCGGGCAGGTCTCCGGCGATGGCCGACACCTGCACGAGGGAGTTGTTGCCGATGCCCTTCGCTTGCTCGTAGACGCGCCAGTAGTAGTTGGGCTCGTTCGGCGAATAGTCCGGCCCGTCGCCCACGAAGATCAGGAAGAGAGCGGCGTCCGGGCGCAGGAACGACACCGACTGCCCGGAGGCCTCGGCGGTCTGGGCGCTCTGCTGCAGCAGGCCGAGCGCCATCGACGCCGCCTCCAGGGACTCGTCCCGCGCGGACCCGTCGGTGCCCACCATGATGTTGGACTGGAAGGCCGACTGCGGGTCCGGGGTGTTCGGGATGGCCTGGCTCTGGCTGTTGCCCACGATGATCTGGGGCGTTCCCACGAGATTGCCGGCCGTGCCGAAGATGTCGCTCGTGGTGACGGCGATGCGATAGTCCACGTTCGACGACTGCAAGTGTGCGAAGAACTTCGGGAAAGCTGCCGCGAGCGCGGCCTGCTCGCTGGCCATCGACCCGTGGTTGCCGACGATCCACAGGATGTCGGTCTTCGGCACGCTCTGCTGGGTGAACGAGTCGATCATCGTCCCGGGAGGGGGCGTCGCGTAGAGGTGCTGGGAGCTGCACCCTGCGCACAAAAACGCCGCAAAAACGACGGATTTTGGAGACGTGGGCACGATCGAAGGCATGCTAGTCACGCGCCCAGAACCAAGTCAACGAACGGAGTCCGCGCTGCTGCCCCAAACGTAGCAGGGGAATTTCTCTCCCGGGGGCTTCGCCCCCGCGCCCCCGTTCCGATCTCCAGACGCGGTGCGGACGTGAGCGGTGGATGAATGAGGGACGGAGGGGGAGCCGCTTGCTCGGGGGTGCCACCCCAGTCCGTCCTCGCGCTCCCCACGCGCGGGACCGCGTTGTACCGTCACTCGTGCACCAACATGGGCGCGCTGCGGGCGCCCCCCGGACCTCTGCGCGTCGGCCCCCCTCCTCCCCACTTTCATCTACCGCTCCTCTTGCACTGGTTCTTGGCTCGGCGCCGGAAGACTGCGATCTCGAGACGCGGGGCAAAGGGGTAGCGGCGGATGAATGAGGGACGGAGGGGGAGCCGCTTGCTCGGGGTCCGGACCCCCGTCCGTCCTCGCGCTGCCCACGCGCGGTACCGCGTTGTACCGTCACTCGTGCACCGACATGGGCGCGCTGCGGGCGCGGCGGGGGCCCCCCGGACCCCTGCGCGTCGGCCCCCCCCTCCTCCCCACTTTCATTTACCTATTTCTCTCCCTCTACTTTTCTACCGCCTATGCACCAGATCTCGCTCACGTCTCGATCAGCGCCGCAGGCAAGGTTTGAAGTTCATGGATCTGTGGGTTGAAGGGGGTTCGTAGAGAGGAGAGGCGGGGCGGGCGAGGGGGCGGCTGGGACCGAGCGTCGAGGCCGATGCCACTCAGGAACGAGCGCCTATACGCTGCGGGATCGAGACAGGCGAGGCCGAGCCGCGAGCGGACCGGCCGGCCCCGAACCCGCCCCGCCGCCCCGCGCTTCATCCCTCGTGAACCCTGGCCCCTGATCTCGAGATCGTACGCAGCAGGGGCGCGGGGGCGGCAGCCCCCGAAGAGGCCCCCCCCGTTGACAGCAGCGCGCGCGGCAGCAACAGTCGCGCCGCCGTCATGGAAGCCGCCCTGCAGACCGCCGCTCCCGTCGCGCCATCTCCCGTGCTTGCGCGGCTGTGGCGCTCACGCGCGGCCTGGCGGCTGGCCGTGTTCCTGGGCGTGCTGGCCGTCCAGGGCGGGTCCGCCTGGCAGCACTACAGCCCGGACCGCTGGCTCTACCGCGATGGTTCCTTCTACTTCAACACCGTGCGCGGCCTCGTGGAGAACGGCTCGCTGGATCAGAGCCACCTGCACCCCCGCTCGTGGTTCAACGGCCGCCTGCGCTGGAACTACAACCTCACCGACGACTGGTCGAACGTGTCGGTGGGCCGCGATGGCACCACCTGGTACCCGAAGCACCCCCTGCTGATGCCAATCCTGAGCGTGCCCTTCTACCTCGCCCTCGGCGACGTGGGGACGCTCGTCTTCAACGTGCTGTGCGGGGTGCTCGCGGCGTTGCTCGCGGCCGAGCTGGCCTGCGCCTTCACTGCGCGGTGGGCGGCCTCCCTCATCGGCTTCGGCCTCGGCGTGGTCCCGCTCATCGTGCGCGAGGCCTACGGCTTCAACAACGACCTGTTCTACACCGTCCTGGTCGTGGGCACCGCGGTGTGCGTCGCCAACCGGCAGATGGGCCGCGCCGGGCTGCTCGCCGGCTTCTCCGTGTTCGCGAAGATCACCAACGTGTTCTTCCTGGCCGCCTTCGGCGCGTGGGTCCTCGCGACGCGGGACCGGCGGCTCATCCTGCGCTTCGTCGCCGCCTGCTCGATCGGGCTGGCCGTCACCTTGATCGTGAACTGGGTCCTCTTCGGCGCGCCCTGGATCACCGCGTACCAGCGCGTGCTGATCGTCCACAACGGCGCACAGGAGATCCAGTCGCACACGCGGCTCTTCCACCGAGAGTTCTGGGAGGGGCTGCACGCGCTCTGGGGCTGGCCCGAGTACCGCGACCCCCAGGGCCGGGGGGTGATGGCCGTCTTTCCGGCGTACCTGCCGGCGCTGCTGGGCACGGGCGTGCTGGCCTGGCGCAAGCGCTGGGTCGAGGCGCTCGTCTTCCTGTTCGCGCTCACCTGGCCGCTCTTCTTCTTCGCGAAGTACGACTGGTACCGCGACGATTTCTGCGACCCGGTCTACTTCCTCTGCGCGGCCCCGCTCGCCGCCTGGGCCGGGCTGCTCTTCGCCCCGGCGAAGGAGCCCGAGAGCTCGCCGCGAAGCTGGCGGGCGGGACTCGGGGCCGTGGCCGCCGCGCTGGCCCTGTGCATCGTCGGCAGAGGCGCCCTCGCGCTGGCTCATCGGGGGCCCTACACGCTGGTCGGCGACGTGAAGCACGCCGAGGTCTTCCTGGGCGACATCCCCTGCGACTACTTCAACAACCAGGTCCACCGCTGGGAGTGCTCCTACTTCGACCGCGGTTCGGAGTGGCTCATGACGGGAGAGACGCTCGACGGCGAGCCGGTCTTCGATGGCCAGAAGCGCACGATGATCGCCATCAATCCCCACCCGCAAGGCGTCCCGCGGCGGATGCTCTTCCACGTGCCGATGGGGCGGTCGTTCACGCTGTGGCACGGGATTCCCGACGGCGTGCCGGGGGGGATTCCCGTCGATCT
>DATJNL010000058.1:0-5037 GCA_035508175.1 Myxococcales bacterium
TTGGTGGGCCGTTACCCCGCCAACTACCATGATGGGCCGCGGGCTCATCTCCAAATGATAGCTTGCATGCAGAGGCCATCTTTTCTCTCAGCCCCCGAGGGGGCCGTGAGCTTATCCGGTATTAGCTCTCCTTTCGAAGAGTTGTTCCGGTTTCGGAGGTAGATTACCCACGTGTTACGCACCCGTGCGCCGCTTTACTCGGAGCTTGCGCCCCTTTCTCGCACGACTTGCATGTGTTAGGCACGCCGCCAGCGTTCGTTCTGAGCCAGGATCAAACTCTCCAATTTAACTTGGTGAGTTCGAACGGATGGTCGCTTGGCTAGAAGCGCCACCCGGCTCGATACTACAAATCAAAGAAACTGCGTGACCCACGATTCTTTGGGTCTACTATTCAGTTTTCAGAGAGCGACCGCCTCGTCGGCGAAGGGGCAGCTTCTACTTCAGGGCTTACAGCGAAGTCAAGCCCCAAAAAACTCCCTTGCCAGAGACGAACCGGGAACGCGTAATCTACTCGTCGGCGCGACGGAGTCAAGCCTTTCTTTCGGCGCCCGACCTCAGGCCCTGGCAACCCGCCGCGGCCGCGTCTCGACGACGAGTTGCTCGGCGCGCCGGCGTCCGCCTTCGCTTGCCTCCCAGGCGATCTCGACCGAAGCCACCGGCCGCGGCACGTGCTCCTCGAGCACGCGCCCCACGATCTCCGTCACCGCAGGCAGCGGAATCTCGCCGGTGAGGAAAGCCGCCACCGCCGCCTCGTCCGCACCTGACATGGCCGCGGGCGCGGTGCCCCCTCGGGCCAGCGCGCGGTAGGCCAGTGCGGTCGCGGGAAAGCGCTCCTCGTCGGGGGCCGCGAACGTGAGCTGTGCGCGCGCCGCGAGGTCGAGTGGCGGCAGATCCAGCGGGAGCCGCTCCGGATGGCCGAGCGCGTAGGCAATCGGGCCGCGCATGTCGCTCACGCCCAGCTGCGCCAGGAGGCTGCCGTCGTTGAACTCCACCATCGAGTGCACCACGCTCTGCGGATGGACGACCACCCCGATCTGCTCCGGAGGTAGGTCGAACAGCCACCGCGCCTCGATGATCTCGAGCGCCTTGTTCATCAGCGTCGCGCTGTCGATCGTGATCTTCTCGCCCATCGACCAGTTGGGATGGCGGAGCGCTTCGGCGCGCGTCGCCCGTTCGAACGCTTCGCGCGGCTTCGCCCAGAACGGGCCGCCGCTGGCGGTCAGCACGAGGCGCCGGACGTCCTCGCGCCGCTGGCCGCTGAGACACTGGAAGATTGCGGAGTGCTCGCTGTCCACGGGGAGGAGCGCGGCGCCGGTCCTGCGCGCCAGGCCGGAGAGCAGCTCGCCGGCCAGCACCATGGACTCCTTGTTGGCGAGGCCGACGTTCTTCCCCTTGGCCAGCGCGGCCGCCGTCGGGCGCATGCCCGCACCGCCACTGATGGCGGAGAGGACGAAGTCCGACCCCTCCATCGCGGCGACCCATTCTGCTCCCTCGACCCCGGCGCGTATCTCGCACGCGATGGATCGGCCCAGCGCGCCTCGCAGCTCGGCGGCGGCGCGCTCGTCTCGAACGGCGACGCGCTCGGGCATGAAGGCCCGCACCTGATCGACCAGGCGCTCCCCGCCACGGCCCGCGACGAGGCCCACGACCCGAAACCGATCGGGGAAGCGGGCCACCACGTCCAAGGCTTGCGTCCCGACCGAGCCGGTCGACCCGAGCACCGCTATCCGCTTCAATGCCATGGCAGCCCCTTCGCGAACACGGCGTACAAGTAGATGAAAGGGGCATTGAAGATCAAGGCATCGATGCGATCGAGCATGCCGCCGTGGCCCGGGAGCACCACCCCGCTGTCCTTCACGCCACACCCGCGCTTCAAGAGCGACTCCGAGAGATCGCCGAGGGGACCGAGGAGCCCTGCGCCGAGCCCGATCGCCAGGCAGTCGAGCGGGGCGAGCGCATGCAGCCCGATGAGCTCGACGACGTAGGCGAAGATCACCGAGAAGACCAGCCCGCCGCCGAACCCTTCCCAGGTCTTTCCAGGGCTGATGCGCGGCGCCAGCTTGTGACGTCCGATCGCGTGCCCGACGAAGTACGCGCCGGTGTCGTTCATCCAGGTCACGGTGCAGCACAGCACCACCCACCAGGCACCGTTGGGGAGCCGGCGTAGGAGCACCAGCGCGGTCGCCAGGAAGGCCCCATAGACGAAGCCGAACGTGAGCCGCGGCAGCTCGGAGGCGGCAGAGACCGCCTCGACGTCCGAGAAGACGTGAGCTGCAAAGGAGACGACGAGGAAGGCGACCGCCAGGAGCGGACCGACCGCGACGAGTCGACCAGCGGTCGCGGCCAGCGGCAGCGCAGCGGCAGCGGCCACCCCGAGCCACGCCACCCAGGTCAATCGCACCGGCCGAGGGGCCGGCTGGGCGAGCAACATGGCGTAGATCTCCTGGGTGCACAGACCGGACGCGACGGCAATCAGGCAGCCGAAGGGCCACCCGCCCAGGGCGATCAGCCAGATGATCAGCGGCAGCAGCAGGAAGGCGCTCGCCACCCGGAGCGCCAGGTTCCGGCCCTTCGATCCGCTGCTCGCCGCGACCTCCGCCAACTAGAGCCGCCCCCCGGCGAGCTGGGCGGAGGTCTTGCCGAAGCGGCGCTCCCGCCGCTGGAACTCCCGCAGGGCCTCGAGGAGATCGGCCTCCCGGAAGTCCGGCCAAGGCGTGTCCACGAAGCAGAGCTCCGCGTAGGCGGCCTGCCAGAGGAGGTAGTTCGAGAGGCGCCGCTCGCCCCCGGTGCGGATGACCAGGTCGGGATCCGGCAGGCCCGCGCTCCACAACCAGCGCGCCACCAGGGCCTCGTCGATCGCGGCCGGCGACAGTCGTCCCGCGGCGCACTCCGCCGCGAGAGCCCGCGACGCGGCGACGATCTCCTCGCGGCTTCCGTAGGACAGCGCGAGGGTGAGCACCATCTCCGCGGGGCGCGCGCCCGTCTCGGCGCGAAGCGCCGCCAGCGGCTCCGTCACGTGCGGCGGCAAGCGCGACAGCTCTCCGATGGCGCTGAGGCGAACCTGGTTGTCGAGCAGCTCGCTGCGCTCCTTGAGCAGGTACTCGCGCAGCAGGTCCATCAGGGCGGCCACTTCTTCGGGGGGGCGGGCCCAGTTCTGCGCCGAGAACGCATAGAGCGTCAGGAAGCGCACGCCGAGCTTGCGGGCCTCGCGGGTCACCGCTCGAACCGACTCGCTGCCCTCCCGGTGCCCGGCGATGCGGGGCATGCCGCGCGCCTCGGCCCAGCGACCGTTTCCGTCCATGACCACGGCCACGTGCGCCGGGACACGGGAGGCGCGCACTTCCACCCGCAGCGCCTCGAGATCGCGTCCGGAATCGCCCATTGCCGCGGCGCAGCATAAGGGCGTTCGGGCACGCGGTCCAGCGCCCAGCGGGTCAGTCGGGGAGCAGCGGCACCAGCTTGCCGGCAGCCTCCCGTGCCACCGCTTTCCGGTCGATCTTGCCGGCCGCGTTCAGGGGCAGGGTGTCCAGGACCGCCAGGCGGCGCGGCCGCTGGAAGGTCGCGAGCTTGGCGCCCAGCTCGCGGGCGAGCTCCCGCACGTCGGGCGCCGGCGGCGCTGTCACGATGGCGGCGGCCACGAGCTGGCCCCACACGGGATCCTCGACGCCGAAGACGCAAGCCGAGGCGACGCCCGCGCAGCCCTCCAGGACTTGCTCCACCTCCGCCGGCGCGACCTTCTCTCCGCCGGTCACGATCACCTCGTCCCCGCGGCCGGTGACCCACAGGGCGCCGGCGCCGTCGATCCTGCCGAGGTCCCCGGTTCGAAACCAGCCGTCGCTCGTCAACGCAGGAGCGACGCCGCCAGGGTGGAACGCGGTCATCAGGGCCGGCGTTCGCACCTCGACGACGCCGTCGACCACCCGCACGCCGACGCCCTCGAGCGGTTCACCCACCCCTCCGGCATGGGTCCCCGGCCGCTGCGTCGCCACCTGCGCACAGGTTTCCGTCAGACCGTAAGTGGCGAGGACGGGCCAGCCGAACGCCCGCGCCCGCTCGAGCAACGCCGGCTTGGCGCCGGCCCCCCCCAGCAGGACGACCCGGAGCTTGCCGGGGGGAGACGCTTCGGGCGCAGCATCCAGCAACCGTTCGAGCTGCGCGGGCACGAGGGAGCAAAGGGAGACGCCGTCGCGCGAGAGCAGCTCGAGGATCTCATCGGGCGCAAAGCTGGCTCCGGTCGCGACCACGACGGGCCGGCGCGCCAGCAGGCACCGAATCAGGATCGACAGGCCACCGACGTGGGCGACCGGGAGAGCCAGCAGCCACCGATCGTCGTCTCGCCACCCGAGCCGCGCGGCGCTGGCCGCTGCCGCCGCCGTGAAGGCGCGCCGGGACAGCTCGACCGCGCGCGCCAACCCGGCGGTTCCGGAGGTGTAGACGCAGGCCAGCGCCGCCTCCTCGCCCTCGCGGCCGACGGGACAAAATGCGCCGCCCTCGGCGAGTCTTCGCGTCCGTTCCGCGACCGGCAGCTTGGGGTGAATCGGCACGAAGGGCAGGCGCAGCTCGAGGCAGGCGTAGAGGGAGACGAAGACGTCGAGCTCGGGGGTCGCGACGAAGGCGAACGGGGCCTCACGGCCGCGCAGCTCCTCGGTCCGCGCACGCACGCGCTCGGCGAGCTCGGCGAAGGTCAACCGCGTTTCCCCCAACACGAGGGCCAGCGAAGACGGCGCCTCGCGAGCAGCCATGAGAACGGACAGGGTCACGCGGGAGCGACCGTGAAGCCGAGTCCGGGAGCGCGCCAGGGCCGCAGCTCATCGCCCGGCGCGAACGGAAGCTCGACGGGTGGCCAGGCCGACAGGCCCACGTGCCGGTCGATGCCGGCGGCGAGCGTGGGCAGCCCGCGGGCCTGCAGCGCGAGGGCGAGCGCGGCGCAGGCCGTCAATCCGACGGGCCCCTCGAAGGCGTGGCCGACCGCGAAGCGAGCCCCCGGGTGGGCGAAGCGCTCGGCCAGCGCCAGGCAGCCCAGCAGTCCCCCGAGCG
>DATJNL010000059.1:0-6928 GCA_035508175.1 Myxococcales bacterium
GCTCGTCGCCACGAGCGACGACCCCGAGTACGAAGGGCAGCTCGCGAACCTGCTCGCCCAGACGGGCCAGGACGCCGAGGCCAAGACCTTCCGCGACAAGGCGGCCGCGCGCTTCGAGGAGCTCTTGAAGGCGCACCCCGAGGCCTTCGCCGACCACGCGGCGCGCTTCTACCTGGACGTCGAGAAGGACGCGAAGCGCGCCGAGCAGCTCGCGCTCCTGAACCTGGGCGCGCGGCAGACGCGCGACGCCTACGAGCTGGCCCTCGACTCCTCGCTGGGCGCCAAGGACGTGAAGAAGGCCTGCGAGGTGGCCGACCAGGCCATGGCGCAGCTCCCCAAGGTCGAACGCCTGCGCTACCTGGCGGGCCGCGCCTACCAGGCCTGCGGCAAGCCGGGCGAAGCCGCTGCGCTGAAGCACGCCACGGCCACCGCCGCGGCGCAGTAGTCCAGCGGCCCCCTCACCCTGCCCTCTCCCCCGCCGGGGGAGAGGGTTTCAACTGTTCGTTCTGCCCTCTCCCCCGCCGGGGGAGAGGGTTTCAACGCTCCCCCGCCGGGGAGAGGGTTTCGGCGCTCCCCCGCGGGGGGGCGGGTTTCACCTTCAGGCTGAGAAGGTCAGCTCGCCGGCAGCCTCGCCTGCATCGACGCGATCCACTGCGCGAGCAGCGCGCTGTGCGCAGCCAGCCGCGCGAAGATCTGCTGCGCCAGCGCTTCCTGGTAGGTGTGCACGGTCGAGTTTCGGTCGTCGACCATCTGGAGGGCACGAGCCGCCGCAGCGTCGTCGAGCAGTCCGGCCTCGAGCGACGCTCGCACCGCGGCCTTGGGAGACCCCACGGCCACCCCCTCCTCCCGCAGCAGGAAGAGCTGCGCCAGCTTCCAGGAAGTTTCGGAGGTGTACTCGAACCGGTGGATGGCCGCGTCGCGCTCGACCATGGTGGGCGCCGTGAGGCGAGCCAGCGGCTGCAGACTCGCCAGCGCACGAAGAGCCACTTCGAGACGCTCCGTCAGGCGGTCCAGGGAACGGCCTCTCGCAACACGCGGTCACGGAACGCCCGGTCGCAGCTCGCCAGGTCGACGAGATCGACGCGGTAGGGCACGTGGCTTTCTTCGAGCCGTTCGCGCAGCTCCGGGAGCAGGGCGGACGGCAGAGGCTCGTCGGACAGGAGGGCCACGTCGATGTCGCTCTGTTGCGTGGCCTCTGCGCGGGCCCAGGAGCCAAAGAGCAGGATCTTCACCGGCCGGCCGGCCAGCCCCTGTTGAAGAATCCGGCCGATCTCCGCGAGCGAACGCGTGGCCACTGCGGGATCGGGCGCTCTCGGGGAAGGCCTTTTCACGAGAACCATCATGGACAGGGCGCTCGGAAAAGTCGAGCTGGCGGTGATCACGGCGCAGTAGTCCGGCGGCCCCCTCACCCTGCCCTCTCCCCCGCTGGGGGAGAGGGTTTCAACTGTTCGCCCTGCCCTCTCCCCCGCTGGGGGAGAGGGTTTCAACTTTTCGCCCGGCCCTCTCCCCCGCTGGCATTGCGCTCGGCGGTCGCACGTTTCCTCGCCTGCCCCTCCTCGGCTACACTCGGAGCTCGGTGGTCCCCGATTTCGCCTCGTACTCCAAGTGGCAATGCGCAGGGCTCGGCTGACCGATGCCTGGCGCTCTGCTCTTGACCCTCCTCGCCGCCGCGCCCTCGCTCGACCACGCGCTCGCGCGCTACCACGATCTCGACGAGGTGGGCGCGGAGCGCGAGCTCCACGACCTGCTCGAGACGCACCCTCCGGCGCGCACCGCGGCCATCGCCCACGTGTACCTGGGCATCCTCGCCATGGAGGTGGAGTTCGATTCGACGCGCGCGGAGGCGGAGTTCCGGCGCGCGGTGGCGCTCGAGCCCACGGTGGACATCCCGCTCACGGCCGCGCCGAAGGAGCGCATGATCTTCCTGCGCGCGCAGCGCGCCGAGATCGACGCCGAGACGCGCGGGCCCGTGGCCCAGCTGCCCGCCGCCGCCGTCACGGAGGCCCCGCCCAGGCGCTCGCACGCGGCAGCCTGGGCGCTCGGCGGCAGCGGCGCCGGCGCGGCCATCGCGGGCACCGTGCTGGGCGTGCTGGCCGCCGGGAGCGACGGAACCACCACGGCCGCCCGCGCGCACGACGTGTCGTACGGCAGCTACGTGACCGGGCAGTACGAAGGCCTCTCGGCAGACATCCTCTGGTCGGTGGGCGGCGCGCTCGTCGTGGCGGCGATCGTCGTCGCCTTCACGGGGCACTGAACGATGCGCCGCGCCCTCCTGCCCCTGTTGCTCTGCGCCGCCTGCACGTTCGACCTGCCCGGGTCGGGCGACCGCTGGCCCTGCGCGGACGGCGGCGGCGACGCCTGCGACCAGAACGGCAACCCCATCCCCGGCACGACCGGCGGCCCGGGGTCGAGCGCCGGCACCGGCAGCACCGCCGGCGGCAGCTCGGCGGGCGCCTCGGGCACGAGCGGCCGGGTCACCTCGACGGGCACCGGCACGGGCACCTCTGGCACGGGAACGGCGGGGACCTCGTCCACGGCCGGCAGCGGCTCGTCCACGGGAAGCAGCAGCGCCGCGGCCTCCTCGGGCGGCGCGAGCACCGGCGCGTCGAGCTCGAGCAGCTCCGGCACGGGCGGCTCCACCACCGGCGGCACGAGCGGCGGGGCCTCGAGCACGGGCGGCAACGGGACGGGCGCCTCGAGCTCGGCCGGATCGGCCACGGGCGGGACCAGCGGAGCCGCCTCGAGCTCGGGCGGATCTTCGGGAATCTGTCCGGCGAACGGCGGCACCACGGTGTGGGTGAACCAGGCCGCGGGCAGCGACGCGACCGGCACGGGCGTCGCGAGCCCCGCGCGCTGCGCGTACCAGACTCTGACCAAGGGGCTCACCGAGGCGGCCCGCGGCGGCTACACGTTCGTCGTCGCCGAGGGGGCCTCCGCCACCGGCCCCGTCCTCTTCAACTCCAGGACGGGCGAGAGCTTCCCGCTCCAGGTGCCCCCGGGCGTGACGCTCTCCACCGACCTGGAGCTCGCGAGCCAGCCAGCCAACTCCCAGCTCGCGTACACGATCGACGACGACGCGGCGTCCGTGGCCATGGTCGATCTCACCGCTCCCGGCGCGGCGATCTCCGGCTTCACGGTGGTGAACCACAGCGGCGTCGGGCTCGAGGGCCTCACCTGCTCCGACGACGGCGGCGTGAGCCTCACGGACTGCACCCTCCTCGGCTCCGACGCGGGCGGCGACGGCGTCAACGCGCTGGGCGCCTGCGACCTCGCGCTCACGAACCTCACCATCGAAGGCTTCGGCGCGACCGGCATCTACAGCCACACCGCCACGACGATCGACGGCGGCACCATCGAGGGCAACGGCTGGACCTCGGGCAACACCGACGTGGGCGGCATCTGGGTCGCGGGGGGCAGCCTCTGGCTGCAGAACGTCACGCTCGGCGGAAACTACTTCTACGGCCTGCAGGCCTCCGCGGGCACGGTCACCGGGCAGAACGTGACCTTCACCGGCGGCCCCGCGGGCCCCGACGGCGGCGCGCAGCCGGTGGGCCTGGGCCTGGGCGTCCTCGTCTCCGCCTACCCCGGCTCCAAGAACACCCTCAGCACGGCCGCCGTCACGCTCACCAACGTCAGCGTGCTCGGCTCCGCCCAGGACGGCATCGACCTCGACACCGGCACCTTGAACCTGCTCGGCAGCGTCGCCATCAGCGGCAACGGCGGCCACGGTCTGCTGGACCTCGGAGCGACGGTGTACCTGGAAGACCCCGTGATCTCCGGCAACGGGTTCAGCGGCGTTCACTCCCCGCTCCTGGCGGGCGGCCTCGTGATCGACGGCGGCGTGATCGGGCCGGACGACACGTCGGGCAACTGGGCGGAGCTGACCTTCGGCGGTTCGGCCAGCGTCTCGCTCAACGGCGTGACCGTGCAGGACAACTCGCAGGGGGTCGGAGTCCACATGGCAGGCACCGGCAAGCTCTCCATGGTCGATTGCGACGTCACCGCAAACAGCCGCGGGGGGGTCTATCTGGTGTCGGGAACGTTGACCGCCTTCACGGGCAACCGCGTGCACGGGAACGGAGTGGACCAGATCTACGTTTCCGGCGGGAGCGGAAGCTGGAACCTGGGCGCCGGGGGCTGCACCCGCGACAGCAACCAGATCTACTGCTACGCCCCCGGGCACGTCGGCCTGGGCGTGGACGCCGGCGCCGCGGTCACCGCCGCGAACGACTCCTGGGAGAATGCGACGCCGCAGGCCGGCACGGACTACACCGGCAACGTGATGGTCAACGGCTCCTGCGCCCCCGTCACCACCTGCCCCTGAGACCCCTCGATGCGCCGCCTCGCGCTCCTGTTGATCCTCCCGGCGTGCAGCTCGGGCGTGGCGACCGTCGAGGGCACGGCCACGGGAGCCGGCACCACCGCGGCTCCGGCGGCGTCCTCGGGCGGCGGTGCCTCGGCGAGCGGGACCGGCACCTCGGGTTCGGCCGGAGGCAGCTCTGCCTCCGGCGGCGGCAGCGTCGCCTCCACGGGTGGAACCCCGAGCAGCAGCGGGGCAGCCAGCAGCACCGCCGGCGCCTCCTCGGGCGGCGGCTCCACCGCCGGGGGCGGCTCCAGCGCGGGCGGAGTGACGAGCGCGGGCAGCTCCAGCGCAGGAGCGACCACGGGGACCACGACGGGGACCGCCACCGGGAGCGGAGGCGAAGCGGCTTCCAGCTCCGGGGGCGCGTCGAGCTCGAGCGGCGGCTCCAACGGCGGTCCCGCCGACGGCGGCGTCGCCGCGGCGCCCTTCTTCGCCATGAACGTGAACGACAACCCGGGCGTGAGGCCGTACCCGGACGTCTACGGAGCCTCCGCGAAAGTCGGGCCAGGCGTGGTTCGCTTCTGGGACACCGCGACCGATTGGCCCACCACCTGGCGGCGCAGCGATGGCACGATCAGCCTGGCCACCGGATCGACGATCGTCTCCGGCAGCGGCACGTCGTTCGACGGCACGCACGCCGGGGCCACGCTGGCGTTCGCGGACGGCCAGGCGCTCGTCGCCTATGTCGATGGCGGCGTCGCAACCCTCGCGGCCCCTTGGACCGGGCCGCCCGTCACCGCCGAGAGCTACCGCGCCTATGGCTGGACCACGCTCGATCAGCTCGCCGACGCCGTGGCGGCGCACGGCGCACGGCTGCACTACGTGTGGTGGCTCATCCCCAGCGTGGACACGGGCAACGGCACGGACGCGCTGTGCCACGGCGGCGCGGGGACCTGCTACCCACCCCTCGAGCTCCACGACGCGGGTGCCTGCGCCGGCTCGCTCGCGGGCACGACGACCACCGACTGCGAGGTGAAGACCTACACGACCGACCTGCTGCAGCACCTGATCGGCCGCGGCACTCCGCCGGCCTATCTCGAGCTGGGCAACGAGGTGAACCTCTGCAGCAACAACTACGGCGTGAACGGCGCCTCGTGCCCGGCGCAGAGCCACGTCTCGAAATCCGACGCCGAGTGGTGCGGGTCGATCGCGGACTACGCGACGCTGGTGGGCGACGTCGCGGCGGTCACCCGCGCGCTCTCCCCCGCCACGGAGATCCTCGGACCCGGCGTCACCGCGATGGGCACGTGCAGCGGCGCCGCGGGCAACTCCGGGCCCGACTGGCTCGCCCAGTGGTTCTCGCTCGGGGGCGGCGGCCTGATCGACGTGGTCGCGTTCCACGGCTACCTGGGCACGGTCCCCGAGACGATGGACTCCTGCCTGTCGAGCTTCCAGGCCTTCGTGGGCGGGACGCCGGCCGCCGGGAAGCCCATCGAGGACACCGAGTACAGCTGGTCCGGCTCGACGAACGCGGCCGTCAACGGCGGGGCGGTGGCCGACGCCGTCCGCGACGGCGGCCTCGTCACCGTCACCCTCGACGATTCGATCCTCCCGAGCGCGCTCGACCTCGACGCCGGCGCCTCGGTGGCCTTGCTCGGCCTGCCCGACCCCAGCTTCGACGGCGTGTTCCCGATCAGCGCGGTCGACGCTGCCACGTTCGCCTTCGACTACGTCCAGGCCGGCCCCGACGCGCGCAGCGCCGGCACCGGGCCCACCGGGCTGGGGACGGCCGTCCTCGCGTCCAATTTGCCGCTCGAGCGCGACTTCGTCGCACGCACCTTGCTGATCCAGTACGCGCGCGGGCTGCAGGCGGCCGTCTGGTACGGAGGCACGAGCAACTTCATCGGCACGCTCTGCGACGCCTGGACGAGCAGCGCCTGCACCTCGAGGCGCCCCGCCGGCACGGCCTGGGGCGAGGTGGCGCGCTGGCTCTCGGGCGCCGGGGCGGGCCAGCCGTGCTCGGCCGCGGGTGGCGTCTGGAGCTGCGCCTTCACCTTGCCCGGCGGCGCGGCCGCGCTCGCGGTGTGGGACACGGATGGAGGGACGAGCTACCCCGTCCCCGCCGGCATGACCGAAGCCCTGGATCTCGACGGCGGCGTCACGAACCTCGCGGGAGGGACGGTCGCGATCTCCACCGCCCCGATCCTGCTGGAGTAGAGAGCCGGCGCGACCGCGCGCGCCGTTGACGGCTTGGTGGGTGCTGAATACGGTGCTGTATATGGCGACACGCACTCAGATCTAGCTCACCGCGGCGCAACGCGCTCGGCTCGACGAGCTGAGGCGCCATGAAGGCCGGACACTGGCCGAGCTGGTCCGCGAGGCGGTGGAGCAGTTCCTTGCTCACCGGAGACCCAACGTCAGGCGTGCACTCGACGAGACGTTCGGCGCGGCTCCCCGGCTGTCGGTCCCATCGCGCGACGAGTGGGAGCGTCATGGCTGACGTGCTCATCGCGGCCACCGCCCTGGAGCACCGGCTCACGCTCCTGACGAGAAACCGGCGCGACTTCCGTTCCGTGCCCTCCCTGAAGGTCGCCAGCCCGGAAGATTGAACGGGAAAGCAGCTGC
>DATJNL010000060.1:0-3725 GCA_035508175.1 Myxococcales bacterium
CGAGCTTCTCTTGAGCTGCTTCACCGCCAACGACCCGCGGCTCTTCGACCAGTTCAGGCAGGAGGTGGGCGTCGACCTCCTGCAGGGGCTCGACCGCATCGCGCTCTCCGATCGCGCGGTGGAGGCCACGGGGCAGTTCGGCGGAGCCCGCTGGTCCGCCCTCGCGAAGGGGGATCCCGGGCAGGGCTACGGCGACGACGGCGTGCTCTACCGGATCGCCGGGGACGGCGGCTCGCCCATGACGATGGCGCGCTGGGGCGACCAGCTGCTCGCCTTCACGCCGAGCCCGGAGTCCGCCCGGCAGGTGATCGACCGCGTGGAAGGCCGCGGCGACGACGGCCCGCCCGTGCTGTCGGAGGGGCAGACCTACGGCGACGCCTACGGGGTCCTCACCGGCGCCTGGCTCTCGGGGCTCGTGAAGACGATGCTCTCGGGGCCGGGCCAGGCGCCGCTCGAGGACCGGCTGCTCTCGGCGGCGAATTCCGTGGAGCTGCACCTCGACGCGCAGAGCGACCTGGAGCTCACCGCGACGTTCACGGGGCCCGACGCGGCCGCGGTGGACGACCTCGGGCGCGCGGTGGGCGGCGCCTTGTCGCTGTGGCGGCTGGGCGCGGCCGCGAAGGGCAACGCCAAGCTCTCGGCGCTGCTCGAGCAGGCGAAGGTCGTGCCGAAGGAGGGCAGCTTCACGCTCGACCTGGCCATGCCGCTGTCGCTCGTGCGCGAGCTGCTCGGGAGCTGCGGGAAGAAGCCGTAGCGTCCGCGAGGCTCGGAGCGAGCCGCGCGAGCGATGGAGGGGCCCGCGGAAGGCTCGCAGCGGCCTCTTCGAGCGAAGCGCAGGCCTCTTCGAGCGAAGCGCGGCGCCCCCCGAGCGAAGCGCGGCGCCCTCCGAACGCAGCGCGGCGCCCTCCGAGCGAAGCGCGGCGCCCTCCGAACGAAGCGCGGCGCCCTCCGAACGAAGCGCGGGCCCCTCCGAGCCTCGCTCGGCGCCCGCCGAGCTTTCCTGCCCTCCGGCGCGCGACGGCCCCTCACCGCCCGGTCGTGTTCCCACCCCAAGCGTTCGGAATCGAGACTCCTCGGCACCTCCGGGGCTCCAGTGAATCCAGTTACTTATGCGTGGCACGGCCACTGCTCTGTGTCCCGGGTGACCGCGGCATGACGCCGCGGCCCAACCAAGGAGCAACCGATGGCAACGAACACGAAGAGCACCACGGCGGATGCAACGAAGGCGCAGAACCTCATCAACGGGGCGCAGCAGAGCCTCCTGGCGACCAGCAAGCTCACGATTCTCGGTGTGGCGATGCTGGTCTCGGCGATCATCACCAAGATCCAGGGCTACCTCACGCTGGACCAGAACGTGAGCCAGACCCTGGCGGCCTACCGGGCGGCCGTCGCGGCCCGCAAAGCCGCCGCGCCCGACAGGAAGCAGTTCATCGCCGGCTTCATCGCCACGCTGAAGGCGCAGTTCGGGCCGGCCAACCCCGTGCTGCAGACGTTCGGGATCGCGCCGCCGAAGGCCCGCAAGCAGCTCACCGCCGAAGAGAAGGCCACGGCCGCGGCGCTCGGGAAGCAGACGAAGTCGGTGCGCGGACCCACCGGGAAGGTGCAGCGCGGCAAGGTCACGGTGCAGGGCGCCCCGGGCATGGTGCTCGTGACCGCCACCGGGCAGCCCGTCCCCGGCGTGACCCAGGGCCCCACCGCGCCGGCGGTCCCGGCCCCGAACGGCAGCAGCACCCCGGCCGTCTCGGCCCCGGCAGTGCCGGCCCCCGCGTCGTCGAACGGGACCGGCGGCAGCAACGGCAGCGGCAGCAACGGCAGCGCGCAGTAGCGGCACGCGGTCGGCGCGGGCGCCCGGGGAGGACTCTTTCCTCTCCGGGCGCTCTCGCGTCCGGCGGCGTTACTGCAGCGGCGCCGGGGCGAGCGCGCTGCCGCCGTCGCCCCCGGCGCCCACGATGTTGAACTCGACGCGCCGGTTCGCGGCGCGCCCCTTCGACGTGGCGTTCGAGGCGATGGGGCGGTCCTGGCCGAAGCCGCGCGCCACGAGGCGGTCCTCGGACACGCCGCGCTTCACGAGGTAGGCCTTCACCGATTCGGCGCGCGCCTGCGAGAGCTTCTCGTTGTGCGCGGGCGAGCCGGTGTCGTCGGTGTGACCCTCGACCTGCAGGTGCTCGATGTCCGGGTGCGAGGCCAGGATGTCGGCCACCTGGTTCAGCAGCTTGAACGAGCGGCGCTGGATCGCGGCCTTGTTGGTCTTGAAGAAGACCTTCTGCAGGATCTCGATCTTGGTCTTGTGCAGGATCACGAGCTGCTTCTGCTTCACGGGGCAGCCGTGGTTGCTCGCCGGGCCCGGCACGGTGGGGCAGTTGTCCTCGGAGTCGGGGATGCCGTCGTTGTCGGTGTCCTTGGGGCAGCCGTTCTTCTTGGGGTCGTCGCTCGCGACACCCGGCACGTCGGGGCAGGCGTCGACGGCGTCGGGGATGCCGTCGTGGTCGCGGTCGGGCGGCGGGGGCGGGCAGCCGTTGAGCTTGGGGTCGGCGTTCGCCACGCCCGGCGTGTCGGGACAGGCGTCGGCGGAGTCGGGGATGCCGTCGTGGTCGCGGTCCGGCGGGGCGGGGGGCGGCGGCAGGGGCGCCCAGTCGATCGAGAAGAGGCCGCGGAAGGCGGGCGTGCCGAAGGCCTGGCTGAGGCCGGGGCCGCCGCCGAGGCCGAGCAGCACCGGGCCGATGCGGTAGTGCACGCCGAGGATGGCCTCGAGCGGGGTGGTGGCGTAGTCGAAGACCGACTGGCCGTTGGCGACGCCGGTGTCGCCGTAGATCTCCGGGCCGATGACGAGGTCGCCGTCGAGGAGCCGCACGCCCACCGCGGCGCCGCCCTCGAGGAGGCTGCCGGTGGGGATGCCGTCGAGCACGTCCTGGTTGCCGCGGTAGAGGAAGCCCACGCGCAGGGCGTAGGTCCAGTAGGTGCCGGAGCCGGCGAGGAGGAAGTGGCCGTCGACGGCGGCGGACCCGTCGCCGGTGTACTGCGAGGGCGAGCCGGTGGGCACGTACACCGACACGCCGATGGCGGCGGTGGCGGCGTCGCCGCGCACGCCGAAGAGGCGCACGTCGCCGTCGAGGCGCAGGTCGCCGGCCGCGAAGCCGGTGGGGGCGGCGTACTGCTCGCTCCCGAGCGACACCGAGTTGCCCGACTGCTGCAGCGCGAGCGGCAGGTTGAAGCCGAAGCGCACGCGGTCGAAGAGCACGATGTCGGCGCCGAGGTGCAGGTAGAGCTGGTCGCCGACCACGGCGGCGTTGGCGTTGCCCGGCATGTACTCGATGAGCGGCCGGTCGGCCCAGTCGAGCGTGACGCCGCCCGCGAAGCTCACCTTGCCGCGCAGGTCGAGGCTGTCGAGGTCGAAGAAGTCGCCGCCCCGGGCCGCGGGCGTGAAGCGGTCGAGCGCCAGGCCCTGGAAGGTCGTCTGCTGGGCCAGCGCGGGCCGGAAAGCTGTAAAAACCAACAGCGTGAACAGGATCGCGCGTCGCAAAGTTGCCTCTCGCATCGACTTTGTGTACACGATCGGATGGGCGGTCCGCAAATTCCCGGCTCGTAGGTCCAAGAGGTGACGACGTCATGACCCTTCGCTGGCCCTGGCTCCCGTTCGTGGCTGCGCTCGCGCTCGCCGCCTGTCATCAGACGCCCGCCGCGAACCCGTGCGGCACCCTCGGCGGCGGCGGCCTGTTCGGCCCCGC
>DATJNL010000061.1:0-27547 GCA_035508175.1 Myxococcales bacterium
ACCAGCCAAGGCACGACGCGTTCGAGCTTCATGCGCGACTCCCCGCCAGCCCGCGCGGGCGCAGGGTGGCCCGGCGGATCGACATCCCGAAGTGAAGCACGAGCCCGAACGCCACCATCGCGCAGGCGAGGTACGGCAGCCGCCAGCCCGGGTTCTGGACGACCTGCAGGATGGACAGCGTGTCGCCCTTGCCGAAGCTCGCCTGGTAGAAGGTCTTGCCGAGGTAGCGCAGCGGCTGGTTCATGTAGATGAGCACGTCGCGCTCCTCGCCCCGCTCCGGGTTGGACAGGTGCACCAGGCTCGAGAAGTTCTTGGGGATGTCCGTGCCGAGGTACACGTCGTGGCTGAACTTCTTCAGCTGGATGGAGTACGGCAGGTACTCGCGGCGCGGGCGCATCGAGAGGGTGAACTTGTGGCCGTCGTGGAAGAAGAACTGCGGCGCCCCGAGCGCCTGCGAGACGAGCCAGGTGCCGTAGCTCTTGCCGGCGGCGAGCGGCTCCACGAAGACGGCCCGCTGGTCGACCTCGTCGTCGGCGGTGGCCGCGGGCAGCCCGGAGACGGCGATCTGCGGGCCGATGCCGGCGGTGGCCGGCGACGGCGAGTCGGAGGGGCCGCGCATGCCCAGCTTGGCGTTCCGGTAGTAATCGACGACCCGCAGCGCGATCGGCGAATCGGGAATCTCGATCGTCCCCGGGTGGGTGAGCAGGCTCTCGGGCACCGTGAACTCGTCGGTCGTCCTGGAATCGGTGTCCTCGCTGATCACGAGCTCCATGTCGCGCGGCGATTCCAGGTAATTGAGCGTCTGCCCCTGCTCGATGGAGAGGCGCATCTCCACCTGGAACGCGGCGGCGATGAATTGCCCCGCGAGGAGAACCACGAGGCCGAGGTGCACGAACCAGAGCCCCGCGTGGTTCCAGGCGAAGCGCAGCCGCTTGAAGGCGACGGACAGGAGATTCACCATCAGCACGGCGCCCACCGTGCCGCCGCCGGGAAACACCGGGATCTTGAGGCCGCTCTCGGGCAGGTGCCACCACACGACGAAGCAATTCATGAAGCGGTGAACCGCCTCGAAGCTCCCGAGGTCCACCTGCGCCAGGGTGCAGCCCACCACGAGCACCATGAGCGCGGCGAGCCCCGCGATCGTGAGCTTGAGGGAGGTGAGGACCTTCCAGACGCGCTGGCTTGGGCTAGTTGCCACCGGCCGGCCGCACCGATTCGACGAGGTGAGTGAAACCAGGCAGCGCCGCCCCCACCTCGCCCGAGTCCCCCATCATCTTGAAGAACCAGCTGGAGTCGTTGACGAGCGCGAGGCCCGCCACCAGCCGCGTCTTCTCGCTGGAGAAGTCGAACAGATCCACCGGGCCGACCTTCGTGGTGACGGTCTTGCGCAGGGAGGGGAGCTGCGCCTCCTCCACCGGCGGCAGGCCGAGCTGCCCGCGCCACCGGTTGACGTTCGCCAGCTCGCCGCCCGCGGGTCCGGGCAGCACCACCACCGAGGCGTCGACCGCGCCGGCTCCGGGCGGTCTCAAGGTCGCGTAGCGGATGCCGCCGGTGCGCGACTCCGTCCAGCCCTGCGGCAGCGTCCAGGTGAGCCCTTCGGCGCCCGCGGGCTTGGGGGGCACCGGCACGTCGCCGGCCATGCGCCCGGCACCGGGCGCCATCGGGGGCGCCTCGGCGCTCGGAGCAGCGGCGGCCGGCATCGCGGCGCTGGGGGCCGCAACGGCCGCGGGCTCATGGATGATGCGGGTGTGGGCAGCTTCCTCGTCCGGGCAGCCGGCCACCGCCAGCGCGGCGAGCAGCCCGGCCGAGAGGAGGCTCGCTCTCCGCGGCAGGAATGGAACGCGCATGGCGGTTGGTATACCTCCTACCGCCCCGGTTCGCACGGGCAACCTGGGCCGGCTTGCCAACCCGGGCAACACCGGGCACAAAGCGGGCGTGCGCATCGCCCTCCTCTTCTTCGCCGCGGCCCGCGAGGCCGCCGGTTGCGCGCGCGCCGAGGTGGAGCTGCCCGAGGGTGCGACCGCCGGCGACGCCAAGGCGCTCGCCCTGGCCCGCTTTCCGGCGCTCGTTCCCCTGGCGGCCGCGCTGCAACTGGCGGTCGACCGCGAGATCTCCGAACCCTCCCGCGCGCTGGGGGACGGCGCCGAGGTGGCCCTGCTGCCCCCGGTCGCCGGCGGATCGGGCGAGCGCGTCCGGTTGACGGCGGAGGCGCTCTCGGCGCCGGACGTCGAAGCGCTGGTGCGCGCGCCCGCCTTCGGCGCGGTGGTCACCTTCGCGGGCACGGTGCGCGGGGTCGGCGAGGGCGGCCGACGCGTGGTGCGCCTGGAGTACGAGGCCTACGCGCCGATGGCGCTGCGCCAGATGGCGGAGGTGATCGCGCGGCTCGAGGCGACGCACGGCGCACGCATGGCCGTGGCCCACCGCGTGGGGGCGCTCGCGGTCGGCGACGTCGCGGTGGTGGTCTGCGCGGGCGCCCCGCACCGCGAGGCGGCCTTCCGCGCCTGCGAGGAAGGCATCGCCGCGCTCAAGGCCGAGGCCGCCATCTGGAAGCGCGAGGTCTACGACGACGGCTCGTCGTGGATCGGCCTCGGGGCGTAGGTGCGCTTTCCCGACGACTCGCCGGTGACGCCCGGCAAGCGCGCCGAGCTGAAGGCGCGCCTCGCCAGGCTCGGCGTCGACCTGGGCCGGGTGGACGAGCAGGCGATCCGCAGCAGCGGCCCGGGCGGCCAGAAGGTCAACAAGACTTCCAGCGGCGTGCTCCTGCGCTACCCACTCGGCGAAGAGCGGCTGGTGGTGAAGTGGACCCGCGAGCGGCAGCGCTCGCTCAATCGCTTCCTGGCGCTGCGGGAGCTGGCCGACGAGATCGAGCTGCGCGTGTCGCCCGGCACGAGCGAGCGCTTGCGCGAGATCGAGCGCATCCGCCGCCGCAAGGACCGGGCCCGCCGCCGGTAGACCAGCTCCGCCGGGGTGCGACGGGACGCCCGAGTGGGCGGAGACCCCCTCGCCGAGCCGCCAACCATGCGAAGTCGCACGCGAGGCCACGGGCACACGCGTTGCAATTCCCTGTGCTCGAACCCGAGCGGCGCCGAACGAAGCGCCAGCGAGGCACCGATGCGACGCACCCTGCTCTGCTCCCTCCTCGCCTCACTCAGCGCCGGCTGCGCCTTCCAGATCACCGAGCCGATGCCGACGACGACCCTCACAGTCTCGAGCCAGGACGAGGGCCAGCCCCTGCCCCCGCTCGAGTCCCTCGCGATCCCGCCGCAGAACGTCGGCCCCGCCGGCTCGGCGGGCCTCGACTCGGTGACCTTCACCTCCACCGCGACCCCCGCGCAGACCTTCGACTTCCTCGACTCGGTCACCGTGAGCGTCAGCGCGCCCGGGCTGCCCACCGTGCAGGTGGCCACCCTCTCGCCGGTGCCGCCCGGCGCGACGTCGGTCTCGCTCGACGTGGTCTCGGGCGTGAACCTCTTGCCCTACGTCCAGGCCGGCTGCACCGTCACGGCCACCGGCACCGGCAGCTACCCGTCGCAGGACTTCTCGTTCGACGGCCAGGTGGTGATCGACGTCGGTCTGTGATCGGGCTGCGCGCTCGAGCGTCGGCGCTGGAACGGCACGCCTTGCGGCCAGGAAAAGGCCGGACGCAGCGGTTGCGCGCTCCCGTGCAAGAACATCAATGCCTTGAAGCGGCACGGCCTCTGCAACCCTTGGCGGTGCTGATCACCCACTCCTTCGGAGAGAACCATGAAAGCACTCGTCTACCGCGGCCCCGGCAAGCGCAGCTGGGAAGAGCATCGCAAGCCGGTCCTCGACGCGCCCGACGACGCGATCGTCCGCATGACCGCCACCACCATCTGCGGCACGGACCTCCACATCCTCAAGGGCGACGTGCCCGAGGTCACCGAGGGCCGCATCCTGGGCCACGAGGGCGTCGGCATCGTCGACGAGGTCGGCCCGGCCGTGACCACCTTGAAGAAGGGCGACCGCGTCGTGGTCTCGTGCATCACCTCCTGCGGCAAGTGCGACTTCTGCCGCCGGGGCAGCTATTCCCACTGCCGCAGCGGCGGCTGGATCCTCGGCCACCTCATCGACGGCACGCAGGCCGAGTACGTGCGCATCCCGCACGCCGAGACCAGCCTGTACCCCGCCCCCGCTTCGGTGAAGGACGAGGAGCTGACGATGCTCAGCGACATTCTACCCACCGGATTCGAGGCGGGCGTGCGCTTCGGGCAGGTCCAGCCCGGCGCGACCGTCGCCATCGTCGGCGCGGGGCCCATCGGCCTCTCGGTGCTCATGACCTCGCAGCTCTACTCGCCGTCGGCCATCTTCCAGATCGACCCCGATCACAACCGGCTCGAGATGGCGAAGTCGCTCGGCGCGACCGAGGTCATCGACGGCAAGGGCGACGCGGCGGTGAAGCGCGTGATGGAGCTCACGAGCGGCGCCGGCGTGGACGTGGCGATCGAGGCCGTGGGCGTGCCGGAGACGTTCGAGGTCTGTACCAGGATCGTCGCGCCCGTCGGACACGTCGCGAACATCGGCGTGCACGGCAAGCCGGCGACGCTGCACCTCGAGACGCTGTGGGCCCACAACCTGACGCTCACCACCCGCCTCGTGGACACCGAGACGCTGCCCATGCTGCTCAAGATGGTCGTCGCCGGACGGCTGCAGCCGAAGAAGCTGATCACGCACCGCTTCAAGCTGGCCGAGGCGATGGCCGCCTACGACGTGTTCGGCAACGCCGCCCGCGAGCGGGCGATCAAGGTGATTCTGGCGGGCTGAGCGTCGACCCGACGCCCGGTCTGGCATCGATCGCCGGACCGGGCGCCGCCCAGAAGCCCGCTGCCTCCGGGCTCGCCGGCGTGCTATGGCGGGCTGCGGAGGCTGCCGCATGGAATGGACACGGGACTCCTACCTGCTCGTCGATGACCAGGCCCGCGTCGACGTGGACGCGGTTCACGCTTTCCTGACCACCTCGTATTGGGCGGAGGGCGTCCCGAGGGAGGTCGTCGAGCGGAGCGTTCAAGGCTCCCTCTGTTTCAGCCTGTTTCTCGGGGACGAGCAGGTGGGCTTCGTGCGCGCGATCACCGATTCCGCCACGTTCGCCTACCTCTGCGACGTGTACGTCCTACCGGCCCACCGCGGGCGCGGGCTCGCCCGGTGGATGATCGCGTCCCTCGCGGAACACCCGCGCCTGCGGTCGCTGCGCCGCTGGCTGCTGGCCACGCGCGACGCCCACGGTCTCTACGAAAAGCTGGGCTTCACGCCGCTCTCCGCCCCCGAACGCTTCATGGAGCGGCTGAACCGCGACGGCTACCGGCCGCGGAGCTGAGAAGGGCCCGCTCAGAAGGGACGCTTCACGCGGCGGAGCTCGGGATCCCCGGGGAAGATGTCCCTCGACAGCGCGAGCAGCGAGTCGAATCCGGGCATGAGCCCGAGCCTCCGCTCGTAATCCCACGGCTCGGCGAGCCCCATCACCTCCTTGGGCCATTCCGCTTCCGGCAGGATGACGGCCACGTCGCCGCAATGAAAGCAAAGCAGGACGTCCACGTGGCGATCCCCTCGCCAGAAGCGCAGGAGGACGCCAGGGAGAAAGTCGCAGTGGCTCTGCGTCATCGAGAAGCTCGCGCGCGCGGTGACCAGGGTCACGGCCCGGCGGGCCTGTCGCGGCGTCAAGGACACAGGCCGCGATTTCGTCAGCCAGCGTTCGACGCCACGGTGGGGCGACTTCGGATCGGCATCGAACTCTCCGGTGAGCCGCAGCGCCTCCACGCGGTCGGCCTGCCGCACGAGCGCGAGCTGCGCCGGGCCGTACAGCTCCTGCAGCTCCGCCTCCGTGGCGGGCGGGAAGTGCACGCCGAGCGCGAGCAGCAGGCAGGAGGCCGCGATCATGGCGTGCGACCATGCCGCGAACGGATCGCAGATTTTCGGAGCCGCCCTTCCCTCATTGCCGGGACCTCCTCTCGCGGTGCGCCGCTCCCTTCACGGGCCCGCCTTCTTCGTCCCCTTGGGCACGTAGTCGAAGAACCTCTCGGTCACGTCGCCCGAATTCCACTCCGACCGCAGCCGCGTCTTCTTCTCCAAGCGGCGGAGCGCCGAGAGGAGCTGTCGGTTCAGATCCTTCGCGCTCGTGCCCTCGAGGGTGGCTTCGACCTGGAAGCCGTCGTCGGTGGGGTGGATCGTGCCCTTGTTGCCGATGAGCTCCTCGAGGGCGGGTTCCACGGCCTTCGGGCGGGCGCTGCTCACGTTGGCCGAGAGCTTGTAGCGAGTCATGTCGTCCTCCGCTTCCGGTAGGCGGGAATGGCCCGCAGCTGCCAGAGATACGCCCGAGCGAGGAGCTGCCAGGCTGGAGGCAGCATCCTCATCGCCGTCGGGTCTCTGAAGTCCCGAACGCCGGTGACGCCCTCGTTCGCCAGGGCGCGCATCATGGTCACGAGACTCGACGTTCGACTTGGGCGTCCGCGCCGCATGCGGATCCCTACAACGAGGGGGCGCTTCCCGTCCTTGCATTTCGGCCAGACCCTGCCGAGTCAGGGCAGAGAGGTCCGCCCGTTCGACGGGGGCCCGCTGGTTCCCGCCGCAGGCGGCCAGGGGCTGCGCGACCCTCGAACGCTTGGTCGAGCAGCTCGAGCACGGATCACTCATGAGAGCGCCGGCCGCCGGACTCAGCGCTGGGCGGGGACGCCCGCGTCACCCTCGAGCTCCTCGAGCCAGACCTCTGCATCCGCCAGCTGGTACTCGGCCTGGAGAACCTCGATCATCGAAACGGCCCCGGAATGGTAGCGGCGCCGGGTCGCCTCGAGCGCCCTCGCGGCGGCGTCGCGGCGAATCCTCACCGCTTCTATCGGCTCATGCTCGGCATGCTTGGTTGGCCGCGCCGACAGCGCGACCTCCTCGAGCGCCTTCGCGTAGTCGGCTTCGGAGCCGAGCCCGTGCGCGCGCGCCAACTTCTCGAGCTCCACGAGCCGCCGCGCGGCTTCGAGCCTCGCCTGCTGGGGCGCCGTGAGCTTCGGCGCCTCTCCCCCGTCGCTCACCGCCTTCGAGGTCGCCACCTTCGCCGCCGTGCCGGTTCGCGAGCCCGGGCAGGCCGCAAGCCCCAACGCAACGCCCGCCGCGACGAGTCGACGACATGACATGAGGTCACCTCCGCGGAGTGGCATGAACGGGCGTAACCGAATAGCCCGGTTCATCGACGAACGAAAGCTTCGTGTTGAGACGGACCGCCCAGGATGACCGCGATGGTCCCCGTTCGAGCCTCTATCCGGGCCTTCGCGCGCTGCTTCGCTTCGGCCCGACGACTGCATGGAGCTCTCCCAGGGCCGACCGTAGGTGGTGCGGCAGGTCTCTCTTCTTCGCGTCGCCGATCCAACCTCTGACCCCGACCTTGAAGACGGCGATGCCGGCCTCGGCGGCGAGGCTGGCGGCGGGTTCGCGAACGCCGCGCGCGCGCAGCGCCTCGGTGGCGGCTGAGGCCAGCGAGGTGAGTTTCATGACCTCGCGCTCCAGGAGCTCGGGGTAGGCCTCGATGAGCGCCTTCCGCTGCCGGGCGAAGGTGCGCCGTTCTTCGAGGAGGGGAGCGGTGGCGAGTATCCCCTCGGCTCGCGTCGAGGGCGCTGGTCCCGGCCGCCAGTGAGGGCCGTCGGTGATGGTCCCCCGCCAAGGCCCTGGCGTCGAACGCCTGCCCCCTGCCCTCGACGCGACTCGAACGTCGGCTCGCGCAGGCTCGCTTTCCCGCGAAGCGTGTCGATCCGGGTGAAACTTGTTCGTCGTCCAGACGAAGGACCAGCCTCGGCTCTCTTGCGCGGGCGCCATCGTCTTGCTGGTTGCCGGCCCTCATGAGAGCGTGGCACCCGTGGCTGAGCCCTTCCGAGGCGCCTCTCGGGCCGATCGCCACCCACCGGGCGCGGTTTGCTGGATGGGGGCCGGCCTGTGGCTCCTCGCGCTGGGCGCGTGTTGCAGCACCACGGGGCTCACCCAGGCAGGGGGCAGCACGTCGACCGGCGGCTCGGCCACCGCCGGCGGCACCACCGGAAGCAGGTCGACGAACGGGACTGCGAGCAGGGGTGGAGGCGTGAGCTCCAGCGGCGGGTTGGCGACGGGAAGCTCGAGCGGAGGGCCAGCGACCGGGAGCTCGACCGGCGGAACCAGCACGGCAAGTTCGAGCAGTGGGACGGGCTCCGCAGGCTCGACCGGCGGCAGCGGCCCCGGCGATGTTTGTCCGCCGGACGGCGGTTTCTCCTCGCCCCTCTTCTTCGCGGCAGGCCCGGAACCGGCGCTCATCGGTGCGGCGGACTTCGAGGGGAACGGCCACCTCGATCTGGCCGTGGCCAACTTCCAGGGTGGCGTCTCGATCCTTCCCGGGGCCGGCAATGGCACCTTCGGTGCCCCGCGTTCCTTCGTCGCGCAGCTGCAGGGACTCCAGGGCGCCGTCGCGGACTGGAACGGAGACGGCCGGCCGGACCTCGCCGTCACCGATCTCTACGATGTCTACATGCTCCTCAATGATCGCGACGGCGGTTTCCTGCCGGCGGTCGGTTACACCGTGGCACAAGCCTCGGAACTGCCGACCGACGGCCTCTGGGTCGCTGCCGGAGATTTCAACGGAGATGGCGCGCTGGACGTCGCCTTCACGCAGCAATTTGCGCAGGCCCCGGGAATGCTGTCGGTGCTCCTGAACCAGGGCGGTGGGGCGTTCGCCGCCGGCTTCGAGACCCAGGCGGGGCCGGCCCCCGCGAACATCGCAGCCGCCGATTTCAACGGGGACGGGAAGCTCGACGTCGCGGTCGTCGAGGAGGAGTCCTGGGCGGTGGACGTCTTCCTGGGTGCGGGTGACGGCACCTTCTCCACTTCGCCCATCACTTGCCCACTCGCGCCGCCCGCGGCGACCTACGCCGAGGGGATCGCGGTCGCCGACTTCGATGGGGACGGCAGGCCGGACATCGCCGCGGGCGCGTTGAATGGACCGATCAACATTCTGCTGAACCAGGGCGCAGGGGCCTTCGTGGCCGCAGGCGCTTACGCAGTGGGGACGGCTCCCTCCTTTCTGACGACCGCGGACGTGAACGGCGACGGATCGCCGGACGTGGTGAGCGTGGACCAGTGGGGCGAAATCGAGGTCTTGTTCAACGACGGATCGGGCTCCTTCCCGCGGCACGAGAGCTACACGGTGGGCACGAGCGCGCAGGCGCCGGTGGGCGTCGCGGCGCAGGACTTCAACGGCGACGGACGGCCGGACCTCGCGACCGCGCTGCAGGAAGGCAGCCAGGCCGTCGTCCTCCTTTCCTGCCCCGGCGGGAACTGAGTCCGCCGCCAGAACCGCCAACAACCAGGGGGCTGGGCGACGGAACTTCGATCGAACGGCCGTCAACCAACGGGGGTCCCCTTGCCTCTCGGCAACGCCCGCGTGATTGTCCACGGCGTGAGGCGTCGCCCCCCATCCGCGCTCGTCGCGTCCGAATTGAAGGCCTCGGTCGCCGGTATCGTCGCTGCGATCAGCCTCGCTCTACCGGCCTGCTCCGGCGTCGTCGACAGCCCGGGCACCTGCGCGCCCCGGCCAGTCGTCTTCCACGATGGGGGCAGTCCGTACTACTGCATCTGTCCGCCCTGCGGCGGCGGTTGCACGTGCGGCTGTGAGACCCCGTGTCACCCCTGTCCGGAGGCGGGGAGCTGCCCCTGAACTCGCCGGCGTCGTCGGTCCAAGGCGTGAAAGGCCTCCCGAAGGCCCCTTTCCTCATCGCCGTGGCAGGATGCCTTGTTGACTTGACCCTGACGTGACGTGAGATCGTAGGATCATCGAGGTCGCCATGAAGTACGAGGACTTCTTCACGACAGAGCAGGTCGCCGACTTGAAGGCCAGGGGGACGAGTGGCTCGCTTCGTCCCGCCGACGTGGCTGGACGCGACTGGAAGCGAGTTGCAGCAGACATCCGGGTGGAGTTCGACAAGAAGACGCCGCCGACCTCACCACGTATGCAGGAACTTGCCCGACGCTGGCGGGGCCTCATCGACGAAATCACCGGAGGCGACGAAGGCATCCGGCGGGGCCTGGTCGCCATTTACCGCGCCGAACCAGGAGTCACTTCTGAGTTCTTCGGACCAGTCGTCGATGACGCCGTTCTCAAGTACATCGGCAAGGCCGTGGCCGCGCTGCCGTAGCTTTCGGTCGTCGCTGAAAGCCGGCGGTCAGCGGCTCTGCTGCAGGGCGGCCACGATGTCATGACCATCATGCGCTACATGCACGCCGCCCCCAAGGCGAGGCTCGTCCTACGCGGCGCGGACCATCGCGCACGGTTCGTGGCAGCAGCGGCTGTGTTGTTCGCGGGTTGCTGTTTCTCGGGCACGCCGGAGGGAAGCTCGGGCACCGGCAGCGGCGGCATGTCGTCCTCGGGCGCCACGAATGGGAGCGGTGGCTCGTGCGCGGGCGTCCTGCATGCGTGCACCAGCACCGCGAATTGCTGTGGGACGCTGTTTGCGGGAACGGGTCGTGCCTGGTGAGCACACCGGGCGGGAGCTGCACGAGCAACTCGGCGTGCCGGCCCCCGCTGGCGTGCGCAAATGGACGCTGTTGCTCGGTGCCTGGCGGAACCTGCACCAGCGACGCCTCGACCACCGGGGGCACGGGCTCGACGAGCTCCGACGGCGGCGATTGTTGCTCGGGGACCTGTCAGGGAGGCGTCTGTGCCTGTGTGGCGCCGGGCGGCGCCTGCGCGAACGACGAGGCGTGTTGCCTGGGACTCTCCTGCGACGGCGGGATCTGCGGAGCCGCCGGCACGACGAGCGGCTCTGGCTCCTCCGGCGGCAGCACGGGCGGGGCCACCGGCTCCTCCACCGGCGGCGCGAGCGCGACGTCCGGCACGAGTGGCGGCGTCTGCGCGATCGCCGGACAGGCGTGCCAACCGGGGGGTTGCTGCGGCACGCTGATCTGCGCCGCGTTGGGGCAGTGCTGCGAGCCGCCCGGTGGAGGCTGCTCGAGCTCCAGCGAGTGCTGTTCGGGCCTCTGCCAGGGAAGTGTCTGCACCTGCGCCCTTGGGGGCGCTCCCTGCAGCTACGCCGAAGGTTGCTGTGGCGGCGACGGCCTATCGTGCAACGGGGTGTGCTGCGCCCCGACCGGCTCGGAGGCGTGGGCACTCTGCTGTACGGGCAGCTCCGCGACCCCTTGCACGTGCGCCCCGCTCGGGTCGAGCTGCAGCAGCAACGCGGACTGCTGCCCGGGAGCGGGCATCTGCAACCTCGAGGGCCCCCTCGACCGCAGCTCCCCACCGATCTGTTGCCTGCCAGCGGGCAGCAGCTGCGTGGCGCAGTCTGATTGCTGCGGTGAATGTGCTTCTGGAACGTGCAGGTAGATCCGCGTGGTGGGGAGGGGTCCAGCCAAGGGTGATCCAGGAGCCACCGCCCGGACTAGTTGCACGTGCCGAGTTGATCGCTGAAGCCCGAGCTGCACGGGCTGGGATTGCTGTTGTCGCAACAGTCCTCGTTGGTCACGCAATCGCCTCCGTTGCTGGCGCACTGGCAGATCTTGCCGTTGATGGGGGAGGACGCGCAGACGTTCGAACAGCAATCGCTGTCGCCGCTGCAGGCGTGGCCCAGTACCGAGCAAGTCGAAGGGTCTGGCGCCGACGAACACGCGCTGAACAGGAGGACGACTGCGGCGGCGAGGACACTGCGGACGATGCGCTGGGTCATGAGTCCTCCTTCAAGGCCCGAGGGTGAACGACGAGAGCTGCACGGGGGCCGAGATCATGAAGCCGATCTGGGCGTTGGCGCAGGTGAGGTTCGACAACGCCGTGGAGCCGAGCGTGAGCGTGCCGGTGCTCCCCGAAGGGAAGCTCCCCAGGCTTCCATAGGGGGCGGACGCGGAGCTGCCCGGGATGGTCAGCGTCCAGGTCCCCGCATTCGCGCTCGGCGTGACGCCGCACACCAGACTGCCCGCGCTGTTCTGCAAGGTGATCGCGTAGCTGTTGAACTGCCCCGCCGGCACCGGCCCCGTGAAGGTGAACGTCTGGCCCGAGCTCTGGCTGAGCGCGACGCCGGACGAGATCGACGGGCTGAGCGACGGCACCGTCGGCGCGACGGCGCTTCCGGAGATGGCGTCGATGGTGGCGCCCGGCGAGCTCAGCGAGAGCGTGTCGCCCGCGCTCCACGACAGCGTGGTGACCTCTTGGGCGTTCCCGACGTCGATCCCGTTCGGGTAGTTCCACAGGTCGTAGTAGGCGCCGACGCTCGCGTCGATCGTGAACGTGGCGATGTTCGTGGTGCCGTCGTCCAGCGAGATTGCGCCGGCGCTGGGCTCACCGGCGAATCCGCCGGTCGAACCGCCGGAGGAGGTGCCGCCCGTCGAGCCACCGCCGCTCGCGCCCGTGGTGGCCGGCGTGAAGCAGCAGGTGGCCGTCACGCCCGGCTGGCAAGCGGGCGATCCCCCGCCGCCGCAGGGACCGAGCGCCACACCCCCGCTGAAGTCGTAGTTGCCATTGACCGGCTGGTTGAAGAGGTTGATCGTGCCGTAGTAGGGCAGCCCCCCGCAGGCGGCCGCCGTGCCGCCCGACGTGCCGCCGCTCGAGCTCGAGGAGCTGCCGCCAGACGAGCCGGAGCCGCTCGAGCCGCTGCCGGAAGACGAGCTCGACGAGCTGCTGCCGGAGGTGCTCGAGCCTCCCGAGGTGCTGCCGCCCGTGATGCCGAGGCTCGGCAGATCCGAGATCGGGACGCAGCACGCGCTGTACTGGTCGAGGGAGTTGCAGGCCGCAGACGGAACCATCGTCTCGCCGCTCCCGCACAGGCCCGAGTATTCGTCGGCGTCGAAGCATCCGCTGCGCGAAGCGCACGGGTCCGTGGCGAGCGGGGGCACGCAACAGACGCCGCCGTTCTCCTCGCAGCTCGTCGACTGAACCGACACCTCGCCCCCGGGACAGTTCTTCCAGTCACCGGTCGCTCCCAACGTCGTGTTGCAGCTGTTGCCGCTCCCGGCGCCGCAGGGGTCCTGGTAGGAGCCTTCGTAGAGAGGCGGAAGGCAGGCGGTCAAACCGAGGCTCGGCAGGTCCGGATAGGGCACGCAGCACTGGCTGGGTGGGCTGTCACCGGGGCAACTCGCGGACGGGACGGCGGTCGTGCCAACGGGACAGTCCGAGATGGGGCCGTCGGTGGTGGCGCTGCTGCAGACACCCACGCCTCCCGAGGCGCAGGGATCGCCGGCGGCGAGCGGGGGGATGCAGCAGACCTGGTCGCCGCTGCAGCTGCTGCCGCTGGACCAGCCGAGCGGCGCCCAGATGACGTCAGCCGAGGGACAGACGGGTGAGCCCACCGTCGGCGTCCCACACGTGCCAATCCCGCCCGGGGAGCAAGGGGTGATGCTCGTTCCTTCCCAGACGCCACCGCACGTCGCGGCCGTGCCGCCGCTGGTCGCGCCTGTGCTGGTCGAGCCTGCGCTGGCCGAGCCCGTCGAGCTGGTCGCCGCGACGCCGCCGCTCGATCCGGCGGAGGACGACGTTCCCCCCGTGCTGCTGGCGGTGGTGGCACCGGAAGTGTGGCTTCCCGTCGAGCCCGTGGGCGTCCCACCGGCTGAGCCGCTCGTGCCACTTCCGTTGCCCGGGCTACATCCGAAAAAAGCCAGAACCGCCGCGACCCCAAGGCTCAAACCGACGCGCTGCATGACACCCTCCCGGCAATCGATTGGGACGTACTGCTAGAAAAATGTCCGACTTCTGTCAAGCAACGACGAGACTGCGAAACGCTTATTCCAACGCCGCGCGCCGGCGAACACTTGACGGTGCGTACGGCCCTGGGAGATACACTCCCCGCGCGGGTCGGCCGCGCCCGAGAGGGGTTTCGGTCATGAGACACATCTGGACGTTCGTCGCCTTCACCGTTCTCGCCTCCGGGTGCAACGGCTGCTGCCAGACCACCGAGACCGCCGACGGGGGGAGCACCGGCGCCGAGGGCACTTCGGGCGGCTCGACGGCCAGCGCCGGTTCCTCCGGCGGCCACGGTTCCACCGGCGGCCCCGGCAGCTCGACGGGCCACGCACCCTCGACGAGCGGCGGCTCGGGGTCCACCGGCGCGACGAGCGCGGCGACGTCGAGCGGCGGCAACGCCTCGGCCACGACCGGCGGCGCGAGCTCCACCGGCTCTTCGAGCGGGTCGGCAGGAACGACCGGCAGCGGAACCGGGACCACCGGCAGCGCCAGCACGAGCAGCGGCTCGAACGGGGGCTCCACCGGCGGCCCGGCGGACGCGGGCACCGAGGTGACCCTTGCCTACGAAGTGGTGCCCGGCGGCGGCGTGCAGAACATGTACGCCGACGAGGAGCTGCTCGCCCACGACGGGAAGGGCGACCTCCTCGCGGGCTTGCTCGCCTACAACACGGCGAGCAGCTGCCACTCCAACCAGCTCGAGGTGGCCTTCTATACGGCCGCCACCGGCACCTGGTCGGCGCCCGCGTTTCCTCCGTATCCCGCGTACCAGGCCTTCGGCCAGCCTGGCTACGACAACTGCCCCGCACCCACCGGCGCGCATGGCTTCGCCATCGCGTTGTCCGACGATGGCGATGCCCTCGTCACCTGGCGAGGGTACGTCCCCTTCGACGGTGGCGCCTACCAGATCGCGCTCGCGGTGGAAGCCGACCACTACGATCACACGAGCGGCACGTGGAC
This sequence comes from Myxococcales bacterium, assembly GCA_035508175.1. Classification (GTDB taxonomy): domain Bacteria; phylum Myxococcota; class Myxococcia; order Myxococcales; family JAKAPL01; genus DATJNL01. Next base: position 14,642 of record DATJNL010000061.1, read on the forward strand.
GGGTCCCGTCGTCGTCCAGTCGCCCAGCACCGTGGACGGCTATGAAACCGAGGTCGCGACGGCCCTCGATCCCACCGGGGATGGATGGATCCTCTCGGTACCCGGCTTGTCTTGCAACGATGGAACCGCGAACACGCAGCTGGGCGTCACGGCCGTGCCGTACACGCCGGACGGCGGCTTCGGCCCCGCACAGCTAATCGGGAGCGGAACGGCTTGCACCCCCTGCGACCCGGCCGGAACCTCGAGCATCATCGAGGTCGAGGGAGTGAATCCGTATCTGACCGCCCTGGCCGACGGCGGGTTCGTGGCGGCCTGGTCCGAACTGGAGGATGTCACCACCGATTGCGGTCGCGGCTCGGCGACGGGGCTCTTCGCCGGCGCCCGCACCCTCGCCGACGGCGGTTGGTACTCCTTCGCGGCCCCTGCGTTCACGCTGCCTGACGACCAGCCCTCCGCGCCCATTCCCGTGTCGATGGCGGCCGGCGGGGCTGACGCCCTGGTCGCCTGGGGGGTCGCCTTCGACGCCGGCCCCCAAGCAGGTGCCTCGCCGGTCGTTCAGATCGTCGTCACCGGGCTCACGCCTTCCGACCCGGCGTGGGAGGCCCAGCAAGTCGTCGTGGCACCGGGCAGCTTTCTGCAAGACGTCTCGACGGCGCTCTCTCCCGACGGGACCGGCGCGGTGAGCTGGCTCGGTCTCCCGCCCAGCGGGCAGGTCGACGGCGACGAGATGGTCGCTTCCATCGCCGGTCCAGCCCAGAGCTTCGCCGTCGGCCAACCCCTCGACGTCACCGCGGCGTGCCCGCTCGCCACGCCCTACGTCGACAACCCGGGCGCCGGCACCGTCGCGGCGGGCCCCGACGGCACCTTCGCCGTGGTGTGGATGCAGCCCTCGGGGACCAGCCCGACCCAGACCCCGGGCGTCGGGTTCCTCCTCGGGAGCGCCTACGCGCCTGACGCGGGCTGGGGACCCTGCTCGTGGGCGAGCACCAGCATGGACTACGGCACCGCCAGCTACCCCATCATCGCTTGGACCGGCAGCGAGTGGGGCACGATCTATCTCGACGGAAACGAGGCCGTCTTCACGCCCTGGCTGCCGTAGCGCCTTTCAGAACGGCCCGAGCCCGCGCGCCATCGCCGCCAACGGTGGCCGTCAGCCGAACGCCGGCACCCTCTCCCCGAGGCGTCCCTCCGATACGACGCGCGTGCGCTCGAGCCGGAGCGGCACTGCCCCGCGCCGCGGGCGCGTCCGGCGGCGACGACGGCGGCGGCGGGGGCGAAGGGCGCCAACCTGCCGGAATGACTGCCGGCTCTGCTACAGTCGCTGGCTGCGTTCTCTCACTACGACTTCAGGGTGCCCAGGGCGAGACTCGAACTCGCATGCCTTGCGGCGCCACCCCCTCAAGATGGTGTGTCTACCAATTTCACCACCTGGGCGTTGAAGCGGTGGCTCGTGTAGCAAAGGGCGCGGTCGATGTCCAGACGCGGCTCAGAGCTCGGGCGGCACCACCGAATCGTAGACGCGGGCGCCGTGGACCTTGCCGTGCGGGCCGATGTCGTAGCTCGCGAAGCCGGCCTGCGGCACCGGCATGCGCTTGGGACCCCACACGACCGTCTGCAGCTCGAGCGCGACGCGGCGGTCCTGGACGATGCCGGTCAGGAACTCGAGGCCCACGCCGCCGAGCTTGAGGATGTGCTGGAAGTGCTCGCCCAGCTGCTGCGGCCCGGACGCGAAGTTGTTGGCCGGCTCCCGGAAGTAGCCGTCGGGCTCGAACGTCCCCGCGATGGCGGCGTCGCCGCGGGCGAGGCAGTCGAAGTAGCGCCGCACGACCGGAAAGGCGGACAGCGCATGTTCGGTGGACGAGCGTTCGCCCGGGCACAGCGGCCCCGCCCGCAAGCGGCAGGCCCCGTCGAGCACCACCCAGGTGCTGAAGTAGATCCGCAGCGCAGCGATGGCTGACGTCCCGGCGAGATCCGCGACGACGGCCACGGGCAACAGTCCTCGCGCGACCCGCTCGCTGCGCTGCAGCGCCTGGTTCCAGCCCAGCGCGTGCTTCACGGGGATCAGGCTCTCCACCGCCAGGCGGTGGGAGTCGGCGGTGGTTCGCACGTGTTCGATCGCGCCCTCGGCGCGCCGCTCCTGCACCCAGGCCGCGAAGCGGGGCAAGGCGGTCGCCGCCACGGCGGAGCCGCGCGCGCCTTCGAAGAGTGGGTCGTCCCAGGCCGGGTCTGGCGCAAGCAGCGACGAGAGCGCCCCGAGCTCGCCCTCGGCGAGAATCCGCCAGAATGCTTCGACCCCCTCGGTCGCCATCGGCATCTGTACCCTCCGTGAACCGGACCGACCTACCAGCCGCGCTGGCCCTTGTCCAACGACCCCCTCTTGTCTCCATCGGCGGGCGCGTGCTGGAATCCCGCAGGACGAGGACGACATTCGCACTGCCCTGGGACTTCTGGCGCTGACCGCCCTCACGGGGGGCTGTTGCGTTCAGACCGCCGAGGGCTGCGGCCAGGACTCCGACGGCACCGGCGTCTCGGGTAAGTCCGTCTCGTGCACGAACGAAACCTGCTGCTTCGGAGTCGGCGGCTCTTGCGTCGGCGCCCCCGCCGGCGCTTGCTGCAGCGGCAGCCGCGGCGCCAACGGGATCTGCCAGCCCTAGGCCGTCGCCAGCTGCGCGGTCTCCGCCACCGGCAGCTGCGCCTCCGCCAGCGCCGCCTCGAGCAGGCTCTTCAGCTTGTTGCGCGCCCGCGTCTCGAGCTGCCGCGCGCGCTCGCGCGAGAAGCCGAACTTGCGGCCCACGTCGGTGAGCGTCATGGGCGCCTCCGCCATGAGGCGCAGCTCCACGATCGCCCGCTCGCGCGGATCGAGCCGGGTGAGCGCCTGCTGCACCATCTTGGCGGTCAGGTGCGTGGCCTCGAGGTCCCCGAGCAGCGCCTCCTGCGACACGCCCGGGTGCGGCAACAGCTCGCCGTGCGTGGTCCGGTGGTCCTCGGAGTCGAGGGGCGCGTCGAGGGAGCAGTCGCGGCCGGAGAGGCGCGCCTCCATCTCCACGACCTCCTCCTCGCGCACCTTGAGCCGCTTGGCGATCCAGCGCCGGTCGAGCTGGGGGTCCGGCTCGCTGCCGTCGTGCCGCGCGATCTCGCGGCGGGCGCGGGCGAGGCCGAAGAAGAGGCGGCGCTGCGCCTGCGTGGTCCCCACCTTCACGAGCGACCAGGAGTGCAGGATGTGGTTCTGGATGAAGGCGCGGATCCACCACACGGCGTACGAGATGAGGCGGATGTTCTTGTCGGGGTTGAACTTCTCCACGGCCCGGATGAGGCCCAGGTTCCCCTCCTGGATGAGGTCCTGCATGGGCAGGCCGTGGCTCCGGTACTCGTAGGCGATCTTCACCACGAAGCGCAGGTTCGCGGTGATGAGCCGCTCCGCCGAGGCCTTGTCGTTGGCGCGGCGGTACTGCCTGGCCAGGCGCTTCTCCTCGTCGGCGGTCACGAGCGGGTAGGCCGCGACCTCCTCCATGTAGCGGCTCAGACTGTCGGCGGTGTTGATGGGCTCGGTCATGGGCTCCTCCTCGGCGGTGGACGAGCGAAGGAGGAGCAGGAAGCGGGCCAGCGTCGATCCCCCGGTCGCAAGCGCCCGGACGGGTTCGGGGAGGGGAACGGGCTGCCGAGGGCTGGGAAAAACCATTCCGCGAAAGGCGACCGCGGGTTGATCTCGTCCCGCGCGAGAGCGACGATGAAGTGCCCATGACGCGCGGCGCGTTCTGGTGGTCGCTTCCCCTGGCGGGGCTGTGCCTCGCCTGTGGCACTCCTGCCGACGAGGCTCCTTGCGGGCAGCGAGACCAGCGGTGCTGCGGGCAGCTCCTGTGCGGCACGGGCCTCGGGTGCGACGCCGGCCGGTGCGTCGCCCTCGACGCGGGGCCCGCGCGATCCGGTTCCTTGGCTTCCGGCGCTGCGCGTACCCCGGTCTGGAGTCAGCCCTCCGCCGGCGCCGCGCCGGGCGCTTCCGTCCACGCGACCGTGACCTCGCCGGCCGGTGGGGCCCCGTCCGGCGCAGGAGCGACCGCAGCGACCGAGACGGCTCCTGTGAAAGCCGCAGCCGCTCCGCCGCCCCCGCTCCCGGCGACCGGAAGGTGCAGCAGCCCCACCCCCGCTGCCAACCCCCTGCTCGCTCCCCTCCACATCGGCCCGGAGATCTGCGCTCAAAAGGCCACGCCCTTTCCGGCGAACCCTTCCTGGGGCTTCGTTCCCTGGTGGGGCAGCCCGCTCCCGCACGCCGTGGTCGTCGCCCTCCCCTGCTCCCGCACGGCGCCGCGCGCCTTCGACCTGGGCCTGGCACCCTGGGTGATGTTCAGCGTCGCCGTCGACTCCCGGAACCTCTACTGGGCGGACGGGGAGCGCGGGGCCGTGATGAAGCAGCCGCTGAATGGCGGATCGCCCGTGGTCCTGGCGGGCGGCCAGCGCTTCACGGGAGGCAACGGGGGCTTCCTCGTCGCGGGGGGCAACGTCTTCTGGGGCGCGGCCGGCTCGCCGGACGCCGCCGGCAGCGGCGCGGTCATGAAGGTGTCCGTCGACGGCGGGGATCCCGTGCGCCTGGCCCCTGCCACCTGGGCGATAGGCCTTCAGCTCGTTGGTTCGACGCTCTGGTGGCTCGAGCAAACCCAGATGACCCGCCGGCTGCGCGTCCCCGTGGCGGGCGGACCGGTGGAGTCCCTGCCCTTGGTCGGCCCTCCGAACCCCTGACGCGGCCCGCCCGCAAGAGCCGGTAGGGCGGCTTACTTCTTCGCGGGTGCGGCCGGAGCCGGCGTCGGCGCTTCTGTTGGGGTCTTGGCCGTGTTCGCGGCCGGGGTCGGGGTCTTGGTCGCGGTCCCGGTCGGGGTCGCGGTCTTGGTCGCGCTCGGGGTCGCGGTCCCGGCCGCGCCCTTCTTGTCCGTCTTCGTGCCCTTGTCCGCCTTCGTGTCCTTGGGCGCCGTCGTGCCCGTGTCCGTGCCGGTGTCGACGACCGACCGCCGGAAGCTCGACTGGTAGGCGAGGATCAGCGAGGTCGAGAAGAAGATCACCGCGCAGACCCAGGTGGTCTTGGTGAGGAAGTTCCCCGCGCCGGAGCCGCCGAAGACGGTCTGGCTGCCGCCCGTGCCGAAGGCGGCGCCCATGCTCGCTCCCTTGCCTTGCTGGATGAGGATCACCCCGAACAGCACCAGGCAGACGATCACGTGGACGATGAGGACGAGGGTGAAGATCATCGCATTCTCTCCAGTGCCGACGCGGGTAACCCGCGCGACAGGGGCGCCATTCCTAGCCCAAAGACCTCGAAAAGGCAAAGCGGCGGTGCTATGGAGCCGCCATGCCCCTCCCGGCCCTGCTGGCCCTCGCTGCCGCCGCGATGCCCCCGCTGCCCGTGCCGCCCATCCCCTTCGAGAAGTACGAGCTGCCCAACGGCCTCACGGTGATTCTCAGCGAGGACCACCGGCTGCCCGAGGTGGCCGTCGACGTCTGGTACCACGTGGGCGCCGCCAACCAGACGCCCGGCAAGAGCGGCTTCGCCCACCTCTTCGAGCACATGATGTTCTCGGGCGCGAAGCACATCGGCCCCCAGCCCATCCGCGTGCTCGAGAACATCGGCGCCGGCCTCTGGAACGGCACCACCACCTACGACCGGACGAACTACTTCGAGACGGTGCCGGCGGACGAGCTGCCGACCGCCCTGTGGCTCGAGAGCGACCGCATGGGGTTCCTCCTCGACACCCTCGACCCGAAGAAGCTCGCGGTGCAGCGCGGCGTGGTCTCGAACGAGCGGCGGCAGTCGTACGAGAACCGCCCCTACGGCTCGACCGACCTGCGCGAGTGCGACCTGCTCTGGCCCAAGCCGCACCCCTACTACGACTGCGTCATCGGGACGATCGCCGAGATCCAGGGCGCCTCGATGACCGACCTGCGCGACTTCTTCCACCGCTACTACGCGCCCGACAACGCCTCGATCGCCATCGTGGGCGACTTCGACCCGGCCACCGCCAAGGCGCTCGTGGCGCAGTACTTCGGCCCGATCCCCAAGGGCCCGCCGGTGACGCGCCCGACCGCGCCGCCCGCCCACATCGATTCGGTGGTGCGCGAGACCGTGCACGACCCGGTGGCCAAGGTCCCCATGCTCAGCATGCTCTGGACCGGCGTCAAGCCGTTCTCGCCCGACGAGGCGCCCGGCGACGTGCTCGCGCGCATCCTGGGGCAGGGAGAGACCTCGCGGCTCTACCGCAAGCTCGTGCTCGAGAAGCCGCTCGCCTCCAGCGTGGCCGCCGGCAACCCCACGCTCGGGCTCGGCGGCTTCTTCGAGCTCGACGTGATCCCCCGGGAAGGCAAGGGCGTCGCCGACGTGGCGCCCGTGGTGGAGGCCGTGCTCGCGGACATCCGCGCCAAGGGCGTCACGCAGGACGAGGTGGCCCGCGCCGTCCGCAACATCCTCGCCGGCAAGCTGCGCGGCCTCGAGCGGCTCGGGGGCTTCGGGGGCAAGGCCGACACGCTCGACCGCTACGAGATGTGGACCGGCGATCCCGGCTACCTCTCGAAGGATCTCGCCCGCTACACCGCGGTGACGCCGGAGGCCGTGCAGGCCTTCGCGCGGAAGTACCTCGACCCCGAGCACCGCCTCATCCTCGACACCGAACCCACGGCGCCCACCGCCGACGCGAGGTAGACCATGAAGATCCATGCCACGCTGCTCGCTTGCCTGTGTGCCTGCGCCACCACCAAGGGGGCGAAGAAGGACGACGACGCGGACAAGCCCAAGCCCGTGCCCACGCCGGCGTCGGAGCAGGACCTCAACATGGCCCCGCCGGGCACGCCGGACTCGCCGTTCCGCGCGCACGAGCCCGCGCCCCTCGCGGGCGCCTCGCCGTTCCAGGCGCCCGTGCCCGTGGAGCGCCGCCTGTCGAACGGCGCGCGGCTGCTCGTCGTCGAGAACCACGCGCTGCCGCTCGTGTCCGTGGAGGTCGGCATCGAGGCGGGCATCGACGAGGAGCCGCTCGACCGCCGCGGCCTCGCCGGCTTCGTGGCGGCGATGCTGGACCAGGGCACGAAGCGGAAGAGCGCGCTCGGGCTGGCGAAGGCCAAGGAGGAGCTGGCCGCCGAGATCTCCGCCTCGGCCGGGCCGGACTCCATGCGCATCGGCCTGTCGGCGCTCCGCCAGCTGCTGCCGCCATCGATCAAGCTGCTCGCCGAGGTGGTGCGGCAGCCCGCCTTCCGGCCCGCCGACGTGGAGCGCGTGCGCGGCATCCTGCTCACCCACCTCGCGGAGAAGCGCGGCCAGCCCGCGGCGCTCGCGCAGGACGAGCTCGCCCGGCGCCTCTACGGCGACCGCCACCCCTGGGGCCTCCCCTCGGGCGGCACGCCGCAGTCCATCGCCGCCATCTCGGTCCAGGACCTCGCGCGCTTCCACCATGCCTGGTTCGTGCCGAACGACGCCGTCATCGCGGTGGTCGGCGACGTGACGCCCGACGAGGCGCAGGCGCTCGTCGAGCAGGCCTTCGCGGGCTGGAAGGCGCACCCCCTGCCCGCGCGCGTCGCCGAGCACTTCCCCGAGCCCCAACCCCGCTCCATCGCGCTCGCCGACGTGCCGCACGCCTCGCAATCCCAGGTGTGGATCGGCTGGCGCGTGCCGGCGGCGAAGGATCCCGACGCCGTGCCGCTGCGGGTGGCCAACGACATCCTGGGCGGCCTGTTCACGAGCCGGCTCAACCTGAACCTGCGCGAGGACAAGGCGTACAGCTACGGCGTGTTCTCCCACGTGGAGTTCGACGGCGACGCCGGCCAGCTCGTGGCCCGCGGCGGCATCGTCGCCGTGCACACCGCGGACGGCGTGGCCGAGATGGAGAAGGAGCTCGGCCGCTTCAGCGACGGCAACGTCACCGACGAGGAGCTGGCGCGCGCCAAGACCGCCCTCGCGCGCAGCCTGCCGGCGCAGCTCGAGACCAACGGCGCGGTGGCCTCGCGGCTCGTGGGTCTGGTCCTCGAGGGGCTGCCACTCGACTACCTGGCCCGGCTCCCCGCGCTGGTCGCGGCCGTGACGAAGGCCGACGTGGCCCGCGTGGCGAAGAAGCTGATCGCCCCCGACCGCTGGCCGGTGGTGGTCGTGGGCCCCCGCAGCGCCAGCGAGGCCGCGCTCGCGAAGTTGAACCTCGGGCCGGTGAGCCTCGTCTCGCCCGACTGAGGCTGCTCAGGTCGAGCCGAAGAGCTTCTGGTCGATCTTGGCGGCGTCGCCGAGGACGACCGTCTGCATGTCCCTGGCGTGGCCCTTCAGGAACCGGGACACCTGCGCCGCGGTGACGCCGCGCACGCGATCCAGCAGCGTGCCGGCGAGCCGCCAGTCGCCGCCGAGGAGCTGCGCCTGGCCGAGCAGCGCCGCCTGCCCGTCAGTGGCCTCGTCGCGCATGAGGAAGTTCGTGAGGAAGACGCGCTTGTCGCCCTCGAGCACCGCGGGCTGGAAGCGGCCGGCCTCGAGGCCGTGGAGCACGTCCAGCATCACGCGGTAGGTGAGGTTCGGGTCCTCGGCCGTCACGTAGAGAAAGCCCTCCCCCGCCCCGCCCAGCGAGAGGCCGGCGGCCGGCGCGTAGGAGAGCTCGCGCTTGGTGCGCACCTCCTCGAAGAGCGTCTCCTTGAGCACGTTCATTGCCACGGCGGCGACGGCGAGGTCGGGGTCGCGCCAGCTCGGCGCGGGGAAGGTGGCCATCACGTAGGTGGTGGGCAGCGGGCGGTTCACCACCTCGAGCTTCGGGGCGTCGAAGTGCGGCGGCTCGAGCGGCTGCGGCTGCCAGCTGCCCTTCGGCACGGCCGCGAAGGTCTTCCGCGCCCACGCGGCGATCTCGCCGGGATCGACGTCGCCCACCACCACGAGGAGCCACTGCGACTTCTGCCGCAGCGACGCGAGGTGCGCGGCGAGCTGGTCGCGCGTGAGCTTCGCCACCGTGGCGGGCGTGCCGAGGGCGCGGTTCGCGTAGGGCAGGCCGCGGTAGAACAGCGCGTGCGAGAGCACGGCGAGCTGCGCGTCGGGGTCCTCCTGCTCCTGCCGCAGCGCGGAGAGCTGGAGCTGCCGCTGCACCTCGACCTCGGACGCGGGCAGCGCCGGGTGAAGGAACGCGTCGGCGAGGAGGTCGAAGCTCGCCTGCCAGCGGGGCAGGAGCGACTTCACCTCGACCACCGAGTAGTCCTCGTTGCTCTCGGCGCCGATCTGCGTGCCGAGGCGCGCGAGCGCGCGGTGGAAGGCGGACCCCGGCAGATCCTCGGCGCCGCCCTCGATGGCGGACGCCAGCGCCAGCCGCTCGATGCCCTCGTCGTCGGCGCTCCAGTTGCGCACGCCCCCCTCGACGTAGAGCTGCGCGGCCACGAGCTGCACGTGCGGGATGCGCTTGACGAGGATGTGGAGTCCGTCGGCGTCGAGCTCGGTGACGCCCTGCTCGACCGGCTTCGCGAGATTCTCGGCGCCCGCCCCGGCCGCGCCCGGCGTGGCGCACGCGAAGAGCGCCATGAGCGGCAGCAGGCGCTTCACTTGAGGGCCTCCGCGGGGGCGATGCCGAGCAGCTTCTCGAAGTGCGCCTGGTCGAGCCCCTCGCGCTTCGCCTCCTCGGGCGAGAGCATCGCGCCGAACACGTAGGGCTTGCCGAGGACGTAGCGCTGCAGGTAGTCGGCGATCTGCGGCCGCGTCACCGCGTGGATGTGCGCGGGATAGCCGAGGTAGTAGGGCAGCCCCGTGGAGCTCCACCAGAAGGTCAGGATGTGGGAGAACTCGGAGGGCGTCTCCTGCTCGAGCGCGCGCTCCATCTCCACGCGGGTGAGGCCGTCCTTCATCTCCTGATCGCTGAACGTGCCGGGCTGGGCGAGCACCGGCAGCTCGGCGCGCGCGGCCTCGAGGCAGCGCTCCACCTGGCCCGGCGCGGCCTCGAGCCCGTAGGTGATGGGCCCCACGTAGGCCTGCGTGTACCACTCGAGGTCGGCGCGCACGCAGGCGCCGCTCTCCACGAGGTCGCGCTGGAAGCGCGAGGCGGGCTGCTCGATCATGGCGGTGAGCAGGTCGGCGGCGTAGGTGGGCGAGACGTCGTCGCCGCGCGTGCTCGGCCCCTCCCACTCGAAGGCGAGGCTCACCGTCTGCACCGGCTGCTCGACGACCACCACGCTGCTCTTCGCGAGCGGCGGCTCGATGACGACCGGGTGCGCGAGGAAGGGATCGGGCGCGCGGGCCCAGCCGCCCAGGAGGCGCTGGGCGTCGGCGAAGACGCCGGCCGAGTCGACGTCGCCCGCGACCACGAGCACCGAGTTGTTGGGCACGTAATAGCGGTGCTGGATGAGGCGCATCTTCTCGGGCGTGGCCGAGAGGACGGTCTGGCGGTTGCCGAGCGGATCCTTGTAGCTCGGGTACTTCCAAAGGCGGTCGTCCAGCGCCTTGTGGAAGTAGTAGCCCGGGTCCGACTGGTCGCGGTCGATCTCGCCGACGACGACCTTCTCCTCGCGCGAGAGCTCGGCGGGATCGAAGAGCGGCAGCTCGATGGAATCCCGCATCAGCTCGAGCGAGGGCTCGAGGCGGTCGGACGTCGTGGTGAACCAGTAGTTCACCCGCTCGGTCTCGGTGGAGCCGTTGAAGACCATGCCGAGCTCGCGCGTGCGGGCCAGGTAGGCCTCCTGGTTGGGGATGACCTGGTTGCCCTTGAAGAACATGTGCTCGTAGAGGTGGCTGAGCCCGTTGAACTCCGGGCTCTCGGTCATGGAGCCGTTGCGAACGCCGATCTCGACCGTCACGAGCGGGAGGGCGTGGTCTTCGATGACGAGCACGGTGAGGCCGTTCTCGAGGACCTTCTGCTGGTAAGGCGGCTGGGCGAAGGCGAGGAGCGCGAGGAGAGCGGTGGGCGTCGGCACGGCGAGAAGGAGCATGCCCACGCCCCGGCGCACCCGCAAGGGTTTTTCCCCGTCTGGGTCGTCGCGGCGCTCGCCGACCCGCCTTCATGCCTTGACTTGAATATGCATGCTGAGCAATATGACTGCCATGGAGTCCGCCTTCGCGATCCTCGCCGAGCCCCACCGCCGCGCCATCCTCGGGCTGCTGCTCGCCTCGGAGCGCTCCGTGGGGGAGCTCGAGCGGCAGCTGCGGCTGCCGCAGCCGTCGGTGTCCAAGCACCTGCGGGTGCTGCGCGACGCGGGCTTCGTGGAGGCGCGCGTGGAGGCGCAGCGGCGCCTGTACCGCCTGCGGCCCGAGCCCCTCATGGAGCTCGACGCCTGGCTCATGCCCTTCCGGCGCTACTGGTCGAAGCACGTGGACGCCCTGGAGAAGCACCTGGATCGGATGGAGAAGACGTCCCCCACGAAAGGAAGGAAGCCCCATGAGCGCTGAGCCCTACACGCCGGGTCCGGCGTCCGCCGAGGTCCGCAAGGAGGGGGCCACGTGGACGCTGGTGCTGGTCCGCGATCTCGCGCACCCTCCCGCGAAGGTCTGGCAGGCCTTGACCGATCCGGAGCAGCTGCGCCAGTGGGCGCCGTTCGAGGCCGACCGCAACCTCGGGACCCTCGGCACCGCCAAGCTCTCCACGGTGGGAGCGCCGCTGGTGTCGGAGACGCGCGTGAAGCGGGCGGACGCCGCGAAGGCGCTCGAGTACCAGTGGGGCGGCGGCGACATCCGCTGGGAGCTGGAGCCGCGCGGCGAGGGCACCCGCCTCACGCTGTGGGCGCAGATCGACCGCGCCTGGGTGGCCATGGGCGCCGCGGGCTGGCACGTGTGCCTCGAGGTGATGGATCGGCTCCTCGAGGGCCGGCCCATCGGCCGCATCGCCGGACCGGCGGCCATGAAGTTCGGCGGCTGGCAGCGGCTGACCGGCGAGTACGCGAAGCTGTTCGGCGTGGAGACCCCGGGCTGGGCGTCCGGCGCCCCGAAGTCCTGACGGCGACGGAGGGAGACGGCATGAACAAGAATCCGACCAAGGGCGACTCGTTCGACGAGCTCTTCGACGCGCGGCTCCGCGAGCTGGGCGACTGGCGGGGCAAGCTCCTCTCGCGCATCCGCACGCTCATCCGGCAGGCCGATCCCGGCGTGGTGGAAGAGTGGAAGTGGAACATTCCGGTGTGGAAGCACGACGGGATGATCTGCACCGGCGAGACGTACAAGAACCACGTGAAGGTGACCTTCGCGCGCGGCAAGTCGCTCAAGGACCCCGCGCACCTGTTCAACCAGGACGGGACCGTGCGGCGGGCCATCGATTTCCACGAGGGCGACGCGATCGACGAGGCCGCGCTGAAAGCGCTCGTGCGCGCCGCCATCGCGCTGAACCAGTCCAAGGGTCGCTGACCCGGGCGCTTCCGGTGGCGCCGAAGCCCTCGTGGACGCCGCGGTTCGGCGATGCCGCTCGGCTCGGGCTCGCCGGCGTGGAGAGAGATCTCGTCACCGCGACCCAGAATCATCGATCCTGATTTCCCGGCCGGGCGAAACCAGATCAGAGCCCGCTCGCCAGGAGATGCCGAGCGCCCTCGGTGAGCGCTGCCTGCGCGGTGCGCCCGTCCGGCGGCGGTCCTGCCGGAGTGACGGCGACGGCGTTCGACAGGCCCCAGGCGCGCCACTGGGCGGGGGCGAGCGTCACCGCGCCGCAGACCGCCACGACTGGCCGTCCGGCCGCGTGCCGGATCACGCCGGCGATGGCCTTGCCGTGCAGCGACTGCTCGTCGAGCCGCCCTTCCCCGGTGAGCAGGAGGTCGGCCCCGGCGGCGGCCGCGTCGAAGCCCAGCGTCTCCATGACCACCTCGATGCCGGGACGAAACGTCGCGTGCAGGAAGGCGAGAAGCGCCGCGCCCAGGCCGCCCGCGGCCCCGGCGCCCGGCTCGTTCGCGACGTCGCGCCCGAAGCGCTCGCGCAGCACGCGCGCGTAGCGCGTCAGCCCGCGCTCCAGCGCA
>DATJNL010000062.1:0-2759 GCA_035508175.1 Myxococcales bacterium
CCGTCGCCGGCGAGGGCCACGGTCACGTGCTCGCGGGTCTTCTGGGACAGGAGATAGACGAGCAGCGAGGTGGGGTTGCCGAAGGGCTCGTCGAAGTGCTCGAGCGTCGCCGGAAGCAGATCGGTCAGGTCGGCCTTCACCGGTATCTCGGTGTGGTCGGTCCCGTACATGTCGGCCACGGCGCGGGCGTACTCGCGCTCGTCGTACAGGCCGGCGTCGGGCTCGAAGGTCATGCAGAAGGTCTTCACGCGCTTGCCGGTCTCGCGCGCCATGAGGGCGACGAGGGTGGTGGAATCGAGGCCGCCGGAGAGGAAGGCGCCGAGGGGCACGTCGGAGACCAGGTGGAGGCGCACGGTCTCCTCGAGGAGCGACCGCAGCTCCAGGGCGAGCTCGCGCTCGTCGCGCGCCTTGCGCTCGGGCTCGGGCAGGCGCCAGTAGCGGTGCAGGCTCGCGCGGCCTTTCTCCCACACGAGCACGTGCGCGGGCGGGAGCTGGGCCATGCCTTGGTAGATGGTCCGCGGATACGGCACGTACAGGTACGTCAGGTAGTCGCGCAGGGCGTAGAGGTCGACGCCTGGGCGCTCGGGCAGCATGGCGAGGATGCCCTTGGCCTCGGAGGCGAAGCGGAGCGTGCCGGGGAGGGCCTGGTAGTAGAGCGGCTTGATGCCCAGGCGGTCGCGCGCGAGCAGGGCGCGGTCTTTGTGGAAATCGTAGAGGGCGAAGGCGAACATGCCGCGCAGGTGGGTGACGACGTCGTCGCCCCACTGGCGGTAGCCCAGCAGGATCACCTCGGTGTCGGTGTGGGTGTGGAAGGCGTGGCCGAGCCGCTCGAGCTCCGCGCGCAGCTCCCTGAAGTTGTAGATTTCGCCGTTGAAGACGAGGCGCAGCTTGCCGTCGGCGGTGGCCATGGGCTGCTGGCCGGCGGGCGAGAGATCGATGATGGCGAGGCGCGCGTGGGCGAGGCCGGCTTGCTGCCCGGCGAGCTCGCCCTCCCACTGCCCCTGGCCGTCGGGGCCGCGGTGGCGCAGGGAGGCCAGGGCGTCCGCGAGGGGCGGGCGCGAGCCTCCGAGGTATCCGGCGATGCCGCACATGCGGGGGTCAGTCTACGACGAAAGGTCCGGGCGAGTGAAAACGGGGGCCAGGCTTGGTGGAGTTTGTGGGCGAGGGCGGCGCGGCGTTCAGTCACCCGCCGACGGCAATCACCGGTCCTGGCGCAGAGTACCGAGACGGACGGAAAAGCGAACCTTGCCCCGGAATGTCCTCGCCGTGGCGTAGGCGCCCGACGCAGCCAGCAGCTCGAGCCCGCGACGGATGGTGGGCGCGATGCCTTTGCCCGTGACTCGCTGCGCCCTCTGGAGAAGCTCGTCCGAGAGAAGGGCCGTGATCTTGCGCGCTTTCATGGAGCAAGAGTTTCAGCCGTCGCCTGGTGTGCAACGCGGCGACCAACGACCGCTGCAGCGGCCTCACGATCCGGGAAGGCGCATCTCCGGCGGAGTCGGAGCGCGTATGAGGTGCTCGGAGGCACCGGGGTGGCCGCGGACGTCGTGGTGTGGACGAAGAGTGCCTTCGAGCAACGTCGTTCCGCAAAGGCGTCCCTTCCCGCGAAGGTGGTCCGAGAAGGACTCCTGCTGCATGGCGTCTGATTCCGGTCGCCTGCAGCCCTGAGCTCTGCCGGGGAAAGTCCTGGCGCTGCGCCTTTCAATTCGAGCGCACGCCTTCTGCTCACGACCGCCGCAGCGGACGGACCACTTGCGGGTCGGCGGCGGCCTGGCGCTCGAGGCGCTCCACGGTGCCGGCCATGTGGTCGGTGAGGACCTCGAGCGCGATCTCCTGGTCGCGGTCCACCTGGGCGCGGCCGTCGCGCCAGACGACGCGCAGGGAGCCGGCGTCGCCGGCGCCGATGGGGAGGTGGGCCTCGGTGGGGGCGGAGCGCTCGTCGGCGTCGACCTGCCAGGTGAAGATCGCCGTCTCGCGGCCGCCGGGGCGGGCGCTGGTGCGCAGCTCGAGGCGCATCTCGTGGGCGCCGAGGAGCTCGGCGACGGGCTCGATGCACTGCCACGCCTGCTCGCGGCTCGTGACCTCGCGCAGCCGTTCGCCGGTCTCGCGCACCGCGGTGCGCAGGTCGAGGTTGCGCTGGCGCAGATCCAGGAGCCTGGGGCCGCCCGCCGCCACGGGGGTCAGGTAGCCGAGCTTGCGGACGAGCACGGCCACCACCACGGTCACCACGATGAGCAGCAGGGTCGTCTGCAGGCTGTTCGCGAAGGTCATCGCGAGGGCCACCGAGCACAGGAAGATGCAGAGGCCGTAGAGCGTGAGCACGGCCCGCCGGTGGGTGTAGCCGAGGGCCAGCAGCCGGTGGTGGATGTGCTCGCGGTCGGCGCTGAACATGGAGCGGCCCTTGATGAAGCGGCGGATCATCGCGAGCAGCGTGTCCATGATGGGCAGGCCCAGCGCCACGATGGGGACGAGCATCGCCACGGTGGTGCTGCTCTTCTGCGAGGTCTGCATGGCGGTGGCGGCGAGCACGAAGCCGAGGAACATGCTGCCGCTGTCGCCCATGAAGATGGAGGCGGGGTTGAAGTTGAAGATCAAGAAGCCCAGCACGGCGCCGGCGAGCGACGCCATGTAGAGCGACATGAGGACGTCGTGGTGGCTGAAGGCCAGGACGAACGTCGTCGCGACGCTGAAGAACGCGATCCCACCCGCCAGGCCATCGAGCCCGTCGATCAAGTTGAACGCGTTCACGACGCCCACGATCC
>DATJNL010000063.1:0-3598 GCA_035508175.1 Myxococcales bacterium
GTCGAGCACGGCGAGGCGTGCCATGAAGGTCTTCCCGCATCCGTAGCCGCCGCGCAGGAACTTGACGGTGCCCTCGCCGTCCCCCGCGAGGTCGAGTTGCCGGCGCAGTTCCCCGCGCTGCTTCTCGATGCCGACCGCGAACGCGTCAAGACCCCGCTCCGGCACCAGGCCCTTGCGCAGCGCCTCGAAGACGTGCTCGACGTCCTTCTGGGTCAGTGTGCTCATTCGCTTCCCTCCCGCACGTATCGCTTCACCCCGGCCACGACGTCGATCCGCACGGCGAAGGGGGCCTTCTGGGCATAGCCCTCGAACTGGAGGGCAAAGCGGCGCAGGCCGCGCGGGCCGCCCAGCATCGCGGCGGCCTCGCTCTCCGTGACCGCGCCATGCGCCGCCAGGTGCTCGAACACCTGCCGGACCCCAGGGTCGGGGAACTGCTCCAGCCACCTCGTGCCAGCTGCAGGGCTGACCGCCGGCGGGGAGGCAGACGGTGGCGCGGGCGCCCGCGTCACGGTGACAGGGAACCGGGCGTCCGGCACGCACGGCACCACGTCCGCGACGGCGCTCGGATGGTGGATCTCGATGAGCGCGCGCGCGTCCGTGGCCCCGGAGAGCCGGAAGAACAGCTCGAAGGGCTCGCCGACGGTGGCGACGATCGTGCTGCCGGCGATCCGCGCCCTGCCACGCGCCTGACAGAGCTCGACCTGCACGTCCTCGGCGTCGGGGACGCGCACGGCCAGCTCGATCTCCTGCGGGCTTCCGAAGTCCAGCGACTGCTGCGCGAGGGCCTCGACCCTGGCCTCCACGCAGTGCATCCCCGCCACGCCCTCGCGGGCCTGGGCGGTGACGCCGTACCTGATGCCACTGCCGCCAGCCGCCGTGCGGTGCACCACGGTGAGCACCGGGATGACGCGCTCCTGCAGGCTGTTGCCGCCATGCGCGAAGCCCACCGCTCGCCGGGGTGTGTCGAAGACCGCCGTGCTCTCCGGGAAGATCACGCTCGTCCCCGTGCCCTCGTACCTGAGGTCCGCGAGCGCGACCCGGACCTCGCCCGTGCGGTCGGCCGCCGCAGGCGAGAAGACATACCGGCGCTGCGGGTCGACCCGGCGGCCATAAGCCTGGACGGCTGCGGCGTCATCGTCCAGCACTAGGAACCCGTGGTCGGCGGTGAACACGAACCGGCGCACACCCGCCTCGCGCAGCACGCGCCAGGCCGCGCGGAGCTTCTGCAGGGCAAGGTCGAACACGGCGGGGCCGATACCCTTCTCCCCGGCCTCGTCAATCTCCCGGCTATGCACCACGACCAGCCGCGCCTGCGAGACCGACCGCTTCAGCGAGGCCACGTCCCGGCTGACCACCTCGTCAAGGGTGAGCCACGGGCAGGTCGCGCCTCCGGCCCGGTCATGCATGGCCCGCCGGCGCGTCTCGGGATCGAAAACCCGGAACTCACCCGCCTGGAAGCCCTGGACCCCGCCGGCGTCGCCCGCCATCGAGATCTGCAGCCGGCCGTTGCGCGAGACGGGCGCGAGCACGTTCATCCCCACCTCCGTCACGGTGGGAAGCTCGGCGAGCCGGGGCCGCAGCGTCACGGTGGTCGCCGGGGTGCCTTCCATCTGGCGAAAGAGCTCCTGGCCCATCTCGAACCGGAGCGCATCGACGACGAAGTACGCGGTCACCCCTGGCTCGGCGGCCAGCGGCCGGACCACCTCGTCGAAGAGCGTCCGCTGCTGGTACCCGGCACCCGGCAGGAAGCCACGTGCCACGCAGAGCGCGCTGAACTCACGCGCCCAGGCATCCGCCCACCCCCGCCAGGCACGGCGCATCCCGTCGAGGCACGCCCGCAGGGTCTCGAACTCGGGGAGCAGCGGGTAGAGCAGAGCCGCTCGTCCCTGCTCCAGCAGCCGGTGCGCCTGATCGACGATGGCGCCACGCTCGGCATAGGCCGCCATGGCAGCCTCGACGGCCTCGTCGGCGTGCGTGTCCACGCCGATCCGCGCCCCCGCGCGGGCGATCTCCTGGCCGAGACGAGCCGCGTCGCGGACGAGCTGCCAGGCGGACTGCCGCGCGGGATCATCGCGGAGCCAGAACGACGCGCCGGCCAACGGGAGCTCCGCGCGCGGGCCAGCCCAGGCGGCGGCCTGGTCGTAGGCCGCGCGGCCCAGCGCGGCCAGCGCCGCCTTGAGGACCTTGTCCTCTTCGAACCGGAACGTGTCGACGGCGCCGAGGTCCTCGGCCTGGGCCTGCTCGACCTCATCGGCGAGCAGAACCTCCGTCTCGTCCGCCATCCGCTGGTAGAAGCCCGCGTGGCGGTCCCGAAGATGGGCAGCCAAGGCACGGCACGCATCGATGACCGGGCGCGGCAGGGCGGCGGCAGGCGCCAGGAGGTCGCTGACCGGCGGGCGCTTCAGGTCATCCGTGTACTCCACGCACAGCGCCCAGCTCACCGCGGCGAACGCCACGTCCCCGGCACGGGGCCGCGAGGGAGGGAGCGTGGCATCACGCCAGAAGGGCGGAAGGCCGATCCAGGCGGCGAACCGCTCCCAGAGCGCGTCCTCGGCATCGAGCTCGCCGATCCGCCCGGCGATGATCCCCCCGGTAAGCAGGTCATCGAGGACGGCCCCTGGGCTCATGGCCCGCAGCTGTGCCCCGATGCCGCCGCCCTCGGCGCCGCCGAGGAGCGCGCTGAGCCAGGCGTCGGCACCAGCGAGCGTCCCGCCGGGCTGTGCCCGGAAAGAGTCGATCTGGTCGGGGCGGACCTGCCCCGAGGCCGCCTCGCTGACGAGGGTGTCCAGCGCCTTGCGGTACCGCACCCCGGCCGCGTACAGCTCGAACAGCGGCGTTTGCCGCACGGTCTCCTCGGTGAACCCCGGCAGGTAGATGACCAGCGGTGCCTTCTCCGTCCCGGCGGCCACCCCGTCGAGCTCCAGCATCAGCGCCAAGTGGCTGCCCCGGAAGGCGTGCACCTCGTAGGGCAGGCCCCCGGCAGCCCGCAGCGCCTGAAGCCGCCCGACGAACTCGCTGTAGGTCCCGGCCTGGTCGAGCCAGACGACGATGCCGTGTCGGCGCACCCAGGAGCGGAGGTCCGCTTCTAGAGCCACGGACACGGGGCCGCCGAGTCCCGTCGTCGGCGCCAGGGTCGGAGCCGTCGTCACGCGTCGTCCTCCCCGCTCTCGTCCTCCCCGCTCTCGTCCTCCCCGCTCTCGTCCTCGTCGGCGTCTTCGTCATCGAACAGTTCGACGGGCGGAACCAGCTTGGCGAGGAAGACCTTGCGATCGTGCACCCTCTCCGGATGCGCCGCCTCGAACGTCGCACGGGCGGTGGCCTCATCGGGGGCGATGATGCGGATCTCCGCGCCCTGCCGCTCGGCCAGGCGCAACTCCATCTCCCAGAGGGCCTCGGCGTGGGCCGACCAGAGACCCGTCTCAAGGATGCGCATCTCGGGCACGACGCGCCGGTTCTTGCCGCGGCCCATTCGCCGCGTGGCCTCCTTCTCGATGGCGGCCAGGGCGGCGTCGGGCTGGTCGCGCAAGAAGGCGTTCCGGTGGGACCCATCGCCAACGTCGTCCACGTCACGGCCGCCGGGGCGGTAGGGCGGCTCCTC
>DATJNL010000064.1:0-6637 GCA_035508175.1 Myxococcales bacterium
CGTCGAGCTCCTCCAGCTTCGCCCGGAGCTTCTGGAAGTTGGCGGCGTCGTCGAACTTGCCGGACACGTAGTGCAGGCGGCTCGCGAAGTCCTGCCACACGGCCTCGTCGACCGGCTTGCGTCGCGAGAACTGCGACACGCCCTCGTGCATCGACTTGCGGAACGCTTCTTCCGTCAGCTCGGTGACCGCGAAGCCGACGATGGACATCCCCGGCGGCAGCAGCCGCGAGACCGCCAGGTTGTAGAGGGCCGGGATGAGCTTGCGGTGGGCCAGGTCCCCCGACGCTCCGAAGATGACCAGCGTGCAGGGCTCCGGCTCGCGCTCCGCCCCGCCGCCGCGGACCATGCCGCCGACTTGCGGCTGAATCAGGGGGGTCTCGGGGGGGCTCACTTCTGGCCCTCGTGTTCGACCGCGTGCCCGCCGAACTGGTTGCGGAGCGCGGCGATGACCTTGGCCGAATACGATTCGTCCTGGCGCGAGGCGAGCCGTGCCAGCAGCGACAAGGTGATGACGGGCGCGGGCACGTTCTGATCGATGGCAGCCTGCACCGTCCAGCGGCCCTCCCCCGAGTCGTTCACGAAGCCCTTGATCTTGTCGAGGCCGTTGCCCTCCTGCTGGAAGGCCAGCTCGGCGAGCTCGCACAGCCAGGAGCGGATGACGCTGCCCTGGTTCCAGAGGTGCGCGACGGCCTTCAGGTCGAGGGGAAACTCCGAGCTGCGCAGGATCTCGAAGCCCTCGCCGTACGCCTGCAAGAGGCCGTACTCGATGCCGTTGTGGACCATCTTCGTGAAGTGCCCCGCGCCCGACGGGCCGCAGTACAGGTAGCCGTCCTTCGGCGCCAGGGTGCGGAAGATGGGCTCGACGCGCGTGAAGGCTCCCTTGTCGCCGCCGACCATCAGGCAGTAGCCGACCTTGAGTCCCCAGACGCCGCCGCTCGTGCCAGCGTCGAGGAAGTGGATCCCCTTCTCCTTCAGCTTCGCGCAGCGGCGCTGGCTGTCTCGGAAGTTCGAGTTGCCGCCGTCGATCACCACGTCGCCGGCTGCCAGGAGCCCTCCCAGCTCGCCGATCACCCCCTCGGTGGGCGCGCCCGAAGGCACCATCACCCAGACCGCGCGGGGGCCTTCGAGCTTCTTCACGAGCTCCGAGATCGACGCGGCCGGAATCGCACCTGCGATCGAGCGCGCCTTCGACGGATCTTGATCGAAGGCGACGACCTGGTGGCCGCCTTCGGTCAGCCGCACCGTCATGTTCATGCCCATCTTCCCGAGCCCGACGAGTCCCAGCTTCACGGATGCCTCCTTGTGTGGGCGCACCCTACACCGGGTGAGCCGCGGTCTTCAGCGCCTTTTCGCAGGTCTTGCGCAGCCTCTCGAGCGCGCCGACGGCGTCCTTGCCGACCTTGACGCGCAGCACGCGGGAGGTTCGCCGGCGCAGCGCCTCGAGATCTCCGTCGGCCTGGGCGCCGATCAGCTGCCCGAACGAATACGGCACACCCGGAATCGCCAGATCGGCGGGATGGTCGGCGACGATCTGCACGAACGTCCCGATCGGCGGGCCGCCCTTGTGCAGCTGCCCCGTCGAATGCAGGAAGGTCGGTCCGTAGGCGAGCGTGGTCGCGACGCCGAGCCGATCGCGCAGGCTCGCGCGAAGTGCCTGCAGCGCTTCCCAGAGCTCGCCGGCTGGCGCGAGGTAGGCCTGAAGCGCGACGTAACCTCGCGCGGGCACCTGCGCGAAGAAGGCACCCAGCAGCTCCGCCAGGTCGGCGCGAGGAAGGTCGGCGGCCGCCCAGCAATCGATCCCGGCCTCGCTGAACGAGGGCGGAGGCGGCGGCTCGCGGCGCGAGAGGCGCGAGAGGAAACGCGCCGTGGCGTCCTTGCTCTCCTGCACGTCGGGCTCGTCGAAGGGATCGACGCCGAGGAGGGCGCTGGCAGCGGAGCCGGCCAGCTCCCAGCGGAAGAACTCCGCACCCAGATCGAGCGGATCGGCGAGATGCAGCGTCACCGCGGGCCCGGGCAGCCCTTTGCGAGCCTTCCGGCCGAGCTCCAGCGATGCGAAGCACCGATCCTCGCCGCAGCCGTTCTTCCGCGGGGGCTCCTGATCGATCGGCACCAGGCCCTTGCCTTCCTTGCCCGTGCTCTCGGCGAGCAGCTGCTCGGCCCAGGCGCCGAAGGCTGCCACCGCGGACGGCACCACCAGCGTAACTTTGTCGCGATGGGACAGGGCCGCTTCGCCGAGCGCCGCACCGAGCCGCAGCCCCGGATTCGCTGCCGGATCCGTGGACGGGCCGCAGGCGCGCGCCATCGCGAGGGCGCGACCGAGGAGGTCGCCCAGGGCGACGCCGCCCAGCGCCGCCGGCACGAGGCCGAAGAGGGAGAGCCCTGAATCGCGGCCGCCGATGTCGGACGGGTTCAGGAAGAGCTCCCGGAAGCCGTAGTCGCGCGCCAGCCTCTCGAGGCCGGACCCGGGATCGGTGATGGCGGCGAAGTGCGCCATGGCCCTGGCCGGGCCGACCTTGTCGGCAACCCGCGCGTGGAAATGGCGGAAGAACGAGAGCGTCTCGACGGTGCCGCCCGACTTGCTCGCGACGAGGAAGAGGGTTCTGCGCAGGTCGAGGCCCTTCTCGACCGCACGGATGGCCTCCGGGGCCGTGGAGTCCATCACGTGCACGTCCAGGAAGCCTCGGCGCGTCCCGAACGTCTGCCGGAAGACCGCGGCCGCGAGGCTGGCGCCACCCATCCCGAGGAGCACCGCGTGCGTGAAGCCCTCGTCGCGCAACTCCTTCGTGAATGCCTCGAGCCGCGGCAGCTCGCCAAGCATCTTCTCGGCCACGTCGAGCCACCCCAGCCGGCTGCGGAGCGCCGCCTGCTGTTTGGGGACGCCTTTCCAGAGGGCGGCGTCACGCTTCCAGAGGCGCTCCACGAAACGCGCCTCGCCGAGCTCGCGCAGCCGGCCCTCGACCTGCGGCTCCAGCGCGCCGAGCGCGAAGTCGGTGGCGCCGGGGGCTGGGCGCTTCTCCTTCGCCGCCTCCTGCCGCAGCGCCGCGGCCTTCTTCCCGAGGCTCTCGCGCAACGAGACGATCGACTTGGTGAACTTCTCGACGCCCTCGCGCTGGAGCCGGGCGCAGACGGCGTCGAGCTGGATCCCGCACGCCTCGAGCCGGGTCACTTCCTCGCGGGCGGCGTCGACGTCTTCGATGAGCTGGGGCCGGGCCTGGCCGTGGTCGGCGAAGGCGGCGAGCGTCTCGGGCGGCATGGTGTCGACCGTGTCGGGACCGGCGAGCGCCTCGACGTAACGGACGTCGGAGGCCTTCGGATCCTTCGTGCTCGTCGAAGCCCAGAGAACGCGCTGGGGCCGGGCTCCCTTGGCAGCCAGCGCCTTCCACCGGTCCGCTCCCACGAGCTCGAGGTACTTCTGGTAGGCGAGCTTCGAATTGGCGATGCCGATCCGGCTGCGCAACTCGGCGAGCCGTCCGGCCTGCGGCCGCTGCTGGCTCACGGCCTCGTCGATGAGCTGATCCACCAGGACGTCGACCCGGCTCACGAAGAAGCTGGCCACCGAAGCGATGCGATCGATGGGCTTGCCGGCCCCCAGCCGGGCTTCCAGCGCTTCCTGGTAGGCGTTCGCGACGGCCGCGTACTGGGCCACCGAGAAGAGCAAGGTGACGTTGACGTTGATGCCCTCGCTGAGCGCGGCGCGGATCGCCGGCACCCCGGCCGGCGTCCCGGGGATCTTGATGAGGATGTTGGGCCGCTCGAGCTGCCGCCAGAAGCGCCCCACCTCGACCAGCGTCCCTTCGGTGTCGTCGGCGAGCTCGGGTGAGACCTCGATCGAGACGTAGCCGTCCCGGCCGTCGGTGCGCTCGTAGACGGAACGCAGGATGTCCGCGGTGCGCTGGATGTCGGAGAGCGCGAGGCGCTCGTAGAGCTCGTTCGGCCCGTGCGCCGGGTCCTGCGCGAGCAGCCGGAGCGCCGCGTCGTAGTCCTCGTGCTCGACGATCGCCTTCTCGAAGATCGTCGGGTTCGCGGTGACCCCGGTCACGCACTCCTCGGCGATCAACCGCTGGAGCTCGCCGGTCAGCAGACCCCGCCGCATGTAGTCGAGCCAGAGACTCTGCCCCAGGGCTTGCAGGGCCCGTGTTCGCATCTGGACAGCCATGACGCCGACCTCCGAACCGGGCGGCGATAGTGGGGAGGCGGCCGCCCGCTTGTCAATCCGATTCCCGCGAGACTCGATCGGATCTAAGATGGCTGCCCCCCCTCCAAGGAGCCACCCCATGCGAAGAACGTTCATCCCCATCCTGGTCGCCGTCGGTTGCTGCTTCTCCGGCGTAGCGCTGGCCCACGGAGACGACGCGAAAGCGGCCGTGCAGACCATCCAGGGCGAGCTGGTCGACCTGGCCTGTTACCTCGAGCACGGCGGCCACGGCGAGAAGCACAAGGCCTGTGCGACGAGCTGCGCGCAGAGCGGCCTCCCCATCGGCCTGCTCGACAAGCACGGCCACCTGTACCTGCTCATCGGCGACCACAAGCCGCTGAACGCGCAGGTCGCCGACAAGATGGGCGACACGGTGACGGCCACCGGCACGGTCTCCGAGCGCAACGGCATGAAGATGATCGAAGCGTCGAGCGTCCAGTAACGGTCCGTCAGGGCGAGGTGCTACCGTCCGCGTTTCCCATGGAAGCGTCGGTGGCCCTCGAGTGCCGTTCCCCCGAGCCTCTGCCCGATCTCGTCCGCCCGCCCCTCAAGTGGGCGGGCGGCAAGCGCTGGCAGCTCCCGCTGCTCAGGCCGATCTGGGACGCTCACCGCGCCCGCCGGCTCGTGGAGCCGTTCTGCGGCGGGCTGGCGGTAGCGCTGGGGCTGCAGCCGGCGCGCGCGCTGCTCAACGACGTCAACCCGCACCTGGTCAACTTCTACCGCTGGCTGCAGCGAGGCCTTCGGCCCTCCCTGCCGATGGAGAACTCCGAAGCCCTGTACTACCGGCACCGCGATCGCTTCAACGCGCTGCTGGGGGCCGGCAAGGCCTCGACCCGCGAAGCGGCCGAGCTCTTCTATTACCTGAACCGCACCGGCTACAACGGCCTGTGCCGCTTCAACGCGAGCGGCGGCTTCAACGTGCCGTTCGGGCGCTACGCGGCCATCCGCTACCGCACGGACTTCGAGGTGTACCGGACCGCCTTCGCGGGCTGGGCGTTCGCCTGCGGCGACCTCGCCGACGTGCCCTTGCACCGGGGCGATTTCGTCTACGCCGATCCTCCCTACGACGTTCCCTTCACGACCTATTCGAAGGGCGGCTTCGACTGGGACGACCAGGTGCGCACGGCCGAGCGCCTCGCCCGCCACCCGGGGCCCGTCGTCCTCTCCAACCAGGCCACCGATCGCATCGTGCAGCTCTACCGGCGCCTCGGGTTCACCTTGCGCCTCGTGGAGGCGCCGCGCCGCATCAGCTGCAACGGAGACCGGCGGCCCGCCGTCGAAGTGATCGCCGTGAGGAACGTCTGAGCGGCGCCGACGGCTCGGCGACGGGCAGCGGGCATCGCTTCCGGAACGCCATCGCCCGCTACCTGGTCCGCCGCTTCGGCGACCGCGTGCGCGTGTACCCCGAGGTGCCGCTCGGCTCGTCGATCATCGGCAAGGGGCGCCGGGTCGACATCCTCGTCCTGTCGAAGGACTTCTCCCGCGCCGTCGCCTTGCAGGCGAAGTTCCAGGACAGCCCGGGAACGACGGACGAGAAGATCCACTACGCGCTCGCCGACTGCGCGGCCATGCACGTCCCGGCCGTCGTGGTGCACGGCGGACGCGGCTGGTCCGAGGGCATCGCCCACGTGCTCGCGGCCTCGCCGCACGCGGTGGGCGTCGAGGTCACCGAGGCCTTCGAGATCGAGAGCGCCCGCGAGCTCGACGTGTTCCTGGCGGGCGCCTTCGGCTTCTGGGACGTCGTGGTGGAGAAGCGCGCGCCGTTCGTGGAACAGCCGACCCTCCTCTGACAAAAAAAGAGGCAGCCCGCGAACGGGCTGCCTCTCGAAACCATGCCGCGAGGGCTCGCTTACTGCGTGTTCTCGGAGCCGAAGTTCTTGAGGGTCTTGGTGGTGACCGACGACGAGGCGCCGCGGTTCGCGACCGAGGTGTTGCCGGCGAGGACGTCCGTGGAGTCGCCGAAGAGCTGGCGGATGTTCTGGCCAAAGACGGTCACGATGCCCACCGCCGCGATGGCGATGAGGGCCACGATGATGATGTACTCCGTCATTCCCTGTCCGCGATTCCTGCGGAGCTTCCGGCTGAGCGTCGTCATCTTGCTTTCCTTTCGGTTGCGACGGCTCTCTGCCGTCGATTCGTGAGTGAGCTTAACCGAAGGCTCGGAGCGCGAACATCGGTCAACTGGAGGATGGGGCGGAGGCACTCCATCCCACTGAAATCACGTCACAAACTCTGCAAGCGCCGCAGCCGAGCATAGGCGCCACCCGCCGCGAAGAGCTCCTGGTGGGTGCCCTGCTCGACCACCCTGCCGCCCTGCAGAACCACGATCCGGTCCGCCCGTTCGATCGTCGACAGCCGGTGCGCGACGACGAGAGCGGTGCGCCCTCTCAGGAGCTCCGCGGTCGCGCGCTGCAACGCCGAGTCGGTGATGGGATCGACGGC
>DATJNL010000065.1:0-9690 GCA_035508175.1 Myxococcales bacterium
CCAGAGCTGGCGAGCCGGGACGCCGGCGGCGAAGGCGACGGGCCCCGGGTGCTCGAAGGCCACGTCCAGCCCGGCGCCGCCGCGCGCGGCGGTCAAGGCCGAGGCGGGCAACAGCGGTCCCGCCAGCGCCGGCGCCACGACGCCGATCCCGAGGGCCACGAGGCCCGCCGCGGCGACGCTGGCGATTCCCCCGGCGAGCGCGAGACGGCGCGAGCTCGCCGCCGCCTCCGCCGCGAGCGCGGCCAGCGGCGCCAGGATCAGGAGCGGGTAGTGGAGGCCGTGCTCCTTGGGCAGCCCGAACAGGAAGGCGAACGCGCCGATCCAGCAGAGCGCCGGCAGCGCGCGCCGCCGCAGCGCGGGGTCCCGCAGCGCGCGGTAGAGCCCCACGGCCGCGAGCGGCACGAACGGCGCCGCGTAGAGCAAGGAGCCCCAGAGCAGGTTCAGCGCGGGCTGCCCGTGCCGCCCCGCGAACCGATCGAAGTACTGATCGACGACGTGGATCGCCCACATCTCGTGCGGGTGCTCGGCGATCATCGCGACGTACCAGGGCAGCGACACCGCGACGCCCAGCGCGACGCCCAGCCACAGGGCGCCGCGCCGGAAGACGTCGAGGCGGCGGCGCAGCGCCAGTAGCGGCACCACGGTGCAGAGCAGCAGGCCCGGGCCGATCGGCCCCTTCACGCCGAGGCCCAGCGCGCCGAGGAAGCCGGCCGCGGCCAGCAGGCGGCCCGCGCGCGGCTCGTCCTCGAGCGCCAGGGCGAGGCAGGCCATCGCGCCGGTGAGGCAGGCGGCCAGCGGGAGGTCGAGCATCAAGGAGCGGCTGAAGCGGGCGACGCCGAAGCAGCCCACCAGGAAGAGGCCGGCGAGCGGCGCCGCGGACGCCCCGAACGTCGCCGCGGTGAACGCGACGCCGGCGCCGCAGAGGGCGGCGGCCGCGAGCGCGCCCACGAGCCGCGCCGCCGCGGCGCTCCGGCCGAAGACGAGCGTGCCGAGACGCGCGAGCCAGAAGACGACCGGCGGCTTCTGGTACACCGGCGCGCCGTCCTGCGCGGGCACCCAGCCGCCGTGGTCGGCCATGTCCGCCGCGACCGACAGGTAGAACGCCTCGTCGGGGTGGCCGATGCCGTCGAGGTTGCCGAGACCGGGGAGCGCGAAGGCGAACGCGAGGCCCGCGGCGAGCCAGGCGTGCCGGGACGGCGCCCACCCGCTCACGGCCGCTCCGCCAGCACCCAGCCGCGGGCGCGCAGGCGCGCTTCCCACGGCGGCGGAAGCGGCTCGCCGGCGTGCGCGAGCGCGAGGTGGGCCCCGGCGACGCCGGTCGCGGCCGGGGTCGTGGGCGCGGCCGGCAGCGACATGACGGGCCACGCCGAGAGCCAGCGTTCCGCGGCGAGGCTCGCGAGCGTGGACCAGTCGGGCGTGGGCGCGACCACGAGCACCGGGCTGCCCGGCGGCAGCCGCTCGAGCGCGGCGGCGAACTCGGTCGAGCCGACGCACGGGGGCAAGAGCAGCCTCGCGCCGAGCCCGGCGATCGACGCGACAGCCACGAGCGCCGCGGCGCCCGTGAGGCCGTAGCCCACCCGGCGGGCCCGCCGCGCGCTCGACCCGAGCCAGCGGCGCAGCCAGGGCGCGGCGCCGGCGCCCGCGAGGAGCGCGAGCGCGGGAAACGCCACCAGCTCGTGGTTCCACCACTTGCGGTGCGGCAGGCAGAGGCCCACCAGCAGCGCGCCCGCGAAGAGGGAGAGCAGCCGCTCGACCCGCGCGGGCTCGAGGCGCCGGCGGGACAGCGCGCGCCAGACGGCGAGGGCCGCGAAGGGCAGCCCCGGCCAGAAGCGGCCGAGCACGACGCGGAACGGGTACCACCAGATGGTGCGGCCGTCGGAGCGGCGGCCCGTGGCCGAAGCCGAGATCTGCGCGACGAAGTAGCCGTGCCACCAGCTGCCGTCGCCGTGGAAGCGGTCGGCGAGGAGGAAGGCGGCCACGGGCGCCGCGCCGGCCAGCGTGGCGAGCCCGCCCCACAGCAGGCGCCGCGGCTCGCGGTAGGCGACGGCTGCGGCGAAGGCGGCGCACGGGAGCGGCAGGAGCCCGAACGGACCCTTCACGAGCGCGGCGAGCGCGGCGAGGGCGGCCGCGAGGAGCCAGGCCCGCGCGCGGGGCCGCGGCAGCAGCGCCGGCACGGCGGACGCCGTCGCCAGCAGGACGAGCGGCGGATCGAGCCACAGCCGGCCGCCGTAGCGCCAGATCGACTCGCAGGTCGCGAGCGAGAGCAGCGCCGCGAGGCCGGCCCAGGGCCCCGCGAGCCGCGAGGCCGCCCAGCCCACGAGCGCGAGCGTCCCGAGCGTGAAGAGCGCCGAGACCGGACCGATGGCGCGCTCGCCGAAGAGCCGGATGGCCGCGGCGGCCGGCCAGAAGCCGAACGGCAGGTGCTCGCGGAAGTGATCGTACGCGCCCGGCAGGTAGCGCAGATCGAGCCAGCCGTCGCCGGCCGCGATGTGGCGCGCGACCACCTGGTAGAGCTGGGCGTCGACGTCGTCGACGTGGCCGCTCCAGGGCAGCGAGAGGAGCGCCGCGCCGAGCAGCAGCGCGCCCGCCCAGGCCCACGGTCCGGGGCGCGCGTCGACCGTCGCGGCGTCCATCTACCAGGACGTCCTGCGCTGCAGCCTCACGAGAAAGCCGGCGCCCACGAGGAGGGCGAGCGCCTGCGGCAGCAGCGCGCAGATGGCGGGCGGCAGGCGGCCGGAGATCGAGAGCGCCTTGGCGACGCCCAGCGCCGCCCAGAGCCCGGCCGAGACCAGCAGCCCTTCGAGGAGCGTCGTCGCCACGTGACCCTTGCGGCCCGCCCGGAGCGCGAGCGCCGCGGCGAGGAGCACGCCGGCGCAGCCCGTCAGCGCATAGGCGACGCGCCCGTAGTACTCGAAGAGCTCCTCGCCCACCGCGAGGCCCAGGCCGCTCCGCAGGCGGATCTGCCGGCGGAGGTCGGCGCGCGGCAGCATCTCGGGCTTGCCGCGCTCGAGGCCCGCGATGGCGGCGGCGCCGGGCAGCTCGACCTCCCAGCGCCCCGGCCGCTCGACGCGCTCGGCCGCGCCGTCGAACGTGCGGACCTCGGCTCCTTCGAGCAGGAAGCGATCGCCGCCCTCCGGGTGCATGGCCGCCGCGTCGATGCGCCGCACCAGCGAGAAGTCCGGCCCGGTCTCGAGCACCGACACGTCGCGGAAGCCGCCTCCCTCCAGCGGATCGCCCACGTGGAGGATGCGCCCCGGCAGCCGCAGCCAGTGCTTCGGCGCGAAGTTCGTGCGGTAGCTGCCCCACAGGTGGAAGTGCTCGGCGGAGATGAGCTCCGCGCGGAGGGCCGCGCGCACGGCGAAGGCGTCGTCGAACTCGTACATGGCCGCGCCCGCGACCACCGCCGCGAGGAAGAGCGGCAGGACCAGGCGCGCGGGGGAGCGCCCGGAGGCGAGCGCGGCGACGAGCTCGGATCGGTGCCGCAGCGAGGAGAGGGTGAGGCCGGCCGCGATGAGCAGCGCGGCGGGCGAGAGCTGCACCGCCACCTTCGCCAGGCGGTTCCCGTACAGGCGCAGCACCCAGCCGAACCAGCCCGCGCCCTGGTAGGCGGAGGAGCGGTCCGAGAAGTCGATGATCGCGTAGAGCAGGCACACGCCGCCGAGCACGCCCGCGAACGACGCGAGGAAGCGGCGCACGAGGTGGCGGTCGAGGCGATCGGCGAACATGCTCGCGCCGATGTGCCACGGCGAGCGTGGCAAAGGCAACTACCGCGGAGGCTCGGGCGCGAAGAGCGGCAGGTAGTCGATGGGCAGCTGGCGGCGCGCCTTGATCGCGGCGTTGCCGAGCCGCTCGGTGAGGGTGCGGCAAACCGCCGCGCACAGATGGAACGCGGCGTCGCGGTCCCCCCCGCACACCTCGTCGGCGATGCGCGCCACGAAGCCGGCCGCGTCCAGGCGGCGGGGCAGGCCCGCCGGCGGGGGCTCCTCTTCCAGGATGTCCTTCAGGTTCCGGGGCAGCTGCGACAGCAGGTTGTCGAACTCGTCCTCGGTGATGCGCGCGCCGAGCTGCCGCAGCACCGCGACGGCATCGTCGAGCAGCTCGACCGGCGGCGGCTTTCGCGGCAGCTTCGCGGCGATGGCGGACAGGAAGCTCCGCAGCGCCGTGTCCCTCCGGCCCCAGTGTGTTCGCGCCGGCTTCTGGTCCCGGATGTCGTACGGCTCTTCCCCGACTGCGTAGCGGTCCACCTCGTCGCGAAGCCGCCGCCAGAACCCCTCCCTCGCCTCGGGCTCGAGCGCGCCCACCGCGCGCGGCACCACCGTGCGCAGCACGCCGAGCTGGGCGCCCAGCGGCAGCTCCAGGAAGTCGTCGGCGACTTCGTCCGCCGTCTCCAACCCTGCCTCCCAGGCCTCGTTGACGGGCTCGCTCGGGTCCATGGCGACCTCTCCATGAAAGGATGTGCACCCGCCCCGGGCGCGACGAGCCACGGGCCGTCGCTCTGCCCGCGCGGCCGGCTACGGCTTGGGCGCGACCGAGAGGACCGCCTTGAGATCGTCGTCGGTGAAGTAGAAGCCGGCGCCCAGGAACGCCTCGCGGCCGCCGAGCGTGTAGCCGCGCGAGAGCGGGTCGACCTGGTTGCGCACCGCGCAGTTCCAGGTGGGGCCGCTGAAGTTGGTGCAGTTCAGCAGGTCGTCGAAGCCGCCCCGGACCTCGAGGTGGTCGAAGAGGCGCAGCGTCGCGTAGGTGCGGACGCGGGGGTACGGCTGGATGTAGTCGTCGAAGTCGAAGAGGTCCGCGGTGAGGCCGAAGTGGTTCTGGAACATGTTCAGATCGACGCCGCCGCCCGCGGTGCTCTCGACCATGCCGAGGCGCACCGTGGTGGGCAGCGGGCTCTCGCTGAAGAAGGTCTTCGCGAACTCGGCGCTGAACTTGAACGACCGCGAGGTGGTGGTGACCTCCTGCGAGGCCGCCTGCAGCGGCCCCGGGGGGTTGTTCTGCACGTAGCTGAACGAGGGCGTGCCGCGCGAATCGTCCACCAGCTGCAGGAGGTAGTACTTGTCGGGCTTGGTGATCAGCTTCAGGTTCAGGTAGCCCTTCGAGGTGGCCTCGCCGAACATGTAGTCGTCCTCCAGCGAGACCTCGGTCTGCATGCCGGTGAGGCGCGAGACGAAGTCCGTCGCGCCGCCGACGGCCTTGTCGATCTTCTCCGCCATGGCGTCGTCGGTGACGAGCTTGCCGATCGTGCCGTGGCCCTGCTCGATGTCGGCGGTGATCTTCTGGACGTTCCGGATCGACTGGTCGAGGTCCTCCAGGGTCGACTTGAGCCCCTTGAAGTTCTCCGCCAGCTGGCCCTTGTTGCTCCCGAGAATGCCGTTGAGCGTGGCGAGCGCGTCCTTGGCGGAGCCCGAGGCCAGCCGGATGTTGTCGACTATCTCGGCCACGTTGCCGCGCTCGCCGCTCGTGAGCGACGCGAGCTGCGCCGACAGCCGCTCGAAGTTGGCGAGCGTGTCGCGCAGCGCCTCGCCGTTGGTCGCCACGACCGCGTTCAACGACTTCGTGAGATCCGCGACGTTGCCCACGATGTTCTGGATGGAGCCGGCGTTCCCGGTGATCAGCTCGCGCATGCTCTTGGTGACGGCCTGCACGTCGTCGGTGACCTTGCCGAGCGACTCGAAGATCTTCTGGAGGCCCTGCTCGTCGTAGACGTGGATGATCTCGCCGTCCTCCGGCATGGGCGGCGCCGCCTCGGAGCCCGGGTACAGGTCGAGCACGTACTCGCCGAGGATCGACGCCGAGCGCTTGGTCAGCGCCGCGTCGGTGTGCACGTGGACCGACTTCTTGATGAGGATGGTCAGCCGCGCGTACTCCTGCTGCCACAGCGAGATCCCGGTGACCTCCCCCACCGGGATGCCGGCGATCTGCACGAGCGTCTTGTTCTCGAGCCCGGCGGCGTCGTGGAAGACGGCGTAGACCTCGAGGCTGTTCTCGCGCGAGAGGCCGCCCTTGTGCACGAACGAGTAGAAGCCGATGAAGGCGGCCGTCGCCGCGAGGACGAAGAGGCCCACGCGGAAGGGGGTGACGAGCTTTCTCATGCCTTCTGGTTCCAGAGCGCGAAGAGCTGCCGCACGAAGGGCTGCCGGCTCTCCCGCACCTCGGCGGGCAGGCCGTCCGCCACGATGACGCCCTCGTAGAGCACCGCGAGCCGGTCGGCGATCTTGAAGGCGCTCCCGATGTCGTGGCTGATCACCACCGAGGTGACGCCGAGCTTGGCCTTGGCGGCCAGGATCATCTCGTCGACGTAGTCGGTGGTGATGGGGTCGAGACCGGTGGTGGGCTCGTCGTACAGGACGATCTTCGGCTCGAGCGCCAGCGCCCGCGCGAGGCCGACGCGCTTGCGCATGCCGCCCGAAAGCTCGTCGGGGTAGCGGTCGTCGATGCCGCGCAGGCCCACGACCGCCAGCTTCGCGTGCACGACGTCGGCGATCTCGTGCTCGGAGAGCTTGGTGCGCTCGCGCAGGGGGAAGGCCACGTTCTCGAAGACCGTCATCGAATCGAAGAGCGCCGCGGCCTGGAAGACCATGCCGAACTTCTGCCGCACGCGCTGCAGGTCGCGTTCGCCCAGGTGCTCGATGTGCTCGCCGTCGATGATCACCTCGCCGCGGTCGGGCTTCAGCAGGCCGATCATGTGCTTCATCAGCACGGACTTGCCCGATCCCGACCCTCCGAGGATGACCGTCGTGGTGCCCTGTTCCACCGTGAGATTGACCCCTCTCAGCACCTGGTTGTCGCCGAACGAACGCCAGACATCAACCACCTGGATCATCGCCGCTCGCGGCGGCGTCACTGCACGCCCTTGGTGTGCAGCGTCCAGAACGGGATCAACAGGAGCGAGAGGAAGTAGTCGAAGACGAGCACCGTGACGGAGCCCATCACCACGGCCTCGTTCGTGGCCAGGCCCACGCCCTTCGCGCCGCCGCGGGCGTTGAAGCCCTTGTAGCAGGCGATGAGGGCGATGAGCAGCCCGAAGACCGCGGCCTTGATCATCCCGCCGATGATGTCCTCGGGATCGACCCAGTTGTGGATGCGACCCAGGAAGGCGGCCCGCGACACGCCCGAGCCGAAGACCGCCACGGAGTACGCGCCGGCGATGCCCACCGCGTCGAAGAGGATGGTCAGCACCGGCATCATGAGCACGGTCGACACCACGCGCGGCACCACCAGGTACTGCAGCGGGTTCACCGCCATCGTCTCGAGCGCGTCGATCTGCTCGGAGACGCGCATGGAGCCGAGCTCGGTGGCCATGCTCGAGCCCACGCGCGCGGTGACCATGAGCCCCGCGAACACCGGCGCCAGCTCGCGGGCCAGCGCCAGCGCCACGGTGGAGCCCACCAGCCCCTGCGCGTTGAAGAGCGAGAACGCGTGGTAGGTCTGCACGGCGAAGACCATGCCGGTGAAGAGCCCGGTGATCCCCACCACGAAGATCGAGCCAACGCCCACGTAGTCGAGCTGCTCGAAGAGCAGCTGGAAGCGGAACGGCGGCCGGACCAGCCAGACGGCGGTCCGGAACGCCATCTCGGTGATGCCGCCGACGTCGGCGATGAGCGCGATCGTCCCGTGGCCGACCGACTCGACGACCTCGCGCGCCTCCTGCCCGGCGGAGTTGATCGAGACGACCGGGCTGCGGTCACCCGGGCTCATGGACGCAGGACCCTCGGGACGCGCGCGCCGATGCCGCAGAAGATCTCGTAGTCGATCGTGTCGCCCGCGGCCGCCAGGTCGCCCACCGAGATCTCCTGGCCGCCCTGGCGGCCCAGCAGCACGACCTCGGAGCCCGTGCGCGCGTCCGGCACGTCGGTGACGTCGATCATGCAGAGGTCCATGGTGACGAGGCCTACCACCGGCGCCCGCAGGCCCTCCACCAGCACCGAGGTCTTGTGGCTGAAGCCACGCCGGTAGCCGTCGGCGTAGCCCACCGGCAAGACGCCGATGCGGCTCGGACGTGCCGTGCGGAACCGGCCGCCATAGCTGACCGGGTAATCCGCGGGCAGCACCTTGAGCTGGAGGATCTCGGTCGTCCAGCGCAGCGCGGGGCGCAGGGACAGGCGCTCGGCGAGCCGCGGCGCGGGCGCGCGGCCGTACAGCAGGAGCCCCGGGCGCACGAGGTTCAGCCGCGCCTCGGGGATCTCGAGGGCGCCCGCGCTGTTCGCGAGGTGCAGGAGCGATGGCGCGTGGCCGGTCTCGCGCACGGCGGCCAGGGCCTGGTCGAAGCGCGCGAGCTGCAGCCGCGCCATCGGCTCGTCGCCGAGATCGGCGTTGGCGAGGTGGGAGCAGAGGCCCACGAGCCGGACGCCGAGCTCGCGCGCGGCGCGGCCGAAGGCCGGAACCTCGTCGACGGCGATGCCCAGGCGCCCCATGCCCGTGTCGATCTTGAGGTGCGCTTCCGCGGTCGCGCCCGCGCGGCGGGCGGCGGCGGCCAGCCCCTCGAGCTGCTCGCGCAGGAACACCACCGGCGTCAGGTGGGCCTGGAAGAGCAGATCGTAGCGGCCGCCGTAACTGCCATCGAGCACGAGGATGGGCAGCGCCACCCCGCGCGCCCTGAGCTCCAGCCCCTCCTCGACGAGCGCGACGCCCAGCCAGTCGATGCCCGCGCGCTCGAGCGCCGGCCCGACGACCGCGGCGCCGTGCCCATAGGCGTCGGCCTTGACCACCCCGAGGACCTTCTTGTCCGGTCCCACGACCCGTCGAATCTCCGCCAGGTTGTGCGCCAGCGCCGCGCCGTCGACGACGACGCGCGTCGGGCGGATCGCGGCCGCAACCTGCGGATTTTCGGACACCACCCGGGAAGGAAACCCCGCGGTGAAGAGGGTGTCAAGAAATGGCCGCGCCTCGTGGCCGCGTCCTTGGCGCTCCGACCTCCCGGTGTTATGCTCCACGGCTCCCCCCGAGGACCTACCCATGAGCGACACTCTCCGCGTTGGCGGTGAAGTCGATGCCGTCTGCACCCGCTGCAAGATGCTCCTCGCGCACACCATCCTCGCGATGCTGGGCACGAAGCCCGCCCGGGTGCGCTGCAACACGTGCCAGGGCGAGCACGCCTACCACGCCGCCGGCAGCAAGAGCCGCGTGGCGCGCGAGAGCCGGACTGCGCCGCGCCCCACCGCGCGCGCTGCCGCGGCGGCGTCCGGCCAGGATCTCGATTCCCTGCTGAAGGGCAAGGACATCTCGCAGGCCCTTCGCTACCAGCCCTCCGCGCCGTTCGCCGAGGGAGCGGTCGTCGACCACCCGGCGTTCGGGCTCGGCGTGGTGCTGGCCGTGCGCGGCGAGAAGATGGACGTGCAGTTCCGCGCCGGCCTCAAGACTCTCGCGCAGCACCGCGGCGGCGCCGCACTGCCCCGCCGGCTGGCCGAGGCCCCGCGCGCGCCGGAAGCCGAGGACCAGGCGGGCTGAGCCGAGGGGGCTTCTCAGCTCTCACCCTGCGGCCCTGGCGCGGGTGACGGCGGCGCCAGATCGCCGGGAGGCGGCGCCTCGAGCGCGAGCGGCGCGCCCGTGACGGGATGCGCCAGCGACAGCCGGAAAGCATGCAGCCAGAGGCGCGAACCGGGGCGCGCGCGCACCCCGGCGGTCGCGCGGTAGTGCGGCTCGCCCACGATCGGGCAGCCCGCCTCGGCGAGCTGGAGCCGGATCTGGTGCGTG
>DATJNL010000066.1:0-11174 GCA_035508175.1 Myxococcales bacterium
CCCTGTTCCCCTGTCGGGCCGCCGACGCGACGCAGACGGGTGCCCTGGCTGGCGTGCCGGCCGGCGCGACCGCCTACCAGGCGGCCGGCGAGGCCGCGGCGCAGACCGCCGTTTACCAGGCGCAGGGGAGCGCCACCGTCCAGGCGGGCGGCAGCGCCCCGGTCTCGGCCACGCTCGCCGCAGTGCCGGGCGCCCTCGGCGCGAGCCAGCTCACGTTCCAGTGGACGTTCGGAGGTCAAAGCTGCGCCACGGCCGGCGTGTCGCAGGTCACCCTCACGGTCAGCGCCCCGGGCGATCCGAGCGCGCCCGACCAGGCCGTCCTGCCCTGCACGGACGGCGCGGGCGCCGACGGCACCGCCGTGGCCGGGCTGGCCGCGGGCAGCTACCCCTTCGTCGTGGCCGCCACCGGCGCGAGCGCCACGTACCACGGCAGCGGCACGGTCCACGTGGACGGCCTCCCCGCGGACGCCCTGGCCGTGGACGTCCCGCTCGCGAGCGAGGCCTCCGCCACCGGCAGTCTCGCGATCACCTGGACCCTCGGCGCGCCCTGCGCCGACGGCGGCGTCGATCACGTGCACGTGTTCCTCGTCGACCCACAGGGTGCGATCGCCAGCGACGCCACCGGCGCGACCACCGAGCAGACGCTCGCGTGCGGCGACGCGGCCGGCGCCGTCTACGGGACGCTCCTGCCGGGCGGCTACTTCGTCGACGTGCAGGGGCTCGGCGGCGGCGCCGTGATCTCGCAATCGCTCGGCACGCAGGTGGCCGTGCTCGCGGGCGGCGACGTCACCCTGTCGGTCGCCGGCGCGCCGCTGCCGTAGCGCGGCGCATTGCGCGCGGCGGCGCGCGCGTTGTAGACCGGTCGGCGCTCGCCCACCGAGGGGTTCCCCATGCCGCGCTTCACCGCCGTCTGCCTCAGCGTCCTCGCGCTCGCCGCCTGCTCCGGCGGATCGAACGGACCCGACGGCGGGAGCACCACCGGCGGCGCCGCGTCCAGCAGCGGCGCGGGCGCGGGCAGCAGTACCGGCAGGGCGGCGAGCAGCGGCGGCACCGCCGCGACCACGGGCACGGGCGGAAGCAGCGGCGGCGCCTCGACCGGCGCGGGCAGCACCGGCGGCGCGCCTTCGTGCGTCGCGGGCACGGCGTGCACGCTCGACGGCGGCGGCGCGGGCAGCTGCTGCGAGGGGCGCTGCAGCGACGTCGCGAGCGATCCCATGAACTGCGGCGGCTGCGGCTTCCCCTGCAGCGGGAAGCAGAGCTGCTCGGCCGGCGCGTGCCTCGACGGCGATTGCGCCACGGGCCTGCCGGGCGACAGCTGCGTGCTCCCCGGCGGCGGCGCCGGCAACTGCTGCCGCGGCGCGTGCGTTGGATCCGTCGCCGACGACCGCGACTGCGGCGGCTGCGGTCTCGTCTGCCCCGCCGGCAGCGCCTGCACCGCCAGCGGCTGCGCCGACGACGCGGGCAACGCCGCCTTCGGCTGCGGCGCCGGCTGTCCCGCGGGCACCACCTGCCTGCCCGAGCAGTCGCTCTGCGTCGCGACGGCCTGCGGCGACGGCGGCGTCTTCTGCGCGCTGCCGACCGGCGGCCTCGGCGCCTGCTGCGGCGGCGGCTGCGCCGACGTCCTCGGCGATCCCGCGAACTGCGGCGGCTGCGGCGTCGCCTGCCCCGCGGGCCAGGTCTGCCAGCTCGGCGCCTGCGTCCTGCCGGTCGCCTGCGGCGGCGCCAACCAGGGCGGCGCCTGCGCGCTGCCGAGCGGCCGCGCCGGGCTCTGCTGCGGCGACGCCTGCGTCGACGGCTACGCCGACCCGGCGAACTGCGGCGGCTGTGGCCTGCTCTGCCCGCCGGGCACCACCTGCGTGCAGGGCGGCTTCTCGAACGGCGGCGGCTGCCTCCTCCCCGACGCCGGCAGCGGCTGCTCGGCCGCGGCGTGCCCGGCCGGCTCCTACTGCGGCGGCAGCAACGCCTGCGTCCCGCCCTGCCGCGCCGACGGCGACCAGTGCTCGATCTCGCCGTTCGCGGTGGGCCTCTGCTGCGGCGGCCTCTGCGTCGACCCGAGCCAGGACGCCTTCAACTGCGGCGGCTGCGGCGCCGCCTGCGCCTCGGGCGTCTGCGAATCGAACGGCGCCGGCTCCGGCTTCTGCGTACCGCCCCATGGCACCAGCTGCGCGAGCTGTCCGGCCGGCAGCGCCTGCGCCGACGGCCTCTGCGCGTCCGTCGCCTGCCCCGCGAACGGTAGCGCCCTGTGCGCGCTCGCGGACGGCGGCGTCGGCGCCTGCGTCGACTTCTTTGGCAGCAGCGGCCCCACTTGCCTCGATCTCTCCAGCGACCCTTCCAACTGCGGCTTCTTCGGCGCCTGCGCCCAGGGCTTCGTCTGCCAGGGCGGCGCCTGCGTGCCCCCCGGGCCCGACGCCGGCTGCGCGGGCCGCGAGGGCGACGACTGCGCGCTCGCCGACGGCGGCCAGGGGCTCTGCTGCGGCGCCAGCGGCTGCGTCGACGTCGCGAGCGACCTCACCGACTGCGGCTACTGCGGCCACGACTGCACGGCCGTCGGCGCCCCGCTCTGCTACGCCGCCGCCTTTCTCTGCGGCGTGCCCAGCTGCGCCAACGTACCCGCCGCCGACAACGGCGCCGTCGGTTGCCCTCTCGACGCCGGCATCGGCCTCTGCTGCAACGGCGGCTGTGCCGACCTCGACAGCGACCCCGCGAACTGCGGCCAGTGCGGCAACGGCTGCGACGGCGGCGCCTGCGTCGGCGGGCTCTGCCAGTGAGGGACTGAGGTCCGCTGCGACGGCCGCGAGCGGGGTGGTGACGGGCGCGGCTGGCGGCACCCGGTCCTTCGCCTCTGTCGGATCGGCCACTTGCGTCATCGCACGTGGACCTCGCACCGGGGCGCGTCGATGCCCAGCGGAGCCACCAGGACTTCCCTCGGCTCCCGAGGGCTTCTGGCCCTGCGCGCGCTCTCCGGGGCGCGGTCCGCCCCGCTCCCCGAACCCGCGAGATCTCGCCCCTTTGCCCGCGCTTGACCGCTTCGTCAACCGCCCGAGGGCCGCCTTGACCATGCCTTCGGCCGATCTGTAGAATCGCCGCCCTCTCTCGCAGGGGTCGAAAGTCATGGCGCGTCGCTCTTGGAATCGCGGCCACGCAGTGGTCCTTGTCGTGGCCTGGGCCGCGGGCCTGTCGGCCTGCTGCCGCGGCGGCGGCGGCGACCTCGGCAGCAGCAACGGCGAGCCGCAGATCGCGACCCAGACGGGCGTCACCTCGCCGGATCAGGCGGACGCGGCGGTCGACTTCGGCAACGTGCCGCTCGGGCAGACGAAGACCATCACGCTCTCCTTGCAGAACACGGGCATCGCGTCGCTCACCGTGATCTCGGTCGACGAGACCGTGAGCGACCCCGAGTTCACCGTGGATCTCGCCGAGGGCTCGGTGGTGCAGTCGGGCGCGCCGCTGGCGGTGCCGGTGCACTTCACCCCGTTCAGCGTGGGGCAGAAGAACGCGACCTTCGTGCTGCACACCGATTCGGCCGACGTGCCCGCGGTCACCGTCACCCTGACCGGCCAGGGCGTGAAGCTCGAGGTCACCGTCACGCCGCAGGGCATCGACTTCGGCAAGGTGGTCGTGCACACGCAGGAGACCGAGAACGTCACCATCGCCAACGCCTCGGCGCTCACCGTGAGCCTCACGATCTCGGCCATCCAGGGCGCGGAGGCGGCGCTCTTCAGCGAGGGCGCGCTGTCGTCCACCACGCTCGCCGCGAACCAGAGCGTGACGCTGCCCATCACGTACGCGCCCACCACGGTCTCGCAGACCCCCGACACCGCCTTCTTCACGGTGGGTTACTGCGACGGCTGCAACGCCGTCACGGTGGACCTGCGCGGCGAGGCGGTGGACACCGGCCTCTCGGTGACGCCGAACCCGCTCGACTTCGGCTTCGATCCGCCGGGCACCCCGGTCACGAGGAGCATCAAGCTGCAGAACGTCGCGAACCGCGTGATCCACATGACGGCGACGCCGCTCTTGAACCCCGGCAACCCGGCGGCCTTCGCGCTCGCCGCGAACGCGCCGACATTCCCGCTCGCGATCGCGGCCGGCACCGAGGTGGACGTGCCGGTCGTCTTCACGCCGCCCGCGCTCGGGCAGTACACGGGGAGCCTCCTCTTCACGAGCGACGACCCGCAGGCCGGCGAGGTCACGGTGCAGCTCAGCGGCGTGGGCGGCGGCGGGCAGATCCAGTGCCTGCCCGAGAGCCTCGCGTACGGCACGGTGGCCGTGGGCGTGCCCGTCACGCAGAAGGTCCTGTGCACCAACGTGGGCCAGGACGTGCCCGGCTTCCCGGGCGGCAGCCTGCAGATCACCGGCCTCACGGTGCCCGACGACCCGGCGTTCGTCGCGCACTTCGACACGCCTTTCCCGCTGGGCGGGCTCACCGCGGGGCAGAGCGCCCTGATCGACGTCGTGTACACCGCGGTGAACACCGCGGGCGACAGCGGCCACCTGCACATCGCGAGCAACGACACGCAGAATCCGACGACGCTGGTGCCGCTCTCGGGCACGGGCAGCAACCTGCCGCCGTGCGACTTCACGATCGCCCCGCAAGGTGGATTGCAGTTCGGTTTCGTCGCCCAGGGTGCGACCGCGCAGCTCCAGTTCGCCATCGTCAACAACGGCGCCAACGACTGCCTGGTGAACGGGCTGAACCTGTCGGGCACGAGCGACCCCTCGTTCTCGCTGCCGAACGGCCCGATCGCCTCGCAGACGCTGAGCTACACGGGCAACCCCACCGGCGCCGCCTCGACGCTGCCGGTGACGGTGCAGTTCGCCCCCACGCAGTACGGCACCTTCGCGGGCGACGTGACCTTCACCATCTCCGATCCCACGAACCCGCAGCAGGACGTGCACGTGACCGGCACCAGCCAGCCGGGTTGCCTGCTCGTGGCGCCGAACAACCTCGACTTCGGCGTGGTGGGCGTGAACCCCGCGACGCAGGCGTGGTGCTCGAGCGTGAAGCGCGACTTCACCGCGTACAACACCTGCAACTACGACGTGCACATCACGTCCATCACGATGAACCCGGGCGTCGGCGGCAACGAGTTCGTGCTCTCCGGGCAGCCCTCGAGCTACCCGGTGGACGTGCCGCCCGGCTCCACGCCCGTCACCTTTCAGGTGGCCTTCCACCCGGACAGCGCGGGGACGAAGCTCGGCTCGCTCTCGATCGCGACGCAGGAGATGCCGAGCTCGCCCTACCTCGTCACGTTCCACGGCGAGGCGAACGCGAACGCGGTGCAGACCGACACCTTCGTGCAGAGCAGCCAGCCCAAGGTCGACATCCTCTGGATCATCGACAACGACGACAACGGCCAGGTGCAGCAGTTGGTCGCGCAGAACATCCCGAGCTTCATGCAGTACGCGCAGTCGCAGGGCATCGACTACCACATCGCCGTCACCTCGGACGACGTGTGCCAGGGACCGACGTCCGACGACGGCTGGTTCGAGCCGTGCGCGCACTGCGCCGAGACCGGCACCAACGCGGAGATCATCACGCCGCAGACGCCCGACCCGGTGGGCGCCTTGGGCACCCTGATCCAGCTCGGGCAGAGCGGCGGTTGCGACGACCCGCTCTTCGAACCGGCCTACGAGGCGCTGCAGCCGGCACTGCTCGCGGGCCACAACGCGGGCTTCCTGCGGCCCGACGCCTACCTCGCCATCATCGGCGTCTCGGACGCCGACGACGACAGCCCGCAGAGCGTGCAGTTTTATTACAACTTCTTCGAGAGCATCAAAGGCTTCCAGAACGCCAGCCAGTTCTCCTTCTCGGCCGTGAACGAGACGCCGGCCGATGCGCCGCTCGGCGGCTGCGCCAACGGGATCGCCTTCGACTCGACGAGCGTGACGCGCGTGCCGCAGATGGTGCAGATGACGGGCGGCATCAACGTCTCCATCTGCACCAACGACTGGGGGACGGCGCTCGAGCAGCTCGGCAACATCGCCTTCGGCGGGCGGCTCTCGTTCCCGCTGACGGCGCAGCCCGCGAATCCCGCGAGCATCACGGTGACGGACTGCTTCCAGGGCAGCTGCACCACCGAGC
Source organism: Myxococcales bacterium (assembly GCA_035508175.1). GTDB lineage: Bacteria > Myxococcota > Myxococcia > Myxococcales > JAKAPL01 > DATJNL01. The sequence continues at coordinate 6,086 of DATJNL010000066.1, forward strand.
CATCCACGCTGCCGAACGGCTTCGTCGAGTGGACCTACGACCCCACGACGAACTCGATCGTCTTCGACCCGAACGCGGCGCCGCAGCCCGGCGACACGCTCACCGTCACGTACGACGTGGCGTGCTCATGAAGCCTTGGCTCGTCGCGGCGCTCGTGCTCGGCGGAGCGGTCGCCCCCGCGTGCTCCTGCGGCAACAAGTGCAACGGCGTCACCTGCGCCGCCCCGGAAGCCTGCGACCCGACCGACGGGCTCTGCAAGTGCGGCGGCGAGGAGGGCGTCGGGCAGACCGGCAAGAACGGCGTGGTGTGCGGGCAGGGCGAGAGCTGCAACCCGCAGCTGCAGGCCTGCGTCTCGAACCTCTGCGCCAGCACGCCGGCCTGCACCAACGGCACCTCCTGCGATCCCGCCGATGGCACCTGCAAGTGCGGCGGCACCGTGTGCGCGGCCGACGAGCTCTGCGACCCCAACACGCACAGCTGCCTGGGCACCGCGGCGTGCACGGGCGTGCTCTGCGCCGCCGGGGAGTCCTGCGACCCGTCCGACGGCAGCTGCCGCTGCGGCGGCGCGGTCTGCGACGGCGGGCAGGCCTGCATCGACGGCGGCTGCGCCGCCGATCCTTGCCTCGGGGTGCACTGCTCGGGCGCCCCCGACGACGCCTGCTACGGCGGCGCTTGCCGCTGCGGCGGCCCCGACGGCCCGATCTGCGACACCGGGCAGGTCTGCGTCGCCTCGGCCAAGACCTGCGAGCCCGCGGCGCTCTGCGCCGGCACGAGCTGCCAGGCCGGCGCCATCTGTGGCCCTTCCGACGGCCTCTGCCACTGCGGCGCCCTCGCCGGGCCGGTGTGCACGGGCGGCGCGGTGTGCGTGCTCTTCTTCCCCGACGGCGGCCAGGTGCCCGACGCAGGTCCCTCGCTCGACGGCGGGGCGGAAGGCGGCGCCCCGGTCGATGCCGGGCCACCTACGGGTCTCGTGGGCCGCTGCCTCGGCGGTAACCTGTGCGCGGGCGTGACCTGCCCCGAAGGCGAAAGCTGCGACGAGACCAGCGGCGACTGCCTCTGCGGCACCGACGCGGGCTTCGCCGGCTTCAAGTGCAACCCCGCCCAGTTCTGCGGGTCGCTTCCCGGCCATGGTCCTTCCTGCCTCACGAGCTGCGACGTCTACGACCAGCCGCCCTACACCAAGACCTCGGCTTGCCCGCTCGCCGACGGCGGGAGCCCCGATGCCTCCGTGCCGCAGGCCTGCTTCTTCGAGGGAGCGCTCGGCGATACGCTGTGCGAGCCGGTGGGCAAGGGGATCGACGGCGATCCCTGCGCGGCGCAGACCGACTGCGCGGCCGGCTACGGCTGCTTCACCGCGGTCGGCGGCGGCGACGCGGGCAGCGGGCCGGCCTGCTGGGCCTTCTGCGACACCTTCTCCGGCGTGGGCGGCGTCCACGGCTGCGCCATTCTCGGCCGCACCTGCGTGCGCGTGACGGTGCTGCCGCTCGGCGACGGCGGAGTCCTCGGCATCGGCGCGTGCGAGCCGAGCGGGGCCTGAAGACATGGAGGCTGGCGTGAGACACTTCGTTCTAGGCGCGGCGCTGCTGCTGGCTCCCGGCGCGCTCGCACAAGAGTACCCGGTGGTCGTGGGCGGCGGGACCTACGCACCGCTCGGCGACGCGGGCGCCCCGGTGCCCGGCGTGACCGGCACCTACGCGGGGGCCGGCACCATCGACCTCAACGGCTGGACCTTCCCCTACTTCGACGCGGGCTACGACCAGGTCACGGTCACGACGGACGGCTACCTGATCGTGGGCAACGGCCTCCTGGGCGGCTGCACCCCGGACGCGGGAATCTGCGGAACGAGCTTCCCGTGCCCGTCCGCGCAGGGGTCGTCTTTCGGCTGCTGCGGCGACTCGACGGGGTGCGCGACCCAGAACGGCTTCGCGGCCTGCTGCGTCATCTCCGGCACCTTCCCGCCCTTCAGCCAGACGAGCTTCCTCCAGGTTGGCCCCTCGGTGGACGCCGAAGGAACCATCGCGGGCTGGTGGGAGACGCTCGACGACACGGGGGTGAGCGGCATCAGCTACGCGCAGGGCGGCGCCGCGGGGAGTCACTACCTGACGGTCGACTACCACGGCGTGCCCACCAGCGACATCAGCTTCGGCGAGGGCAGCTACTACAGTTTCTCCATCACGCTCACGGAGAGCGGGCTCGTGCAGGTGGCGTACGGCACGATGTCGACCCCGGCGAACAACTTCCCCGACACGAGCGTCGCCTGGGCCAGCCTCGAGGATCCCGCGGGGACGACGTGGGTGACGGGCCTGGGCTGTGAAAGCGATGGCGGCTGCACCGGCGGCGGCGGCGACTTCCCCTCGAACACCGACATCACCTACGGCTCTCCGCCGGGCGTTTACCTGTCCCCCGAGTCCATCACCGCGGGCAGCGGCGCCCTCGACGCCGGCAGCCTCTCGTTCGACGTGAACGCGGAGGCCGCGGATCTCGGCTTGACCCCCGTCGACGCGGGGTTCCCCTACAACGCCTACCTCGTGCAGAGCCTCGTTCCGACCGCGCAGTTGCCCGCGTGCCCGGGTGGCGCGTCGTGCCTCGGCGTCTTCGCCGTGCCGAGCGGCATCGCCGCAAAGGGCAGCGAGCCCATCAGCACCGGGACGCTGGCGGTGCCCTACCCGCTCGCAGGCGGCGCCGGGACCTATTACGTCGAGCTGTGGCTCGACCCGGCCAACGTGACCGGGAACACCTCGCAGGCGGTCGGGCTGTCCCAGCCGCTCATCGTCGGGGTCGATCTCGCGGGCTCGGTGAACGTGACCGCCGACGGCGGCGCCGTGCCCGACAATGGCAGTTTCCCGCTGCCCATCACTCTCGAGAACACGGGTCTGCTCGCGGCGGACGGCGTCGAGTACCAGCTGTGGCTCACCGCCGGCAACCAGTCCATCGACACGACGACGGACTTCGAGGTGGAAGACACCACGGTGACGCTGGCCGGCGGACAGACGATCAACCGCTCGGACACCGCCCAGACACACGACGCCGCCCAGGGCACCTACTACGTCGCCATGTCGATCGACCCGAACCACCTGTCGGGCAACCTGAACCCCACCTCGGTGTTCTTCTCGACCGGCCAGGTCACGGTGTCGCCGGCCCACCTCGAGGTCACGCAGATCGACGCGCCCACCGAGGCCTTCGTCGGTCTGCCCACGCACGTCGGCTACACCATCACCAACAACGGCTCGGACCCCGCCGACGGCTTCTCCATCGGCCTGTACATCCACCCGCAGGCGCGCGGCTCGGCCTTCACCATCAACGACCCCCAGCTGCTGGAGATCGACGGCGTGTCCATCGGACCCGGCTGCACCATCGTCGCCCAGGACGGGACGGTCCAGTCGATGAGCCCGCTCGGCTGCGCGACGTTCCCGTCGGCGGGCGCCGACGGCGGCGCGCTCGTGAGCGTCGTGCCACCGATCATGTACGGCAAGCCGACCGTCGCCGGCGACTACCTCGTGGGCGTGATCGCCGACCCCTACAACCAGGTGAACGAGACGCGCAACGCGAACCGCCTTGCTTCTCCCACGCCGACGTTCGTCTCGCCGCCGGAGCCCGACTTCGCGGTGGGGCCCGGCGACGTGACCGCGCCAACGGCGGCCGCGGCGGGCGACCGCATCTACGTCGACCGGCAGATCCACAACATCGGCATCGCGCCCGGGGCCACGCCCTACGGCTACTTCCTCTCCACGGTGGGCCAGGCGAACGCGGGCGGCATCCCGGTGCCGGTCGTCACCGCCGGCGGCACCACTTTCCGGCCCATGACGCCGGTCCTGCAGCAGCCCGGCCAGGGGATCAGCGACGACATCGGCACCGACGTCCTCCAGCTGCCGTCGACGTTGCCGCCGGGGAGCTACACGCTCGCGCTGATCGTCGATCCCGACCAGGTGACGGCAGAGCTGAGTCGCGCCAACGACGTCGCCACGGCGCCGCAGCCCATCGCGATCGGGGCGGACGGGCTCGAGATCGTCTCGCAGAACCTGCCCACCGCGCTCGTCCAGGTGCCGTATGCCTTCCAGCTCGTCGCCGTGGGCGGGCTCGGAACGGAGGCGTGGTCGGTCCTCGAGGGCAGCCTACCCGGGGGGCTTTCGCTCTCGACGGACGGCGCGATCTCCGGCACGCCCGCGGCCACGGGGACGGCGACGTTCGTGGTCCAGGTGGCCTCGGCCGGGCAGTCGCAGATCGCGGTGCTCTCCATCACCGTCGCCGCGGCCTCCGGACCCTTGCAGATCGTGACGGCCGGCACCGAGCTGCCGCCGGCCACAGTGGGGCGCGAGTACACGCTGCAGCTCGCTGCGGAAGGCGGGGTGCCGCCCTACCGCTGGTCCGGGACGCCGCCCGGCGGGGGCGCCCTCGTGCTCCAGCCGAGCGGCCTCGTGGCGGGCACGCCCACCGCGGTCACCAGCGGCGCGCAGCCCTTCCAGATCACGGTCTCGGACTCGGCGGGCAACAGCGCGCAGGCCACGTTGCGGCTGCAGATCGTCGACGTGGGGACGCTGATCATCTCCACGACCTCGCTCACCCCCGCCACCGTCGGCCAGGGCTACTCCGCGGCGCTCGAGGCGACCGAGAACGACAACCTGCAGCACGAGTTCTCGTGGAGCCTGCCCGCGGGCCAGGCGCTGCCGCCCGGCGTGACGTTCTCGCAGCAGGGGACGCCGGCCATCGGTCAGCTCCAGGGCACGCCGACGCTGGCGGGCAGCTGGCCCTTCCGCGTGGTGGTGACCGACGAGCTCTCGCACGCCGCGTCGCGCCAGTTCGTCCTGGAGGTGGCGCCGCAGATCCTCACGCTGCCGGCGCAGTCGCTACCGGCGGCGACGCAAGGGCAGGCCTACAGCGCGACGATCCAGACGAGCGGCAACGAGGCGGTCTCGTTCTCGCTGTACTCCGGCGATCTGCCGTCGGGGCTCTCGCTCGCGCAGAACGGCGCGATCAGCGGCAGCGTCGCCGGGTCGGCCGATCCGCGCCAGTGGGCGTTCGCGGTGCTGGCCGTCGATGGCCAGGGGCAGCAGGCGATCGTGCCCCTCTCGATCCTCGTGCAGCCGAGTGC
>DATJNL010000067.1:0-2325 GCA_035508175.1 Myxococcales bacterium
GCTGCAGCTCGAGGAGGAGGCGCGCAAGAAGCTGCTGACGCAGGCCCGAGCGCCGCCCGAGGAGGCCAAGGTCAAGCTGGTGAACGTGCGCGTGGAGCGCCACAGCCCCGCCATCGCGCTCCTGCCCTTCGGCGCCGGGCAGTTCCAGAACGGCAACCCGAAGCTCGCCTGGGGGCTGCTCGTGCCCGAGGCGGTCCTCGGCGCGACCTCCGTGTTCGGCTACGCCTGGTACCTGCTCCACCGCCTGCCGGACGGGAACTTCGAACCGCAGGACTACAGCGCCGCCCTCGCGATGCGCGCCGTGCAGATCAGCAGCGGCGCGGCCTTCTTCGGCCTGTGGGCCTTCGGGGCCGGCGAGGCGCTCTGGCACTTCAACAGCACCGTGACCGTTCGCGAGGAGGACGCGCCGGCGCAGCCTGCCGCGAAGCCCGCGCCGGGCGCCTCCATCAAGGCCTCGCTGGGGCCCATTCCCGGCGGCGCGATGGGCTCGGTCGCCGTCCGCTTCTAGAGAGAGAAGGAACGAGAGATGCCCCGACTGATCGTGAAGCTCCCCGACGGCAGCTCCCGCCAGGTCCCGCTGGTCAAGCGCATCACCGCGGTGGGCGGCGCGCCCGAGAACGACGTGGCGCTGCCGTTCCCCGGCGTCCCTGACTCGGCGCTGCACCTCGAGCTCGAGGGCGGCAAGCTCTCCCTGTCGGGCCACCGCGGGACGGACTACGCGCTCAACGGCAAGCGGCGCGGCGAGGGCACGCTCTCGGATCGCGACGTGATCTCCCTCGGGGGCGCCACGCTCACGGTGGAGCTCGGCGAAGGCGGCACGCCCTCCCCCGGTACGCCGCTGCCCCGACCGCCCGAGGCTGCCAACGGCGACGAGGTCGAGGCGCTGAAGACGCTCTTGCGCTTCTCCGAGCGCATGATGACGCACGACGACGTGCAGGCGGTGCTCGAGGAGATGATGGACGCCGCCATCTCCCTGACGCACGCCGACAAGGGCTTCCTCATCCTGGTGGAGCCCGATCGCCTCGCCGTCCGCGTGGCGCGCAACCTCCAGGCCGGCGCCGGCCTCGACCTCGACGACGCGCGCCGCGGGGTGAGCGATTCGATCGTGGCCAAGGTGCTGGAGACGAAGCGGCCGATCATCGTGAACGACGCCTTGCACGACGAGCAGTTCAGCCAGAGCGAGAGCGTGGTGAATCTCAAGCTGATCAGCGTCATCTGCGCGCCGCTGCTCGAGAAGGGGAACCTCATCGGCGTGCTCTACCTCGGCAACGATCGCATCGCGCACCGCTTCGAGGCGCGCAGCCTCGAGCTCCTCACCATCTTCGCGGCCCAGGCCTCGCTCATCGTGCGCAACGCGCTCCTCGTGAACGAGCTGCGCACCGAGAGCGCCCAGCTCAAGAAGCAGCTGCAGGAGTCGCGCTTCGGCGAGCTGATCGGGAGCTGCCCGGGGATGCGCGAGATCTTCCGCCGTATCGACAAGGTGGCCGCCACCGACATCTCGGTCCTCATCGGCGGCGAGACGGGCACGGGCAAGGAGATGCTGGCGCGGGAGATCCACCGGCGCTCGCAGCGCGCCAAGGGCCCCTTCGTCGCCATCAACTGCGGCGCCATCCCGGAGAACCTGCTCGAGTCGGAGCTGTTCGGCCACGTTCGCGGCGCGTTCACCGGCGCGGTGGCCACCCGGCAGGGGCGCTTCCAGGCGGCGAACGGGGGGACGCTCTTCCTGGACGAGGTCGGCGACATGCCGATGGCTCTCCAGGTCAAGATCTTGCGCGCGCTGCAGGAACGCTCGGTCGTGAAGGTCGGCGACACCCGGCCCGAGAACGTCGACATCCGCGTCGTGGCCGCGACCCACCGGATCCTCGAGGACGAGGTGAAGGCCGGCCGCTTCCGCGAGGACCTCTTCTACCGGTTGAACGTCGTGAAGCTGGTGGTGCCGCCGCTGCGCGAACGCGGCGACGACGTACTGATGCTGGCGCGCTGGTTCCTGAAGCAGTTCGGCGCCGAGATGAAGGCACCCACCCGGGGCTTCGCCAAGGACGCCGTGGAGGCGATGAAGCGCCACGCCTGGCCCGGCAACGTGCGCGAGCTCGAGAACCGCCTCAAGAAGGCCATCGTGCTCTCCGACCGCGCGCAGCTCACCGCGGAGGACCTCGATCTCACGGGCGAAACGCTGACGCCGGTCGCCCCCCTCGCCGAAGCGAAGGCCGCCTTCCAGCGCGGCTACATCAACCAGGTCCTGGAGCGGAACGGCGGGAACCGCACCAAGACCGCGAAGGATCTGGGCGTCGACGCGCGGACGATCTTCCGGCACCTCGAACGGCT
>DATJNL010000068.1:0-9415 GCA_035508175.1 Myxococcales bacterium
GCTCACTTCTCGGGTGCCCGGCTCGCTTCGGTCTCGGCTTTCTCGCGACGGCTGGGGGTTTTGAAACTACTTCTAGCCGAGCGACCGCGCCCGGTCCGCCGCTTCGTCGGCCAGGGAAGGGTGGTTCTGGGAGGCGGCGACCGCCCGGCAGCGCTCGAAGGCGTCCCGCGCCTCGGCGGTCAGGCCTCCGCCGGCGCAGGCCTCTCCCAGGGCGAAGAGCGCGGCCGCGTAGTCCGGCTGGAGCGCGACGCAGCGGCGCAGGGCCTGCGCGGCTTTGCCGGGAGCTCCGGCCGAGAGGTAGTGCTTGCCCAGCGCGAACCACGGCAGCGCGTTGTCCGGGAACTGCTCGGTCATGGCCAGCGCGCTCCGCTCCGCTTCGTCGGCGTCGTCCATCGATCACCCTTTCGATTCAGGCGCGGAAGCGTTCCTCGAGGAGCGCGCGCAGGCCGGGCTCACGCCGCACGAGGTCGAGGGTCAGGTCGGCATGGCCACGCGAGTAGCCGTTGCCGATGAGCAGCGTCGCGTCCTTGCCGATCCCCTCGGCGCCGAGCGCCGCGGCGGTGAAGCTCGTGGCCATCGAGAAGAAGATGACCTTGCCGCCGTCGCGCACCGAGAGCAGGGAGGCCATCTCGGTGCCGGGGACGCTGGCCACGTTGACGACGAGGTCGCAGAGCGCGCCCCCCGTGGCCTCGACGATCGCGGCGTGGACGTCGGTCGCGCGGGTGGCGTCGAGGGCGCGCCCTTCGGCGAGCCCCAGCCTCTCGAGCCGGGCCACCGCGTCGCGGCTCACGTCGGCAGCCAGGACCTGCCGGGCGCCGCTGCGCTTCGCCTGCGCGCAGCAGAGCGCCCCGCTCTTGCCCGCGCCGATGACGAGCACGCGATCGCCGGCGGCCACGTGCCGCGCGACCAGGGCCGGCGCCCCGCAGACGTCGAGCAGCGCGAGCACGAGCGGCTCGGGGAGGTCGGCGGGCACCTTGGCCCAAAGGCCGGTCGCGAAGAGGATCGCGTGGCCGGTCACGTCGACGCGGTCGGCGTGCAGGTCGACCGCGCGCACCTCGGCGAGCGCGAGGGGCGTGAGCGTGAGCGACACGAGGGTGGCGACGCGGTCGCCGGGGAAGAGGCTGCCCCGCGCCGGGTGGCGGGGCCCCACCTCGCGCACGCGGCCGAGGAGCATCCCGCCGCTGCCGGTCACCGGGTTCTGCAGCTTGCCGCGCTCGCGCACGATGCGGGCGATCTCGGCGCCCACGCGAGCGGGGTCGTCGCCGGCCACCTGGCGGAGCTGGCGGAAGCTCGCGGCATCCACGTTGAGCCGCTCGACGTCGAGGAGCAGCTCGTCCTCGCGGCAGGGCAGCGACGGGTCGAGCCGGGCCGCCGCCTGCGGGAGGACGCCGGGCTGGCCGACGACGCGGGTGAGGCCGTAGGGATCCATGGCTCAGCGCCCGGCCGGCAGCTCCCGCCCCAGGGCCTTCACGACGGCCTTGAGATCCTCCCACGCCTTGCCCTTCTCGCCGGGGCTGCGCAGGAGGTAGGCGGGGTGGAAGGTGGGCATGAGGGGGACGCCGTCGTACTCGCGCCAGCGGCCCCGCAGCCGCGTGATGGGCGTGGTGTCGCTCAGCAGGAACTGCGCCGCGAACTTGCCGAGCGCCACGACGACCTTGGGGTGAATGGCGGCGATCTGTCGGCGCAGGAAGGGGGAGCAAGCGGCGATCTCGTCGGGCTCGGGGTTGCGGTTCCCGGGCGGTCGACACTTGACCACGTTGCAGATGTAGACGTCTCGACGCGCGAGTCCCATGGCGGCGATCATCTTGTCGAGGAGCTGTCCCGCGGCTCCCACGAACGGCTCCCCCAGGCGGTCCTCGTCGGCCCCTGGCCCCTCGCCCACGAAGACCAGCTCCGCCTTCGGGTTGCCGACGCCGAAGACGATGTTCGTGCGGCCGGCGCTCAGCTTGCAGCGCCGGCAATCTCCCAGGTCGTCGCGGATCTGGGGCAGCGAGAAGACCTGGGGCGCGCTGCCGAGGAAAGGGAGATCGGGGGACGGCGCGGGGGCGCTACCGAGTGCTCGAGCCGGCGGGCGCGGTGGCGGCGCGGCGCTGGGCTGGGGGGCGGCGAGGCGGACGGGCATCGCCTCGACGATGGGTGGCGTGGGCAGCTCCCGCACGCCCGCGTCCGCCAGCCAGGTCAGGTGGGCCTCCAGGCCCTCGACGATCTCCTTCATGTCGCCCACGGCCACTCCTTGGCTTGAAACACGGCCGGCGGCTCTTATACCCTAACGAGGAGGGCATAGTGAGATCGCAGAAGCTCTGGGGGCTCCTGGCCGCGCTCGGCGGCGTGAGCGCCGTGCTGGTCCTGTTGTGGCCGGCGCACGCCTACGCCTGGGGCCCGCTCGCCCACCTCGAGTTCGGCGAGGGGGCGCTCGCGAGCCTGCCGCTGGTGCCCGCTTCCATCCGCTCGCTCCTCTCGGCCTGCGGCAACGAGTTCCTGTACGGCACGCTGGCGGCCGACATGATCGTGGGCAAGAACCTCGCGCGCTACGCGGTGCACTGCCACAACTGGAAGGTCGGCTTCCAGGTGCTCGAGCAGGCGCGCGACGAGCCGGAGCGGGCCTTCGCCTACGGCTTCCTGGCGCACCTCGGCGCCGACACGGTCGCCCACAACTACTACGTCCCCTACAAGACCGTGCAGGCGTACGGGCGCCGCCGCTCGGGGCACGCCTACTGGGAGCTGCGCTACGACCAGCGGCTGAACCCGGAGCTGTGGCGCACGGCCCGGCGGGTGAGCCGGCGGGCGCTCCGGCGCCACGATGCCTTCCTGCGCGAAGCCATCGGCGCCGGCGCGGTGCTCCCGTTCGGCCTGAGCAAGCGCATGTTCGAGGGGCTGCTGCTGTCCGCCCGGCTCAAGAAGTGGCAGCAGATGAGCGCCATGATGGCCGGCCGCCGCAACCTGCCGCTCGAGGACGACGAGATCACGGAGATGCGCGAGCTGGCGGTCGAGCAGATCGTCGGCATGCTGCGCGATGGGCCGGACGCTCGCTGCGTGACGGCCGACCCCACGGGGCTGCGCAACCTGCGCCTCGCGACGGACATGCGGCGGCGGCTGCGGCGCGCGCGGGATCGCGGCCTGACCCCCGAGCGCGCGGCGGAGACGATCGCGCGGGTGCGCCCGGCCTTCCGCGAGGCCATCCACGGCCCCCTGCACCTGCCGCACCTCGAAGAGCTGTACACGAGCTAGCGTCCGGCTCCGTCGCCAAAGAAAAAGGGGCCCGAGCTTTCGCCCGGGCCCCTTCGTTCGTGATCGATGCGTCTGGCTCAGCCCGCGTCGGCGCAGACCGACGAGCACGCCTGGCCGGACGGCTGGCACTTGCCGCAGCAGAGCGACTCACCGCTGCTGCAAACGCCGCACGGCAGCGTGTCCACGATGCAGCTGCCGTTGCACATCGTGTAGCCGGGCTGGCACGCGCCGGCGTCCGCCGCGCAGACCGTGGGGCAGACCGATCCGGCGGTGGCGCAGGTTCCGTCACAGCACGGCGTGCTGCCGCTGGCGCAGACTCCCTGGCACGTCCACTGGCCGTCCGGCTGGCAGACGGGCTGCTGCCCGGTGGCGCAGGGTGGCAGCGGGCCGGTGCAGACGGGACCCGCGTCGGCACAGGTGCACGTGCAGCTGGGGTCGTTCGCGGCGCAGGCGCAGCCGCAGGTCGGTGGGCCGGAGCCGGCGTCGCCGCAGGCGCAGGTGCAGGCCGGGTCGTTCGCCGGGCAGGCGCAGGCGCAAGGAGGCGGCGAGCCGCCGTCCTGCGGGCAGGAGATGTTCGAGCAGGCCTCGCCCGCCGGCAGGCACTGGCCGCAGCACTCGGTCTCGCCGCTCGGGCAGCCGGGAGGCACGCACAGGACGTTCGGGGGGAGGCAGCCGCAGGCCGTCTGCACCTCGTTGGCCGGGCACACGGTGCCGCCGTCGCAGCTGCAGTCGCAGGGGCCCGTGGCCGGGCAGCCGCAGACGCAGCCGCCGCCGCCCTCGCAGGTCCACTGGCCATCGGGCAGGCAGACGGCCTGCAGGCCGTAGGCGCACGGGGGGAGGGGACCGCTGCAGCCGTTGCCGCCGCTTCCGCCACCCGTCGTCGGGCACGCGAGCGGGCAGGCCTCGCCGCTCGGGAGGCACTGGCCCACGCCGTTGCAGCCGCAGAAGAACTCACCCGCGGGGCAGCAGTCGATGGAGGGGGGCGTGGTCGTGGCGCCGCCGGTGCTGGGCTGCGCGGGGCAGGCGATGACGCAGCTCTGGCCGTCGGGGACGCAGCTCCCGGTCTCGCCGGGGCAGCCGCACCAGTAGTCGCCGCCGGGGCAGCAGCCGCCCCCGCTCCCGCCGCTGGTCGTGCCGCCGCTCCCGGAGCCGCCGTTGCCGCCGGAGGTGGCCGGGCAGAGGGCCGGGCAGGCCTGGTTGTCGGAGACGCAGCTGCCCTGGCCGTTGCAGCCGCAGAAGTAGTCGCCGGGGGGGCAGCAGACGGCCGCAGGCGGCGTGCCGGCCGACGGGGGAGGGGCGCTCGCGCCGCTGCCGCCGCTGGTCCCACCCGCGCCGCTCTGGAAGGGGCAGTTGAGCTCGCACATCACGTTGTCGGGAACGCACGTGCCGCTGCCGTTGCAGCCGCAGAAGTAGTCGCCGGCCGGGCAGCAGCTGCTGCCGCCGGAGCCGCCCGAGGAGCCGGCGCTGGTGCCGCCGCTGCCGCCGCCGTTGCCGCCCGTGGTGACGGGGCAGATCGCCGGGCAGACCGTGCCGGGGGGCACGCACTTGCCGCCGCCGTTGCAGCCGCAGAGCGTGTCGTTCGCGGGGCAGGGCGTGTGGACGCCGTGGACGACCGCGAAGCGTGTGAAGCCCGCGACGGTGAACTTCGCCAGGTTGTTCTGGGTATCGAGCGTCAGGTCGGCGTTGCTCACGACGAGCGTCGTGCCGTCGTCCTCGACGGCGACGACCTCGAGGTCGGACGTCGTACCGGCGCTGTACGGCAACGTGACGGTGACCGGCAGCGAGAAGGCGGTGCCGCTGGGGCCGAACTCGGCGACGGCCGCGCTGGCCAGGCTGTCGCCCGAGGGCAACTGCGACGAGATGTCCACGCCCTCGGTGATGGTGACGGTGGTGTCCTGCGCCAGCGCCGTGGGGGGAATCTGGATCTCCGTCCCCGCGAGCTTCGCGTCCTCGCTGGCGGTGACGCTCAGGCTGCCGCCCTGCGTCGCCGAGATCAGCGCGCTCGCCGCGTACTGGCTGCCGACCACCTTGGTCTGACCACAGGCCAGGGCGCTACAACAGAGCCCGGCCATCGCCCACTTCATCGTCGCGTTTCGCATCACGTCCTCCTCGAAAGGTCGAAGGTTGCTTTCACTGTCTCCAAACGGCCGTGCCTCCGATCGCCTTCAAGAAATCTTTCAGTGGGTCCCGAGCGCCGCCCGGACCTCGCGGACGTGGTGGCCATTCGGGAACGTCTTCAGGTAGTTGTGGAGGCTGTCGGCCGCGTCGTCCGCGTCACCCAGCTTCTGCTGGCAGAAGGCGGTGTAGTACAGGGCGTCGTCCTCGCGACCCGAGCCATCGGCGCGCGCGTAGTCCCGCAGCGCCGCCCGGCAGTTGCCGCGGCTGCGGAGCGCGTCGCCGCGCAGGGCGTGGACCTCCGGCGCGCGCTCGCTGTCCGGATGCTCGGCGAGGAAGCGGTTCATCTGCACGAGCGCGCCGGCGAGGTCCGCGCGGTCGAGATCGATCTCGATGGCCGAGAGCTCGACCTCCTGGACCAGCGAGCCCCGCGGGTACAGGGACTCGTAGCGGAGGAAGGCGCGCAGCGCGCCCCCGGCGTCGCCTAGGCGGGTCTGGCGCAGGCGGCCGAGGTCGTAGAGGGCGAGATCGGCGTGGGGACCGCCGCTCCCTGCGATGGTCTCGAGGGCCGTCTCGGCGTCGTGGTAGCGGCCACTGCGCGAGAGGGAGACGGCCTCCGCGTAGGGGTCGGGGGCCACGACGGGAGGCGGCGGAACGGGCGCAGGGGCGGGCGACGGTTGGGGCGGCGTCTCGAAAGGAGCCTCGGGCGGCGGCGCGGCGACGGGGTGATCGAGGCGGGCGAGGTAGTTGGGCTCGCGCACCGGCGCGGCGGCGCTCTGGCCGGGGACGTCCGGCGCCGCGGGAGCGGGCTCGGCGGCGGGGGACGAAGCCGCTTCCGCCGCGGCGGGAGCGGTGGGCTCGCTGGTGGGCTCGCTGGGAGGAGCAGGGCTGTAGGCGTGCGCCGAGAGGCGCGAGGCGTGGTGCCGCTGCGATCCCGCGCGGCGGTGGTGGTGAATCGCGGCTGCGAAGGCGGGGGCGGTCGGGGTCTGGGCTGGGGTTTGGGTGACGGTCGGGGTCGTTGTTGCGGTCGCGGTCTGGGTCGAGGTCGCGGTCTGGGTCGAGGTCGAGGTCGAGGTCGAGGTCGCGGTCGGGGTCGGGGTCGGGGTCGGGGTCGAGGTCGGGGTCGCTCCCGCGGTCGCGGTCGCCGCGGCTTCGGCCTTCTCCACCCCGAGCCTCACCGTTGCCCCAACCCCGGCGCTCGTCGCCGCGTCTCCCTCGGCCAACCCGCCCGTCGCGTTCCCCACGAAGTGGTACCGCCCCACGGGGGCATCCCAGGTCACCGGCGTCGGGCCGAGCGCCACGCCCTGCTCCGACACGTCGAGCTCGGGCGGTCCCTCGACCCGGATGGCGGCGCGCGGTCCGGTGCTCGCGCTCTCCTCGAGCAGGTCGCGGTCCCGGGCCGGAATGTCGTCCGGCGCCGGCCGGTTCGCGGCGGTGCTGTGCCACGATTGCCCCGCCGGCACCTCCCAGCGGCCGCCTTCCCCCGTGACCTCGACCAGGCCGCGGCTCACGCTCACCTCGACGTCCTGCTCGGAGCGCTCGGTCACCGAGAAGATCGTTCCCTTGACGGTCACGCGGTAGCGCGTCGTCTGCACCACGAACGTCTCACCGGGCCGGCGGTGCTCCACCTCGGCCACGATCCGGCCGCCGGACAGGCGGAGGAAGGTGTCGCGGGAGAGCGATTCGAGGCCCAGGTCGCTCTCGGGATCCACGAGCAGCGCGGCCCGGCGCAGGGCGACGACGGCGCGGGCCCGGGCCGAGGTGCGCAGCCGCGAGGCCTCGGGCAGCTGGACGCCGGCTTCCGCGGCGGCCCAGCCGTGCTCCGGCGCCGCGGCCAGCACGGCCCCGGCCGTCATCGCCAGCCGCGCGGAACCGCCGCCCTCGAGGGCGCCGCGCAGCGTGAAGAGCAACAGCGCCGCGGTGGCGGCCGCCGCCGGGACGAGCACCAGGGCCCAGCGGCGCGCGCGCGGGCGGGCCGCGACCGGCAGCTCCTCGGAGAGCGCCCGCCAGACCCGCTCCTTCGCGAGGTCGTCCGCCTCGGCGGGCGGCAGCCGTGCCAGCAGCTCCGCCGCCCCGCGCTCGCCGGGCAGCGCCGCGCCGCCCTCGGTCAACCGCTGCGGCTCGTTGCGGACGAGGGTCATCGCTCGCCCTCGGCGAGGATGTAACCCCGCTTGCGGCCGATGGTCACGAAGGCCTGGCGGGCGTGGTGCAGCCGCGTCCACACGGTGTTCACCGGGCACCCCACGCGCGCGGCGATCTCGTCGCCCGAGAGCCCCTCGAGCTCGAACAGCGCGAAGACCTCGCGCTGCTTGGGGCGCATGCGCGCCAGGATGGCCGAGACCTGCGCCGACGCCTGCGCGCGCTCCGCGGCGCCCTCGGGCGAGGGCTCCGGTGCCTCGGCCTCGGCGGGGGCGGAGCCGAAGAGCCGCCGGAACGCCTCGCGCACGTTGCGCTTGCGGTGGTGGTCGGTGACGACGTTGGCGCAGATGCGGTGCAGCCAGTGGGCGAACCGTCCGCCCTCGAACCGGTCGAGCTTGCCGAAGGCGCTGGCGAAGACTTCCTGAGTCACGTCGTCGAGCTCCGAGGGCGGCGTGCCCAGGCGGCGGGCCGTCTGGTGGACGCGCGCGAAGTGCAGGGAGTAGAGGGCGCGAAAGGCGCCGCGGTCGCCCTCACGGCAGCGGGCGATGATCTCCTCTTCGTCGTCGGCCGTGGCGGCATGCGGGGCGCTCGGCATCTCTCCCTGCTCATTCGAACGTCCCACCCGGTCGCCGCCTTCAAAAAAACACGTAGCCGAGGGCGAGGGAGGCGTCGCCGTCGAAGACTCTAGTAACTTCGGCAGTATAGCCGGTCACCTCGAAACGCTCCTGCCAGGGGTGGTAGCGGGCCTCCACGCGGAGCGCGAGGAAGAGGCGTCGCCACAGCGGCAGCTCGTAGCCGATGCGCGCGCCCGCGAAGGGCAGGGCGCTGAACGTGGTGCCTACGTTGAAGAGCTGACCTCCCGGGGACTGGGTCGTCGTGACCCAGAACAGCTCGGCCCCGGGCGCGAGCTCGAAACGGACCGCGCCGAAGCCGACCGGCAGGCCGTAGCCGAGCGCGATCTGGGCGGCGCCGGTCTGCATGGCGAGCGTGCCGTTCTTGCCCGGGGCGATGCAGATCGAGTTCTCGCAGTCGAGATCGATCTGCCCGGCCACGAGGCCGGCCGAGCCCGACAGCTCGAGCTGCCAGCGGCCCTTGCGCGCGCCCACGTCGAGCGTGAGGCCGGGACCGACCTGCGGCAGAAGGCCCTGCTCCCCCGACCCACCCACCTGCAGCACCAGCTGCCACCCGGGCGGTTTCGGCGGCGGCGGCACGCGCTGCACCGCGCCGCCCAC
The DNA here is from genome assembly GCA_035508175.1 of Myxococcales bacterium. Lineage (GTDB taxonomy): Bacteria > Myxococcota > Myxococcia > Myxococcales > JAKAPL01 > DATJNL01. The sequence goes on from DATJNL010000068.1 coordinate 8,715, forward strand.
GCCGCTCCAGCGGATGTCGTCGAGGTAGCGGTCGACCATGAGCGCCGCGGTCTCCGAGAGCGCCACGCAGTCGGGGCCGGGGCGCGGCAGCTTGCGCTGCAGCTCCTGCTCGCCGGCGGCGCGCACCTTCAGCGACCAGTCGTCGCCGTCGCGGTCGACCCGCACGAGCACCTCGCCCGCGAACAGGTCGTGGACGCCCGGCCGCACGTCGACGTCGCCGAGCCGGGCGCGCAGGGCCGCCTCGGCCTGGTCGTAGCTGCAAGGGTCCGCGTGGGACGGGAAGGCGAGCCACACGGTCGCTGCCCGGGCGGGCGCGGCCGCGACGAGCGCCAGGAGCAGAAGTCCACCCCGCATGGCGACAACTTAGCAGAGAGGCGCCGGCCGGGCGCAGTTCTCGCCCGGGTCGAGCCCCGCTGGCCGACGCGAGGGTCCGGCGGTTGGCCAGCGGCCGGCCTGGTGGTGTAATGAAGGCGTCCCATGCCGGTCCTGGAGCTCAAACTCAACGGGGAGGGGCGCCGCGTCGACGTCGCCGCGGGCGAATCGCTGCTCGACGCGCTCCGCAACCGCTGCGGCGACTACTCCGTGAAGGACGGCTGCCAGCCGCAGGGGCAGTGCGGCTGCTGCCTGGCGCTGGTCGACGGCCAGCCCAAGGTGACCTGCGCGGTGCCGGTCGAGAAGTGCCAGGGCAAGGAGGTCCTGAC
>DATJNL010000069.1:0-7841 GCA_035508175.1 Myxococcales bacterium
ACCGGGGGACGGGGCTGCTGGTTGAAGTCGAAGTCCTCGGTCAGGTTGCCGAGGATCGGCTCGTTCTCCCGCACGTCCGGGCGACGGTCCGGGCGCCCATCGGTGCTCGGATCGAGCCGCTGCCCGCCCAGGAAGACGTCCTCGATGAACTTGAGGTAGGCGTCGGAGCTGAGCGTCTGGTGATCGACGTAGCCGGAGCGCACCCACGGGCTGATCACCAGCGCCGGCACGCGGATGCCGTAGCCGGCCCAGTCGACCGCGGGCGGCAGGACGTGATCGTAGAAGCCGCCCCAGTCGTCCCAGGCGAGGAAGATCGCCGTCGAGGCCCAGTCGGGGCCCTCCATCACGGCGTTGATCAGCGTGGTCACGTAGGCCTGTCCCTCGGCGACGCCCGAGGGGATGTGCTCGCTCACCTGGATCGCCGGGATCACCCAGGAGACGTTCGGGAGCGTGCCCCCGAGCGCGTCCTTCACGAAGGCGTCGGCCCCGTCGTCGACCACGTTGCCGAGCTCGCCATCCTGCGCCACGGTGACGAAGCCGGGCAGCGGGTTCCACACGGACACGGTGTCGCCGGCGAGCGGAATGGGCGGACAGGTCATCTCCCCGTCGTCGCAGTCCGGCTCGGCCCCTTCGCCCAGGTAGTACTTCCAGCTCACGCCGGCCTGGTGGAGCAGGTAGGTCACGTCTGCCCAGCCGAACAGGTTCGGCCCGGGAGCGATGCCCAGGCCGCCGTCCACGGCGTCGATGACCGCGAAGTCCAGGCCGTCGTCGTCGACGCAGGAGAAGGCGTCCGTGCTGCTGCACCGCGCCGACCAGCCCGACACCATGAAGAGGTGCGCCGGCGCGCTCCAGCTGTCGTTCACCTGGAACATGGCGTCTTGCAGCACGAAGTTGCGCGCGTACGCCCAGTAATTCGGGATCTCGGCCTCCGTGTGGTAGCCGACCGAGTCGTGCCGCGCGATGCCATCCGCGATCGCCGTCTGGCAGGCGGTCTGGTTCGTCTGCCCGACGCAAGGGGCGATGCCGACGGTGTAGACGTTGCCGACGGCCATCAGGAAGCCGTTCATCGCCCCCCCGTTGGCGTCGAGCTCCTCGTCGCCCGGCTCGATCGGGCCGCCGGCGTTGTAGTCGTGGACGTCGTGGAAGGGGCGAACGCAGTTCGCGAAGTCCCAGGCGCCGGCGTCGTAGGCGGGCACGCAGACCGTGGGCACGCCCGCGTCGTCGCGCGGGATGCCATTCGCGCCCGGAAACGTGCCGAAGTAGTTATCGAAGGAGCGGTTCTCCTGCATGATGATGACCACGTGCTGGATGGGATAGCCGCTGCGATGGCCGCCATCCGGACCGGCGTCCGCGCCCTCGCCGCCATCCGGCCCGCCGTCGCCGAGGGAGCCGCCGCCGCTCGTGCCGCCGGTGCTCGTGCCGCCGCTGGTGGCGGCGGTCGACCCTCCCGAGCTGGCGCCGGCGTCGGGGGTACCGCCGGACGAACACGCCCCCGCGAGGGCGACGAGCGCGGCCAGGGCGATCGAGCGCGGCACCGGCGCAGCATAGCAGAGGGACGGCTCCGGGGCGCGGCAACATCGCCGCCCTGGGCCTCAGACGGTGGCGGACCGCGAAGGGGCGCGCAGCGCCACCGGCTTGCGCATCCCCTCCACGGCGAGCTGGCCGCAGGCGCCGGCGATGTCGCGGCCGCGGTTCTTGCGCAGGGTCGCCACGATGCCCTCGGCGGCCAGGATCGCCTGGAAGGCGGAGACCCGTGCGGGGGTCGGGGCAGCGAAGCCCAGGCCTGGGTTCTCGTTGTAGGCGATGAGGTTCACCTTCACGCCGGCACGGCGACAGAGCGCCGCCAGCTCGCGGGCGTCCGCGTCGGAATCGTTCACGCCGCCGAGCAGCACGTACTCGAAGGTGAGCCGGCGACCTTGCTTCTGCGGGAAGGCTCGGCAGGCGGCGACGAGGTCTTCGATCGGGTACTTGCGGTTCACGGGCATGATCCGCTCCCGCTTCGCGTCGTTCGGCGCGTTGAGCGAGATGGCCAGCTTCACCTCCGTGCGCCGGCCGAACTCGGCGATCTCCGGCACCAGGCCGCTGGTCGAGACCGTGATGTGCCGGTGGGAGAAGCCGAGGCCGTCGGGGTCCATCAAGAGATCGAGCGCGCGCACCACCTCGTCGAGGTTGTGGAGCGGCTCGCCCATGCCCATGAAGACGAGGTTGGACAGCACGCGCCCGGCTTCGCTCGTCTTCGGGAGACCGCGGGCCACGAGATCCCGGTTGACGCGGTAGACCTGGTCGACGATCTCGCCCGCGCCCAGGTTCCGCACCAGCCCCATGGTGGCCGTGCGACAGAACGTGCAGCCCATGGCACAGCCGACCTGCGTGGAGACGCAGAGGGTGCGGCGCGAGGGCTCGGGCATGAAGACGGACTCGAGCAGCTTGCCGTCGTCGGTGCGCAGCCGGTACTTGACGGTCTCGTCGCTGGACTCCTGCGTCGCGTCGACGGCCAGCGTGCGCAGCGGGACGGCGGCCAGCGCCTGGCGAAAAGCCGCGGGCAGATCGGTCATCTCCTCGATCGACCCGGCCCCGCGGCGATGCAGCCAGCGGTGCAGCTGCCGGCCCCGGAACGGCTTCTCCCCGAGCTCCACCGCGAGCGCCTCGACCTCGGGGCGCGCGAGCGCCCGGAGATCCCGCGCGGTCACAGCGAAGCCCGCGGCGGCTCGACGCGGGGCTCGTGCGGCCGCTTGTGGATCTCCACCTTCACCACGCGCCGCTCGTCGCCCGAGAGCACGGTGAAGGTGAGGCCGTTCCAGGTGATGAGGCTGCCCTGGGGCGGCACGCGGCCGGCGGTGGCCACCAGGAAGCCGCCCAGGGTCTCGTAGTTCCCGTTCTCGGGGAAGGAGACCTGCAGGATCTCCTCGAGGTCGCGGATGGGAACCGAGCCCTCGGCGAGCACCCTCCCCTCGGAGAGGACCTTCACCGGCCCCTCCTCGACGTCGCTCTCGTCCTGGATCTCGCCGACGATCTCCTCGACCACGTCCTCGAGGCAGACGAGCCCGCTCGTGCCCCCGAACTCGTCCACGACGATGGCGATGTGCGTCTTGCGCTTCTGGAACTCCTTCAGCAGGCGCGAGATCTTCATGATCTCCGGCACGAAGAAGGGCGGTCGCAGGTACTTGTCGATGCGGAAATGGGCGCGGTCGAGCCCCTTGCGGAGATCCTCGACGATCATCTTCACGTAGAGCACGCCGACCACGTTGTCGACGCTGCCCTGGTAGACCGGGATGCGGCTGTGCTGGCTCTGGACGACCGCGTCGAGCAGCTCGTCGGGCGAGCTCTCGCGATCCAGCGCCAGCATCTGCGTGCGCGGCACCATGATCTCTTTGACCAGGATGTCGGCGAACTCGAGGACCGAGTTGAGCAGCTCCTCCTTCACCTTGTCGAGCACGCCCTCCCGCGTGCCGAGGTCGATCATGTACTCGATCTCCTCGGAGGTGATGGAGGGGCCGGCGCCCCCCTCCTTCCCGCCGACGAGGAAGCGGCTGATCGCCACCGTCCCCCGGTAGAGCGGCCAGGCAAAGGGGAAGAGCAGCCAGTACGCGGCCGTGATGAAGGGCAGCAGCGCCAGCGCCACCTTCTCGGCGTTCCGCTTGGCGAGGGTCTTGGGCGTGACCTCCCCGAAGAAGAGCAGCACGAGCGTCATGACGCCGGTGGCCACCGCGACGGCGTGGGTCACGAACCGCGCGGCGATGGCGGTGGCGAGCGCCGACGCCCCGATGGTGACGAGGGTGCTGCCGAGGAGCAGCGTCGCGAGGACGCGCTCGGGGTGAGCGAGCCACAGGCTCAGGAAGCTCTTGCCCGAACGCCCGCTCTCGATGTGCTGGCGCACCTTCGCCTCGCCCAGCGCGGTGAGGGCCGTCTCGCTGGCCGAGAAGAAGCCGGACAGCACGAGGCAGCAGGCGATCGTCACGTACTCCCAGGAGGGTACGCCCAGCACGAGACTCCTTCTCGAAGGGGGTTACACGGGTCCGAAGACTATAACACGCGGGCGGGACCCCCACATGGCCGGGCTGACGCCGTGCGTCAAGCCGCACTGATTCGTCGGGTTTGCCACGTGCCCATGGCCCATGTAAGGTAGCGCGTTTTCGAACGATCTTGGCGGGAAAGGACGTGGATGGGGAACCCCCTGCTGCGCACCAAGAGTCCCGAGCAGCTCGTCTCCGAGGCGGAGGCGCCCGAGCGCAAGCTCAAGCGCGCCCTCGGCCCCCTGGACCTGATGGCGCTGGGCGTCGGGGCGACCATCGGTGCGGGCATCTTCGCGCTGACCGGCACGGCGGCCGCCGGGCAGCAGACCGCCAGTGCCGGGGCCCTCGACACCCCCCTCCTCGGGTACGTGCTCGGCCAGTCGATCGCGGGCCGCCCGGCGGCCGGCCCGGCCATCATGGTGTCGTTCCTGCTCGTGGCCGTCTGCTGCGCCTTCGCCGCGCTCTGCTACTCGGAGCTGGCTGCGATGATCCCCGTCGCCGGAAGCGCCTACACCTATGCCTATGCGACGCTGGGCGAGATCTTCGCTTGGATCATCGGCTGGGACCTGATCCTCGAGTATGCCATCGGCAACGTGGCGGTGGCCTCGAGCTGGTCGGGCTACTTCGTCAAGCTCCTCTACTCGATGCTGGGCGTGAAGCTGCCCCTGTGGGCGGTGAACGATCCCAAGACCGCGGGGGAGATCCTCGCGCAGGCGGCGAAGGACCCCTCCGTCCTCGCCCCCTATTCCTCGACCGCCCTGCCCCGGCTCTTCGGCCACGCCGTCGCGCTGAACCTGCCCGCGTTCATCGTGGTCGGGCTGGTCACCTGGGTGCTGGTCCGCGGCATCCGCGAGAGCGCCGCGCTCAACACCGGCGCGGTGATTCTCAAGACCACCATCGTGGTCTTCTTCATCGCCTTCGGCGCCTTCTACGTGAACCCCGTGAACTGGCATCCCTTCGCGCCCAACGGTTGGTCCGGGATCATGAGCGGCGCGGCGATCGTCTTCTTCGCCTTCATCGGCTTCGACGCCGTCTCGACCGCCGCCGAGGAGAGCAAGAACCCGCAGCGCGACATGCCCATCGGCATCCTGGGCTCGCTCGCGATCTGCGCCGTCCTCTACGTGGCCGTCTCGGGCGTGCTCACCGGCATGACGAGCTACACCCGGTTCGTCGACGACTCCGCCGCCATCGCCACCGCGGTGGAGGTGACCCACAAGCCCTGGGTGGAGGCGCTCATCTCCGCCGGCGCGCTGGCGGGCATGACCTCGGTGCTGCTCGTCTTCCAGCTCGGACAGCCGCGCATCTTCATGTCGATGGCGCGCGACGGCCTGCTGCCGCGGTGGTTCTCGAAGGTGCACCCGGTCCACCGCACGCCCTACGTGACGACGATCCTGACGGGCGCGATCGTCGGCATCCCCGCGCTCTTCACCGACATCGGCTGGGCCGCCGACCTGACGAACATCGGCACGTTCTTCGCCTTCGTCCTGGTCTGCGGCGGCGTGATCGCGCTGCGGCGCACCGCCCCGGACCGGCCCCGTCCCTTCCGCTGCCCCTGGGTGCCGTTCTTTCCGGCGCTCGGCATCCTGATGTGCCTGACCCTGATGATGTCGCTGCCGGTGCTCACCTGGATCCGCTTCTTCGTCTGGATGGCCGCGGGGTTGCTCGTCTACGTCCTCTACGGCCGGCACCACAGCGCCTTGCGCGCCTCGGCGGCGGCGGCGCCTTCGGCGGCCGCATGAGCGACGTCCAAGCCACCCCTGCCCAGACCGAGCCGTCCTCCTCCCTGGGACTCTTCGATTCCACCACGATCGTCGCGGGGTCGATGATCGGCTCGGGAATCTTCCTGGTCTCGGCCGACATCGCCCGGCTCACCGGCTCGCCGGGGTGGCTCCTGCTGGTCTGGCTCTTCGCCGGGCTCCTCACCGTGGCGGCGGCCCTCTCCTACGGCGAGCTGGCCGCGATGATGCCGCACGCGGGCGGACAGTACGTGTACCTCCGCGAGGCTTTCGGCCCGGCCCCGGCCTTTCTCTTCGGCTGGACGCAGGCGACCGTCATCCAGACCGGAACCATCGCCGCGGTGGCGGTGGCCTTCGCACGCTTCCTCGGCGTGCTCGTGCCGTCGCTGACCGACCAGCCCCTGGTCGGCTCCGGCCACTTCACGCCCACGCCGCAGCGGCTCGTCGCCATCGTGCTCATCTGTCTGCTGACCTGGTCCAACTCCCGCGGCCTCTCGGCGGGGAAGCTCGTGCAGAACGTCTTCACGGTGGCCAAGTGGCTGGCGCTCGTGGCCCTGGTCGGCCTCGGCGTGGTCGCGCTCTTCCTTCATTCGGCGCTCGAGCCTGGGCCGGGACACGCCGCCGCGCTCGCCGCCCGACCCTTCTTCGGAGACGCTCCGCTCGCCACGCTGGGCCCCGCGATGGTGGGCGCCCTCTTCGCCGCGGACGCCTGGAACAACATCACCTTCACGGCCGGCGAGGTGCGCCGGCCCGGGCGCACCCTGCCGGCGGCGCTGGCCCTCGGCACGGGCATGACGATCGCCCTCTACCTGCTGGTGAACGTGGCCTACCTGGCGATGCTGCCGCTCGACCAGATCGCGCACGCGCCGGCGGATCGCGTGGCCTCCGCCGCCGTCGGCGCGCTGGTGGGCCCCGAAGCCGCGGCGCTCGTGGCCGTGGGCATCCTCGTCTCCACCTTCGGCTGCGTGAACGGCATCGTGCTCGCCGGCGCGCGCGTCTCGTACGCGATGGCCCGCGACGGCCTCTTCTTCCGCCCGGCCGGCTCGCTGAACGCCCGCGGCGTGCCCGGCGTGGCGCTCTGGATGCAGGCGGCCTGGGCCGGATTGCTCTGCCTCTCCGGAACATACTCGGAGCTCCTCGACTACGTGATCTTCGCGGTGCTGGTCTTCTACGTGCTGACGCTGCTCGGGCTGTTCGCCTTGCGCCGCAGCCGCCCCGAGGCCGACCGGCCCTACCGCGCCTTCGGCTATCCGGTGCTGCCCGCGGCCTACGTGATCGCCGCCAGCGCGGTCGCCCTGAGCCTCCTCTGGGCGCCCGAGACGCGCACCCAGGCGCTCGCCGGTCTCGGCTGCGTGCTCGTGGGCGTGCCGGTCTACCTGTTCATCTCCAAGCGGAGGACGAATGAATCCCCTGTTCGCGCGTAAGACGATCGCCCAGCTGCAGGCGGAGGCGGGAGAGCAGGAGAGCGGGCTTCACCGGGCGCTCTCCGCGTTCAACCTGACCACCCTCGGCGTCGGCGCCATCATCGGCGCCGGCATCTTCGTGCTGACGGGGCTCGCGGCGGCCAAGTACGCGGGGCCCGCGGTCGTCCTCTCCTTCGTGCTGGGAGGCATCGCCTGCACCTTCGCGGGGCTCTGCTACGCCGAGATGGCGTCGACGGTGCCCATCGCCGGCAGCGCTTACACGTACTCCTACGCCACCATGGGCGAGCTGGTGGCCTGGATCATCGGCTGGGATCTCTGCCTCGAGTACGCCGTGGGGGCCACGACCGTCGCCGTCGGCTGGTCGGGCTACGTGGTCAGCTTCCTCGACAAGACCTTCGGCATCACCCTCCCCGCGGCGTTGATCCAGGCGCCGCCGGCGGGCCTCTTCAATCTCCCCGCGGCGCTCATCATCGTGGCGGTCACGGCTCTGCTCGTGGTGGGAATCAAGGAGTCGGCCAACTTCACCTCCGCGATCGTCGTGGTGAAGGTGCTGGTGGTGCTCGCCTTCATCGGCGCCTGCGCGCCGTTCATCCACACGGCCAACTGGCACCCGTTCGTGCCGCCCAACGCGGGCGGCTTCGGCCACTACGGCTTCACCGGGATCCTGC
>DATJNL010000070.1:0-7416 GCA_035508175.1 Myxococcales bacterium
CGCCGGTGCAGGTGGGCCGCCACCGCCGCGACGTCTCCCACCGTGCCGCCGCCGACGGCGAGCAGGGTTCCGTGACGCGGAACCGCCCGCGCCGCCTGCAGGATCCGCTCGACCTCCGCGAGCCGCTTGAGCCCCTCGCCGCCGGCCACGAGGAGCGCCCCCGGCAGCGCCCGCCGCACGCCGGGATGCAACCGCGCCACCCGTGCGTCGACGATCGCGAGCGTGTCGCGCGGCAGGCCGCGCGCCCTTGCACCGAAGGGCCCCCAGCGGTCGCGCGTCGCCATCAGCCGCGGTGGGGGTGCGCGAGGAAGTCCAGCCAGAGGTCGGCCGCCACGAGCGCCGCCATCGCCTCGACGACCGGCACCACGCGCGGCAGGATGCACGGGTCGTGGCGTCCCGCCTTCGCCCGATCCCCGAGCGTGGCGGGAGGCTTGCAGAGCACGCGCACCTCGACCGGCCTCCCGTTCGCCATCCCACCCTGTATGCCCCCGTAGGAGCCCAAAGCTTCATGAAAATGACTGCCCGGTTCGGCGATCGCGGCCGCGATGTCGCGCGGGCCCCAGAGGACGCCGGTGACGGTGCCGATCCCGGCCAGCCCGTCCGCGAGCCTCGACTTGAGCTTGCCGAAGACCGGCTCCCCGAGGCCCACCGGCAGGCCCTCGAGTCGCAGGGCAACCACGCCGCCGAGGCTGTCCCCGGCGGCCTTGGCGGCCAGGATCGCCTCCTCCATGCGGCGCGCGGCCTCGGGGTCGGGACAGCGGGTCGGGTGGCCATCGACCTGGGCGCGCGTCAGACCGGCCGGCGCCTCGGCGGCCCGCTCGGGGCCCACCTGCTCCACCCACGCGACGGCGCGCACCTCCGGCCGATCTCGCTCCAGCAGGGCCTCGGCCACCGCGCCGCCGATGACGCGGCCGAGCGTCTCCCGCCCGCTGCTGCGGCCGCCGCCGCGGTGATCGCGGTGGGCGAAGCGCTCTCGCCAGACGGCGTCCGCGTGCCCCGGCCGATCCTCCGTGCGCAGGCGGTCGTAGTCCTCGGGGCGCTGGTCGACGTTGCGGACGATCGCCGCGAGCGGCGTGCCGAGCGTCTTGCCCTCGAACACGCCCGAGAGGATCTCGACCCGGTCGGCCTCCCGGCGCGCGCTGGTGAGCTGGGACTGGCCCGGCCGGCGGCGGTCGAGGGCCGCCTGGATCCGCTCCTCGCCGAGCGGCACACCGGCAGGACAGCCGTCGACCACCGCGCCGAGCGCGGGCCCATGGCTCTCGCCGAAGGTCGTCACGCGGAAGAGCCGCCCGAACGTGTTCATGCCTCCTCCGCCCACAGCCGCGCCTGGCCGTCGGCCTGCGCCGTGAACCAGCGCTCGCCCACTCCCACCGGCTCTCCGCCGCGCTCCCGGATGGCGCTCGCGATCCGCTCCGCCCGCGGCCCGTAGGTGATCACCGCCACGCGGGCGCCGGCGAAGCGCAGGGACGCCGGCGGCGGCAGCTCCGGCGGCCACGTCCAGACGCAGGTGCCGGCGAGCGGCCGGGCGGGCAGCGCGTCGCGGCGCACCACCGACAGCTCGATGCGCTCCCGCACGCAGACCTGCCGCAGCGCCGCGGTGGCGCCGCCGTCGCCGAGCGCCGTGAGTCCGGCGGCCCCCAGCCCGCGAATCGCCGCCAGCGCGCCGTCCACGTCGGTGTTGGCACCGCTCCAGCCGGAGGACGTGCGGCAGAGCGTGTTCACCGCCGGCAACGGCGACCCGGCGAGCCGCGCGGCCGCCTTCTTGAACGGGCTCGTCACGGCGAAGCCCGCGTAGAAGGGGTGAAGCGCCGAGAGCAGGTCGTCGAGCGGGGCGTCGGGGGGGAGATCCAGGCGGTCGAACGGTGCCTCGTGCCGCTCCGGCGATCGCGACTGCGCGAGGCCCGTGCCCAGGATCCCGCGGCGCGGCCGACCTGTCCCCCCCTCGGCGCGCCGCGCGTCGGCCAGGAGGCGCTGCCCCGGCGCCGCCGCGAAGCGCTCGTCCAGGGCCACGTAATCGAGCGCGTTCCGCTCCGCGAGGAGCGCGCGAAACGGCAGCGCGAGCGCGCCGGTCGGGAGCACCGTCACGCGCCCCGCGCCGTAGCGCTCGACCAGCAGGCGCTGCGTCTCGAGCAGCCGCGCCCCCTCGCGCGGCTCGCCCAGCGGCTCCACGTGCTTGAGGGGGACGCCGGGCGGCGGGAGCCGGGCCCAGCCCGCCAGGGCCTCGGCCGGCGCGAGCGGGGCCTCCGCGTGCCACGACCGGAGCGTCGCGCCCTCCGCCGGCGCGCCGAGCGGCACGTCGATCTCGGCAGCGGCCTCGCGCCACGCCGCCGGGAGTCGACGCCCACGCTCGGCCGCGAGCAGGGGCAGCTCCCGCGCCAGGGCCGCGGCGTCCACCGCGCCGTCCGGCGTGAGATCGGAGCGCAGCTCGAGCAGCTGGGCGCCGCCCCGCCGGGCCGCCGCGGCGAACGCGAGCGCCTCGTCGCCCGCGCGGTCGGGGGGCAGCGTGACCACGTACCGCGCGGGCACCTAGGGCTCCCGCTCCGTGGCGCGCAGGAACGCCGGCAGGGACCACGTGGCCACCCGCGCGTGCCTGGCCTCGCGGTCGGCGTAGACGATCTCGAGCTCGTCCGCGAGGGGCAGATCCGGCCGCAGCCGCGGCCGCGAGGCGTCGGCGAGGAGCCTCTCGCGGTACGTCTCGCGCGAGATGGGCACGAGCACCGCGACGTCGCCGGAGAGCGCGTCGCCGTGCAGCGAGAGGAAACCGCCGCCGGCCGCGATCACGTGTGCCGGCGGCAGCGTCCGGAAGAGCTCGCGCTCGGCGTGCCGGAACCCTGCCGGATCCGCGCCCAGCCACGCGTGCAGGCTGCGGCCGCTGCGGCCCTCGAGCTCGCGGTCGAGATCCAGCGCCGGCCAGCCGAGCCACTCCGCGACGAGCGGGAGCAGGCGCGACTTGCCTGCCGCGCGGTGGCCCACGAGCACCACGCGCCGGCCGGGGTCCAGCGCCAGCGCCGGCGGGGGCCCCTCGAGCTCCGCCCGCAGCCCCGCCGCCAGCCGGGGATCGAGGACCTCCCACATGCGCGCCAGCAGCTCTTCGCGCGGCCGGGACGGCCAGGAGCGGAGGGGCAGGCAGCCGTCGGCCATGGCCCGCCTTGGTAGCGCCGAGCAGCCGCACGGTCAACCGCCGGGCGGGAACTTTGCGGCCCCGACGGACGCACTCGCAGCGTTTGCGCGGAAAACCGGCGCCGTCCGGCGATTCCGGCCCTTGGCCTCGCGGTACGCGTCTTGCGAAGGCAAGCCCTCAGAGCAGCGAGGAGACGAGCCATGAAGGTCCAGGAACTGTTGCGGGGAAAGCACTTGCTCACGATCAAGGGCGAGGACACGCTCGATCTGGCGGGGCAGCTCATGGCCTGGGGTGGGCTGCGGCATCTGCCGGTCCTCAAGGACGGCCGGCTCATCGGCCTCCTGAGCGAGCGCGACGTGCTCAGGGCCGGCGGGGCCGCGCACGCCCGACTCGTGCGGGACGAGATGAGCGCGCCGGTGCAGGTGGCGACGCCCGACGAGGATCTGTCCGAGGTGGAGGAGCGCTTCGTCAGCGAAAAGGTCGGCTGCATGCCCGTGCTCGAGAAGGGGCGCCTCGTGGGCCTGCTCACGCCGGGCGATCTGCTGGCGGAGCAGCTCCAGCGCGGCGAGGCGGTGACCGGCGGCGAGCGCGTGCGGGACGCGATGACGCCCCAGCCGCTCACGGCGGCGGCCGACGACCTGCTGCTCGACGCGGCGGCCCGCATGGCCGACCGCGGCGTGCGCCACCTGCCCGTGGTGGACGGCGACCGGCGCGTGCTGGGGATGCTCTCGGACGCGGATGTCCGCACCGCCGTCGGCGACCCGCGGCGCGCGCTCGCCCAGGAGGAGCAGCGCGGCCGCGCGGTGAACCAGCTGCGCGTCTCGGACGTGATGTCCGCGGAGGCGGTGGTCATCGCAGCGGATGCGCCGCTCGACCGCGCCGTCGATCTGCTCGTCGCCCACCGGGTGGGCGCCCTGCCCGTCGTGGGTCCCCGCGGGGAGCTGGTCGGCGTCCTCTCCTACCTGGACGTCCTCAAGCGGCACACCCGCACCCACTGAGCGGCCCCGGCCCGCTGCGCCGCCGGCTTGTGGTAAGGGTGGTCGGTGGCCGTGCCCGAGGAGCGCCCGTCTTCCCAGCCGGCGTACGAGCTGCTCGGAAAGCTCGCCGAGGGCGCGGTGGCCGAGGTCTTCCTCGCGCGCGCCGCGGGCGGCGCCGAGGTCGTCCTCAAGGTGGTGCGGCCCGAGCTGGCGGGCGACGCCGAGGTGACCGACCGCTTCCTCGACGAGGCCCGCCTGGTCGCCGGCTTCGATCACCCCCACATCATCCGCCACCTCGGTGCCGGCCGGCTGCCCGACGGCCGGCTCTACCTCGCCACCGAGCGCCTCGAGGGGATCGACCTGCGCACCCGGCTCGCGCGCGGGGGCCCGCTGTCGCCCGCCGCCGCGCTGGCGCTGGCGGCCCCGCTCTGCGCCGCCCTCGACTACCTGCACGCGCGCGGCGTCTTCCACCGCGATCTCAAGCCCGACAACGTCTTCCTCGCCGGGGCCGAGCAATGGCCCGTGCTGCTCGACTTCGGCCTCGCGCACTTCCGCGGCCCGCGCCTCGCCGCCACCGGCGCGGGCTCCGCGCCGTTCACGCCGGCCTACGCGGCGCCGGAGTGCATCGAGGGACGCGCGCCCGACGCGCGCTCCGACGTCTACTCGCTCGCGGTGGTGCTCTTCGAGGCGCTCGCCGGCCACGTGCCCTTTTCCGCCGCTCGCCACGAGGACCTCCTGGCCGCGCAGCTCCACGATCCGCCGCCGCCGCTGCCGGCCGGCTGCGAGGCGCTGGCGCCGGCGATCTCGCGCGCGCTCGCCAAGGACCCCGCGGATCGCTTCCCCAGCGCGGACGCCTTCGCCGCCGCGCTCGCCGGCAAGCACGAGCTGGAGCAGACGCACCTGTCCGCGACCGCGCTCACGCCGCTGCCGCTCTCCGAGCCGCTCGAGAAGGCCGGCGACGTCCTCGGCAGCTACGAGATCATGGACCTCATCGGCGAGGGCGGCATGGGCCGCGTCTTCGTCGCCAAGCACGTGGCGCTCGGCCGCCGCGTCGCGCTCAAGGTCCTGAAGCCCGAGCAGGCGCAGAAGCGCGATTCGGTGGCGCGCTTCTTCAGCGAGGCGCGGGCGGTGAACCAGATCAACCACGAGCACATCGTGGAGGTGATCGACTTCGTCGACGACCGCGAGAAGCGGCGCGTCTACTGCGTGATGGAGCTGCTCGCCGGCAAGCCGCTCGGCCAGCTGCTGCGCGAGGAGAAGCTCACCGTGCGCCGCGCGGTGCACATCGCCTGGCAGGTGGGCGACGCGCTCAAGGCCGCGCACGCGGCGGGCGTGGTGCACCGCGACGTGAAGCCCGACAACGTGTTCCTGATCCAGCGCTCGGGCATCCAGGACTACGTGAAGGTGCTCGACTTCGGCGTGGCCAAGCTCGCCGCCGGCCCCGACGGCGGCCCGGTGACCACCACGCGCGAGGGGTCGATCCTCGGCACGCCCACGCACATGGCGCCCGAACAGTTCCTGGGCGGCGAGGTCGATCGACGCGCCGACGTCTACGCCTTCGGCGTGCTGCTCTACCAGATGCTCGCGGGCCGGCTGCCCTTCGAGGGCGACGACTTCGGCCAGCTGTCGGCGCAGGTGGTGCGCGCGCCCGCGCCCAAGCTGGGCGCGCGGACCCCGCTCGGCGAGCGCATCCCGCGATCGCTGCGGCGGCTGGTGCGGCGCTGCCTCGCCAAGGATCCGGAGGACCGGCCCCAGTCGATGGACGAGATCTCGGCGGTGCTGCTGCCGCTGCTGGCGCCGCCCTCCCCCTGGCCGCGCCGCACGCTCTGGGGCGCCGCGGCGCTGTCCCTCGCGGCCGCCGCCGCCCTGGCGTGGCCGCACCTGCCGGCCGCCTGGACCCACCGCGCGCTCCCGCCGCCCCCCGCGCCCCCGCTGCCTGCCACCGTGGCCCTCACCATCACGTCGTCGCCCCCGGGCGCCAGCGTGACCCGCGTCGACACGGGCCAGGCGCTGGGCGTGACCCCGCTCCACGCGATCCTCCCGCGCGCGGCCCGCGATCTGCCGCTCCACCTCGAACTCGCCGGCTACGCGCCGGTCGACCGGACGCTGCGCACCGAGGCCGACGTGCTCTGGGACGCCGCCCTCGTCTCGCTCGCGCCGCCGCCCCCCGCGCCTGCGCCCGCTCCGGCCGCGGCGGCGAGGCCCCACCTGCGCGGCCTCGACGACACGCTGCCGCCCTATGCCCACAAGTCCGTGCCCCGCGCCGCGCGCTCGCGCGCCGAGGCGGCGCAGATCGCCTACGACGTGGGCCACTTCGGCAGGGCGCTCGAGCTGTTCTCCCTCGCCTACGAGTTCGCGCCGCAGCCGAGCCTGCTCTTCGACATCGCACAGTGCCACCGCCAGCTCGGCCACGCCGAGCGCGCGCTGTTCTTCTACCGCCGCTACCTGGCGCGGGCCCCGGCCGGCGCCGACCTGCACCAGGCGAGGAAGCTCATCGAGAAGGTGAAGGAGATGCGCAGCGACGCGCAGGCCCAGTGGCGCGAGCGGCTCGACGCCCAGCGGCGCGAAGGCGAGGTCGAAGTTTTGCGGGCGAAGGAGGCCGCGGCCAAGGCCGAGGCGAAGGCCGCCGCCAGCGAGGCCGCGGAGCTGCGGGCCAGGGAAGCCGCGAAGAAGAAGACCGGCAAGCGCAAGGCGAAGGCCGCGCGGGAGCCCTGAGCCACCGCCGTGCCCCGGAGGCCCCCGGGACGGAGCTTCCCCGGGGGCCTCGGACACCGCTGCCTGCTACTCGCCGCCCTGCCCCGCCGCGTCCGGGGCCGTGCCGCCCGGCACCGCCGGGAGCACGCCGTCGACCACGGTGGGTGCGATGACGCGCTTGCCGCTCGCGTCGATGACCACCGCCGGCGTCCCCACGTGGGGGTTGATCGCCGCCTTCTGCTTCTTGCCCAGCGTGCCGCGCGCCTCGCGGGTCAGCTGGCGCTTGGCCGCCGCCAGCAGCTCCTTCACCGAGTCCGTCACCTTCGCCTTGGCAGGCTCGATGCCGAACGACGCCAGCTTCGGGCTCTGCGCCCCGAAGTACGCGATCATCGCGTTCTTGACCTGAAGGTAGAAGTCGCGCACCTCGAGCTGGATGTTGCGGCGCGCCGCCAGCGCCGTTTGGTACTGCTTCATCGCCTCGTCCACCGCCTCGAATGTCGCGAGGTACGACTTGAACCGCGCGTCGACCTGGGCGCCCGTCATCGTCACTCCGTTGATGGTGAGGGACACCGTGGGCGGCAACTCCGCCGCCACGCCGCCCTCCATCTCCGTGAGCTCCTGCTC
>DATJNL010000071.1:0-3215 GCA_035508175.1 Myxococcales bacterium
GGAACGGTGGCGACGGACGGCACGTGCGATCCGAACCTGAGCGTGCAGAGCTGGACCACGTGGGAGCCGAGCCAAGGCTGCACCGAGGGTGACGCCTGCGTGCCGTCGAGCAGCGGAGTCGGCGGGGGCACCTGCCTGGCCCTCTGCGTCGCCGGCGGCTTCTGCGTGGCGAACGAAAGCTGCGTCACGCAACCTGAGGATCCTGCCGCAGGTCTTTGCGTGCCTTGTCCGACCAACCAGATCTCGTGCGGTGGGGACTGCTTCGACCCCAAGACGAACGACCTGCACTGCGGCGCGCTCGGCAGTGCGGGCGGCGGTTGCGACGAGGGGACGGTCTGCGCGCCGGGAACCGTCTGCCTCGCCGGGAGCTGCACCCGGCCGGCGCCGCTGCTGGGCGCTCGCTACGGCCTGGCCGCGGCCACGGGGCCGGATGGGTTGATTCACGTCGTGGGCGGCCAGTCGGGCGCGACGACCCTGGACCAGCACGCGACCTTCGATCCGCGCAGCAACCAGTGGACGCCTGCCGCGGCGATGGAGAGCCAGCGGGCGGAGCTCGGCGCGGCGTGGGGAGACGATGGCGATCTGCACGCGATCGGCGGCGCGGGAGTCGGCACCGATTGCGCCGTCTTCTGCGGCACGAATGAGGCCTACCAGCCCTCCTCCGAGCTGTGGTCCTACGAGACGCCACTACCGAATGCGCTCCGCGCAGGCCCCACCGTCGCCGCTTCGCCCACGGGCGTGCTCTACCTTGCGGGCGGCATGAGCGTGGCCGCAGCCCCCGATCTCTTCGCGCTCGATCCCCTTCTTCCCACCGACGGCGGTTGGGTGACCCTTCCACCCATGGCGAGTGCACGGGACAATGCTGCCGGCGCCTTCGCCTCGGACGGTCGCTTCTACATGGTCGGCGGCTCGGACGGGAACCGGGACCTCGCGAGCCTCGAAGCCTTCAATCCGAGCTCGGGGACGTGGGACGAGACCCTGCCCGACCTCCCGGCGCCCCTTCGCTTCCTCGGGGTCGTCGGCGACGGGCCAGTCGTCGTCGCGATCGGCGGCGCTACCTCGCCCACCTCGTCGAGCTACGTGGGAGAGCAGACGGTCGAGGGTCTGGACAGCCGGTCCTGCGACGCCGGGAGCTGCGCATGGGTCCCCCTGCCGCCGTTGTTCCAGGGGCGATTGGGGCATGCCGTCGTCCTCGGCCCCGACGGCCGCTTCTACGCGCTCGGCGGTGTCGTCCAGTACGACGCCGCCAACGTCCACGAGCCGTACGAGGGCCTCCCCTCCGTGGAGATCTACGACCCGCTGCAGCCCGACGGCGGCTGGGTCAGCTCGATCTGCCCGCCGAGCGCGCTGTCGTTCGGGCCGCCGGCGGCGTACCCCGCGGTGGGCACGCCCGGCGTCGCCCTCGCCCTCGGCGACCTCAACGCCGATGGTTACCCCGACGCGGTCGTGGCCTCGACGTCCGGCGTGTCGTCCCTTCTCAACGACGGCACCGGGGGCTTGAGCCCGGCGGGCAGCTTCTTCGTCGACGGAGCGACGCCGGGCCTGCAAGCGATCGCGCTCGCCGATTTCGACGGCGATGGGAAGCTCGACGTGGCCACGGTCGCCAAGCAGGACGAGCTCATGGCGGTGGCCCTCGGCACCGGCAACGGCGCCTTCGGGGCGCCGGTCGACTACGCGACCGGGGACGGCGGCGTCGCGACCCTGGGCGCCAGCTCGCTGGCCGTCGGCGATCTCAACGGCGATGGGCTTCCGGACGTGGTCGTGGCGAACCAGGGCGGCAACACCGTGACGCTGTTTCTGAACGCCGGCACCGGCCTCCTCGGAAGCTTTCAGGGCTTCACCGCCAGCGTCCTGACGACCTGCTCCAACCCCGAAGCGGCCCTTCCGGCCGACTTCGACGCGGATGGCACGCTCGATCTCGCCGTCCGCTGCCCCAACGGCACCGTGCAGGTCTGGCGGAACTCCGGCGCCGGCGACGCGTCGGCCTTTTCCATCGAGACCGCGGTCTCGACCGGCTCGGCAGCGAGCCTTGCGGTGGCCGACTTCAACCTCGATGGCCTGCCGGACCTCCTGGCGGGAACGTCCGCGAGCGCGCCGGATGGTGGCGTCGTCGAGGCCGAGGTCTTTCTCGACCAGGGCGGTTCTCCCCCCACCTTCGCCCTGGCTGCCACGGCCTCGATCGCCGCGGTGACGGCCGGAGATCAGCTGGCGGTCGGAACCGCCGACGTCAACGGCGACGGCTATCCGGACGTGATCGGATCGGACTCCCAGGGCTCGAAGGTCGCTCTCTTCCTGAACGGCGGCGCCATCGGCGGTCTCACCGCGTTCCTCGGCTACCCCGTGGCGGGTGACCACCCCGTTGCGGCCGTCGGCGGCGACCTGCGCCAGAACGGCTGGGACGACCTCGTGACCCTCGACGCGAACGCCGACACCCTGAACGTGTGGCTCAGCGCCTGTCCGCCCTAGATGACTGCGAGGCTCCTGCTTGCTGCAGTCGTCACCGGCCCCGTGGGTCCGCCCCTCGTCTCACCGCCTCCCGTCGTTCTCGCGCCGGCCGCGCCTCCGCCTGCTTCCGCACCGGCCGCGCGCAGCGTCGAGGCCACGGCACCCGCGCGTCCCCCCGCCGAGGCACCGGAGAGGCCCCGAAAGGCGTCGAGCAGAACCCCGGTCGTCATCGGGCTGCTCACCACGGGCACGATCGGCCTGATCGGCGGGACGATCCTGGGCGTCCTCGCGTCGCAGGCCCAGTCTGCGGATGCGCCTGATACGCAGGGCTCCCTCGTCTTCCACCAGCGCAGCTACGTCTGCCCCGCCCACCAGATCTGCGAAGACCCGGACGGCGGCGCACCGTTCTGCGCCGACGCTGGTTAGGAAAGCGAATTCCAGCGGGCGGGAAGACCTTTCCCGCGTGCTGGAAAAGACATCCAGCGGGCGGGAATTCGGTTCTGGCCGCCGGGAAGACCTTTCCAGCCTGCTGGAAGAGACATCCCGCAGGGAGGATTTGAATTCCAGCCGCCAGGAAGACCTTTCCCGCGTGCTGGAAAGGACATCCCGCGGGCGGGAATTCAATTCCACCGGGCGGGAAGACCTTTCCCGCGGGCTGGAAAGGACATCCCGCGGGCGGCAATCGAATTCCAGCCGCCAGGAAGACCTTTCCCGCGTGCTGGAAAGGACATCCGGCGGGCGGGAATTCAATTCCAGCCGCCAGGAAGACC
>DATJNL010000072.1:0-34421 GCA_035508175.1 Myxococcales bacterium
CGTAGAGTGGAGAGGCGGGGCGGGCGAGGGGGCGGCTGGGACCGAGCGTCGAGGCCGATGCCACTCGCGACCCAGGGCCTATACGCTGCGGGATCGAGACAGGCGAGGCCGAGCCGCGAGTGGACCGGCCGGCCCCGAACCCGCCCCGCCGCCCCGCGCTTCATCCCGCGTGAACCCTGGCCCCTGATCTGGAGATCGTACGCAGCAGGGGCGCGGGGGCGGCAGCCCCCGGAGAACACGACCCCCGTTACTCGAGCGCCGGCGCCGGCACGGGAGCCGAGGGGGAGAGGCTGCCCAACGCCACGCCGCCGAGCGCCACCAGCATGCCCAGGAGGATGCGCGCGCCGAGGGGTTCGCCCAGGAAGACCGCGCCCAGCACGTACGCGGCCACGGGGGTGAGCGGCGTCATCACGGCGGCCGAGACCGCCGAGACGAAGCCCATGGCCTCCGTGAACAACAGCTGTGCGAGCGCCGACGCGACGCCGATGCCGAGGAGCAGCCAGACGTCTCGGGTCTGTGGCAGCCGGGCGCCCGGCACGGCGAGCGGGCCGGCCAGCGCCATCGCCACCAGGCAGAAGACGAAGAAGATCATGGTGGCGTTCTCCGTCTGGCGTGCCGAGCGCACGGTGGCCACCGCCGCCCCGGACAGGATCGCCGAGGCGATGCCGGCCGCGAGGCCCCAGGAGAAGTGCGCCCCGCTCGTGGCGTCGACCGTCAGCGCGAGCCCCGAGAGCGTGATGAGCAGGCCGACGATCGGGCGCGTGCCCGGCCGCTCGCCCAGGAACAGCATGGCGAAGAAGGTGGTGAAGAGCGGGCTCGTGTAGTTGAGCAACGTGGCCTCGCCCACCGGCAGGCGCGTGATGGCGAAGAAGTACAGCAGGATGGCGATCGAGCCGAAGGCGCCGCGGGCGAGCAGCAGCCAGGGCCGGGAGAAGCGGAAGTGAGCGCGGCCGCTCATGAAGAGCGCGAGGCAGGCCACGGCGCCCACCGCCATGCGCGCGAAGACGAGCTGCGCGGCATCGAAGCCTCGCGCCGCCTCGACGCGCGCCAGCGTGGCCATGGTCGCGAAGCACAGCGAGGCTCCCCCGAGCGCGAGGAGGGGGATCTTGCGGATCAAGGAGTCTTGGCTGCTCTCTCCGCCCGTTCCGCGCCGGTGAGAGCCAGCAGCTCGTCGCGCAACGCCTGCCCGAAGGCCACGAGCTGCGGCCGGCCCGTCGCAAAGCGGAAGAGCGAGAGCGCGTCGCCCGCCTCGTGCCCCGTCCCTGCCGCCTCGTCGAGCACCGTCGCGAGGTCGAGGCCGATCTCCACCGCGTAAGTCGTGGCCGCGGCGGTCTCCGCCTGGACCTTCCCGAGCTGCAACCCCAGCTCACCGCTGCCCGAGCGGAAGGCAAAGCCGGCCAGCTCGTCGCGCAAGAGCTTCTCGAGGCCGCCCACGAGGTCGTCGGCATCGCCGGGACCCAACCAGAGCACCGCTTGGCGCACGAAGGGCCAGAACTCGCGATCCTTCTTGTCGAAGAAGTCCATCGACACCGACGCGAGCAGCCGCGGTACGGACGCGGGCGCGCCGACGATGGAAAGCCCGGGCCGCGGCGATCCCTCGCGCGGCGGCGCGACGCCGCTCTCGAGCGCGGCCAGCTCGAGCGAGAAGCGCAAGCTGTTGCGGAGGTTTCCGAGCGTGGCCATCGCGTCGCGCCAGGATGTAACAGGGGCGCGCCATCGAGGCAACGCGCCCCAGCGCCCTTCACGGACGGGACGGCTGCGCGCCGTTCAGCCGCACTGCCCCGCGGTGCAGCTCTGCCCTGCGGCGCAGGCGTTGCCGCAGCCACCGCAATTCTGGGCGTCCGAGGAGCTGTCGGTGCAGCCCGTGCCGGGGCAACACAGGTAGCTCGTGCCCCCGTCCAGGTTGCAGTACGCGTCGAAGTGCCCCGGGCCGCAGGCCGGCGAACCGCTGCAGGCGCCGGCCTGGCAGGTCTGGCCGGCGGGGCAGGTGATGCCGCACTCGCCGCAGTTGGCGGAATCGGAGAGCAGGTCCGCGCAGCTGCCGTCGTCGCAGCAGAGGCCTTGTGCGCCGTCGCGGGCGAGGCAGGTCGAGTTGCCGCCGCAGATGCTGCCGATGCACTGGCTGCCCATGCAGACGGTGCCGGGAGCGCAGGACATCGCACAGGCCGAGGGAGGCTGGCTCTCGTAGCAGAAGCCGTAGGAACAGAAGCCCGTCGGGCAGGCGAGGCCGCAGTAGCCGCAGTTCCCCGTGTCGCTGTTGGTATCGACGCAGGCGCCGCCGCAGCAGCGGCCGAAGGTGCCGGGCCCCAGCGAGCACGCCTCGTTGTCGGCGCTGACGCTGCAGTCGACCGGCGTGCAGTAGCTGCCGTTGTCGCAGGCGTAGCCGGCCGGGCAAGCAGCCGAGGCGCTGCAGCTCTGCTGGCACTGGTAGTCCTGGCAGGTGCTGCCCGCCGGGCAGGCCCAGCCGCAGTTCCCGCAATTCAACGGGTCGGAGGAGAAATCGATGCAGTCCCCGCAGCAGAGGCCGACCGTGAGCGAGCCGCCGGCGTCGCGTGGGCAGTACGAACCGCCGTTGGTCTCGGTGCAGCTCGGCGGAACGCACCACTCCTGTACGCAGATCAGGCCCGCCGGGCAGTCCTGATCCTGGGCGCAGAAGCCCTGGGCGGTGCCGCCGTCCAGCTCGCACCCCACGCCGGTCACGCAGCTCGCGCCCGCGCGGCAGCCTCGCCCGCAACCGTAGCAGTTGAGTGAATCAGAGAGGGTGTCGACGCAGCTGCCGTTGCAGCAAGTGCCGATCTGCCCATCGGCCAGCGGACACGGCGCGTTCGGGCTGCACGTGGCCTCGGCGAGGCACGTGCCGTCCTGGCACACCTGGCCTGCGCCACACGCAATACCGCAGCCGCCGCAGTTGGTGGCGCTCGCGACCTCGTCGACGCAGGTACCGCTGCAGCAGATGCCGTAGCTGCCGGCATCGGTACCACAGGTCAGCCCTTCGCTGTCCGCGCGGCACGGGGGAAGGCACTGGAAGTCGCCCGTACAGGTGGTGCCCGGAGGGCAGGTGGCGCCCCCGCAGCTCGCGAAGACTCCCGCATCCGTCTGGCAGTAGCCCTGGCAGGACGAGCCGGTCGGGCAGGCGATGCCGCAGTTGCCGCAGTTCGCGTCGTCGGACTGGGTATTCACGCAACTCCCGCTGCAGCAAGTCCCGTACTCGCCGGCGTCGAGCTGGCAGAGGCCGAAGTTCGTCGCGGCGCCGCAGCTCACGACGGACGCGCAGCTGCCGTACTCGCAAATGCTGCCGTCTCCACAAGACCGGCCACAGGCCCCACAGTTCGCCGTGTCGGCGCCGAAGACGTCCGCGCAAGCGCTCCCGCAGCACAGGCCATAACCACCGCTGGCCAGCGTGCAAACCCCGGTGCCGCCGTCGCAGCTCGCCGGGATGCAAGAGTTGGCGTTGGGGGCACAGGTTTCGCCCGTCGGGCAGCCGGCATCGGGGGCGCATCCGAAAACGCCCCCATCCACCACGCACTGTCCGCCCGCGCAGGTCGCTGGCGCTGGGCAGACGACGCCGGGATAGCCGCAGTTGTTTGGGTCGTTCGCGAAGTCGAAGAACTGGCAGAGGCCCAGCCAGCAAGCGCCGATGCCGCCGTCGCCCAGCGCGCAAGGCTGCTCGAGGCTGGCCTGCGCGCAGTCGGTGGTGACGCAGGTCTCGCCCACCCACACGTCGCCCGGGCCGCAGGCGGCGCCGCCCGTCGAGCCCCCCGTGCTGCCGCCACCGGTCGAGCCCCCCGTGCTGGCAGCCGCGCTCGTGCCCCCAGAGCCGCTCGTACCCGCCGTCGCCCCGGCACTGCTGCCGCCGCTGCTCGCCCGGCCCGTGCTGCCAGCCGAGGAGGTCGAGCCCCCGCTGCTCGAGGCACCATGCGCCCCGGTCGTACCGCTCGAAGCCGCGCCGCTGGAGGTGCTCGACCCGCTGCCCGAGCTGGAGCTGCCGCCGTTGCCCTGCGAACAAGCCGCCAGCGCCAGGACACCGAGCGCCACCCATTCCAGTCGTCGCATGTGTGCTGCCTCCTCGACGCCAGCACCCTAGTGGAATGCCTGCCTCCGACGCGAGCGTTTTGTTCCAGCCGAGCTGCGACGCGGCCGGCGCTGGCTCGGTTGCGGACACTCGGCCGCCCGCCTATCTTTGCGGGCCCCTTCGGGGACCCACTCCATGCCCGACGAGCTCGAGCAGATCCAAGTCCGCGGCGCCCGCGAGCACAACCTCAAGGGCGTTTCGGTCGATCTCCCCAAGCGCAAGCTCGTGGTCTTCACGGGCGTCTCGGGCTCGGGCAAGTCCTCGCTCGCCTTCGACACCATCTACGCCGAGGGGCAGCGCCGCTACGTCGAGTCCCTGTCCTCGTACGCCCGGCAGTTCCTCGGCCAGATGGAGAAGCCCCGCTTCGACACGCTGCGCGGCCTCTCGCCGGCCATCTCCATCGAGCAGAAGGCAGCGAGCAACAACCCGCGCTCCACCGTGGGCACCATCACCGAGGTCCACGACTACCTGCGCGTGCTCTACGCCTCGCTCGGGGTGCAGCACTGCCCCAACTGCGGCGCGAAGGTCGGCAAGCAGACGGCGCAGCAGATCGTGGAGGAGGTCCTCAAGAAGCCGGCCGGCCAGAAGCTCCTCCTGCTCGCTCCGGTGGTCCGCGACCGCAAGGGCGAGCACAAGGACGTTCTGGCCGACGCGCTCAAGCGCGGCTTCTCGCGCGCCCGCATCGACGGCCGGCTGCACGAGCTGGCCGAGCACGCGAAGCTCCACCTCGACAAGAAGCTCAAGCACTCGGTCGAGATCGTCATCGACCGCCTGGTGGTGAAGCCGGAGCTCGGCCCCCGCCTCACCGACTCCGTCGAAACCGCGCTGCGCGAGGGCAAGGGCATCCTGATCGCCGCCGCGGCGGATGGCGACCCGGCGAAGGACGAGGTGATGTCCGAGCTGCTCGCCTGCCAGAAGTGCGGTCTCTCCTTCGACGAGCCCACGCCCCAGCACTTCTCCTTCAACAACCCCCTTGGCATGTGCCCCGAGTGCCAGGGCCTCGGCACGCGCGCCGAGATGGACGCGGATCTCCTCGTCCCCGACCCCACGCTCTCCATCCGCGAGGGCGCCATCGAGGTCTGGGCCTCGGGCGTGGCCCGCGGCGAGGGCTGGACGGCCGAGCTGGTCGACGAGCTGGCGCGCCTCGGCGACATCGACCTCGACAAGCCCTGGAAGCAGCTCCCCCAGAAGAAGCGCGACTTCCTCTTGCGCGGCGACGGCGAGAGCGAGATCGAGTTCCGCTGGGAGGAGGGCGGCGAGGTGCGCCGCTACCGCCGCGCCTGGGAGGGGCTGCTGCCCCACCTGATGCGCCGCTTCAAGCAGACATCCAGCGAGGCGATGCGCCGCTACTACCAGCGCTGGCTCTCCGACAAGCCCTGCCCCACCTGCGGCGGCGCGCGCCTGAACGCCACCTCGCGCGCCGTCAAGCTCCACGGCAAGGGGATCGTCGAGCTGTGCGCGCTGACCATCTCCGACGCCGAGGGCTTCCTGCGCGAGATGCCCCTCTCGGCGCACGAGCGCACCATCGCGCTCGAGCTGCTCAAGGAGATCCGCGCCCGCCTCGGCTTCCTGGTGGACGTGGGGCTCAGCTACCTCACGCTCGACCGTGCCGGTCCGTCGCTCTCGGGTGGCGAGGGGCAGCGCATCCGCCTCGCGAGCCAGATCGGCAGCGAGCTCACCGGCGTGATCTACATCCTCGACGAGCCCTCCATCGGCCTCCACCAGCGCGACAACGGCCGGCTGCTCGCCACGCTGAAGCGGCTGCGCGACCTGGGCAACACCGTGATCGTCGTGGAGCACGACCGCGAGACCATGGAGGAGGCCGACTGGCTGGTCGACTTCGGCCCGGGCGCGGGCGAGCTCGGCGGCGAGATCGTGAGCCACGGCAAGCCCGCGGACGTCGCGCGCGACCCCAAGTCGCTCACCGGCGCCTACCTGTCCGGCCGGCGCGAGATCGCCCTCCCCGAGCGACGCCGGCCGCGCGGGAAGGCCCGGCTGCTCGTGCGCGGCGCGGCCGAGAACAACCTGAAGCACATCGACGTGGAGATCCCCCTGGGCTTGTTCGTGGCCGTCACCGGAGTCTCGGGCGCGGGCAAGAGCACGCTCGTGAACGAGATCGTCCGGCCCGTCCTCTTGCGCGCGTTGCACGGCGCCCGCGTACCGGTGGGCAAGCACGACGGCCTCGAGGGCGTCGACCAGCTGGACAAGATCATCGACATCGACCAGCAGCCCATCGGCCGCACGCCGCGCAGCAATCCGGCCACGTACACCAAGGTCTTCGACCAGATCCGCAACCTGTTCTCGCAGACCCCCGAGGCGCGCGCCTTCGGCTACACCCCCGGTCGCTTCAGCTTCAACCTCAAGGGCGGCCGCTGCGAGGCCTGCGAGGGCGACGGCGTCAAGCTCGTGGAGATGCACTTCCTTCCCGACGTGTACGTCACCTGCGAGTCCTGCCGCGGCAAGCGCTTCAACGACGCCACGCTCCGCGTGCGCCACAAGGGCAAGACCATCGCCGAGGTGCTCGACATGAGCGTGCGCGAGGCGATGGAGCACTTCGCCGTGCACCAGCACATCGTCGAGATCCTGAAGACGCTCGACGACGTGGGACTCGGCTACTTGAAGCTCGGCCAGCCCTCGCCGCAGCTCTCCGGCGGCGAAGCCCAACGCATCAAGCTCTCGCGCGAGCTCGCCCGCCGCGGCACCGGCCGCACGTTCTACCTGCTCGACGAGCCCACCACCGGGCTCCACTTCGAGGACATCAAGAAGCTCCTCGCGGTCCTCGAGCGGCTCGTGGACGCCGGCAACTCCGTGATCGTCATCGAGCACAACCTCGACGTCATCAAGTGCGCCGACCACGTGATCGATCTGGGCCCCGAGGGCGGCGGCGCCGGCGGCCGCCTCGTCGCCGCGGGCACGCCCGAGGAGGTGGCCGAGGTGAAGGCCTCGCACACCGGCCGTTATCTCAAGGCCGTCCTCGCCGAGGGGCGCAAGGGCCGCTCGAAGACGGGGTAGACTCGCCGCGTGAGGGTCGCCCTCCTCCTCCTCGCCCTCGCCGTGCCCGCCGGCGAGCGGCACTACCGCGTCTTCGTGGACGGCGTCGAGGATGGTGCGGCGTTCCTGTCGATCCATCCGCTCGCGGACGGTCGCCTCGCGTACGCCTGGCGTTCGCAGATCGGCCTCTCCGCGAGCCCCTGCCTGCACAGCGATCAGCACGTCAGCGGCGTGTACGCGCCGGGGCAACCGGTACCCGACGAGCTCGCGTTCTCCCTCGGCTCCCGTCCGCCCGGGAGCACGGCCACGGTCGGCGCCGATGGGCTGCCCGATCGAGTGGAGATCCAGGGCGTCGTGTACCAGGCCGCGCCCGCCCGCGACGTCCGCTGGGATCGGTGCTGGCCGCACGGCCCCAGCGAAGGCGCCGCCGTGC
Organism: Myxococcales bacterium; assembly: GCA_035508175.1. GTDB lineage: Bacteria > Myxococcota > Myxococcia > Myxococcales > JAKAPL01 > DATJNL01. Next base: position 7,497 of record DATJNL010000072.1, read on the forward strand.
GGCTCCCGCCCGAGCCGCCGGACCCACGCCAGCTCGCGCGTGCGACGTTCACGTTTGCAGGCCTGCCCCCGCGCGAGAGTCGGCGTTTCGACGGCACCCTGCCCGACGATCTGGCGCTCGCGGTCGACGAAGCCCACCGCCACGCCGGCAGCGACGACTGCAAGGAGGTCGCGCAGCGGCTGGCGGCCGCGCTCCGGACACTTGGCTACGAGGCACGCGTCGAGGGCGGCCTCCTTCTCGATCGCGGTCGCCTCTGGCCCCACGCCTGGACGCAGGTGCGTCTCGACGGTCGCTTTCGCGACGTGGACGCGACGACCGGCAGCGGCTGGGCCGACGCAGGCCGCGTGGACGCGGGCCCTCTCGAAGGCGCCGCCGAGTGGCAGACCGGTCTCGCGCTCCTGCGCCTGCTGGGGGCGCGCCCCGCGCTCGCGGGCTTCGTGGGGAAGTGAAGCGCCCGCTACCGGCAGCACATCGTGCCCGCGAGCTCGGTCTCATCCCGCCGCCGCGGGGCGCGCTTCCAGCGCGTAGATGCGCAACGGCTCGCTCTTGCCCTTCACGGGCATCGGGGCCAGCTCGCGCAGCGGCCAGGCGGCGGCCTCGAGGCGTCCGGCCGTGGCGGCCGAGAGCAGCACCGGCACGTGGGCCTCCTTCGTGAGCCCCTCGATCCGGCTCGCCGTGTTCACGGCGTCGCCGATCACCGTGAACTCCCGCCGGCGTCCGGCCCCGATGGTTCCCGCGATCACCGCGCCGGTGTGCAGCCCGACGCCGATGCGCAGGGGAGTCCGGCCGGACGCCGCGCGCGCCGCGTTGAGCCGCGCGAGCCGTTCGAGCATCTCCGCCGCGCAGCGCACGGCCGCCGCGGCCCCAGCGTCTGCGGGAGGGACCGCGCCCGGCGCGGCGAGGCCGAAGATCACCAGCATCCCGTCGCCGATGAACTTGTCCACCACGCCGCCCGACGCCTCCACGGCCTCGAGCATCGAGGCGTGGTACTCGCCGAGCAGGGCTACCACCTCGGCGGGCGCGAGCTTCTCGCTCGCGGCGGTGAAGTCGCGGATGTCGGAGACGAGCAGCGTCACCTCGAGCGCCTGCGGCCGCACCGCCGCGCCGAGATCGAGCGTCTCGCTCGCCACGCGCTCGGCGAAGGCCGCGGGCAGGTAGCTGCGCAGCACCGAGAGGCGCGAGTGGCGGTCCAGCAGCTCGGCGATGCGGTCCGCGGTCTTCGAGCCCAGCGCGGCCCCCACCGCGATGAGCGTGGCCGCGAGGAGCTGGGGCACCTCGAAGCGGCCCACGTCCAGCCGGATCACGAGCAGGTACGCCGCCGACGCGAAGACCGCGAGCGGCAGCCGCAGCCGCCGCTCGATGCGCAGGGAGCCGAGGTAGACCGCCAGGATGAGGATCGGCGCGAGGCCGTACATGTCGAAGCGCGCCGGCAGCGGCTCGGCCGGGCCGCCGGGCCGCGACATCACCCGCCGGAGGATGACCACCGTCGTGAGGACGACCAGCACGTCCCCGAAGGTCACCGCGGCGGTGAACGTCGGGCCCGGGCTGCGGCGCGAGACCCAGCGCCACACGGCCACGGCGTACACCAGCCCCGAGCCGAAGAGGACGACCGGCCCGATCCGCGCCCAGATCCCCTCGCCGCCCGGGTCGATGACGCCCGCGAGGAACAGCCCCGCGAGGACCGCCATGAAGGCCGTGAGCGCGCCGAAGAGGCCGAGCCGCCCCCGGGCGATGCCGCGCTCGAACGCCTCGCCGCCTTCCCGCAGCGTGCGCTCGACGTCGCGGCGAGCCTCGACCTCGAAATCCATCCACGCCCATTAGAGCACGAGGAGGGGCACGGGCGGGATCGAGTGCCCAGGCGGGTCGAAGCTCGGGGGGCCGCCGTCGCGCGCGGTCCGGCGGTCGCGGCTCCGTTCGAGCCCGGTCGTGGCCATCGTTGCAGACATGTCCAACCTGCTCTCGCTCCCTGCCCGCGACGGGGAGGCGTACCACGTGGTCGTCGAGTCTCCGCGGGGCTCCGGGGTCAAGCTCAAGTACGACCCCGCCTTGCAGGCGATGTCGGTCTCGCGCCCGCTCGTGCTCGGCCTCACGTATCCCTTCGATTGGGGGTTCGTGCCCGGCACGCGCGCGCCCGACGGGGATCCCGTGGACGCGGCCGTCGTCTGGGACGTGGCCAGCTTTCCGGGGGTCGTGCTCAAGTGCCGCCCGCTCGGCATCCTCGCCGTCGAGCAGAAGGGCCCACCCGGGACGGCCCGCGTGCGCAACGACCGAGTCGTGATGCTGCCGCTGCTGGACCGTCGCGCGCAGGCGCTCCGGGACGTGTTCGCCCTCACCGAACGCATGCGCTCGGAGTTCGAGGCGTTCTTCCTTGCCGCGACCACCCTGACCGACAAGGACGTGCGCCTGGGTCCCTGGAGCGGCCCGGCCGAGGCAGAACGCTGGATCCAGCGCTCGCTGCGCTGACCCGGCGCGCTACCGGCGCCAGCCGCGGCCGCCGTGGAACTCGCGGTGGCCGTAGTCCACGCGGCGGAACTCGTGGTGCGCGCGGTAGTCGCGCAGGTAGGCCGGCTCGTCGTGGCGGAAGTGCCAGCCGTAGGCGTCGCGGAAGTACCAGTGGCCGCCCCACCAGTAGGCGGGCTGCCCCTGGTAGTACACGGGCGCGAGCGTGGCGAGCACCTCGGGCGGCGGGCCGACGACGACCTCCACCTGCGCGCGGGCCGCGGCCGGCGCGAGGCAGAGGACACAGGCGATGGCGAGAAGCAGGCTCTTCGACGTCTTCGAGAGGGATCGGATCATGGCGGGCCTCACGACTGCGGGTTGGCCGATCGGGCCTCGGCGCGCTGGCGGAGGTGGTCGGCGAGGAGGGTCCGCTGCTCGGGCGTGAGCAACGGCGTCACGGTCTCGTAGAAGAGCGCCATGCGGCGCAGCCCGTGCCGGGCGATGTGGCCGTTGGCGTTCTCGGCGATCTTCGTCGCGTCGAACGTGTCGGAGGCGAACGCGGTCTCGAAGGCCTTGAGGTGGGCCTCGGCCTTCGCGGGGTCGAAGGGGCCCATGCGCGAGCCGGAGAGCTTGTCGTGGAGCGCCGTCGAGATCTGCGACACCTGGTCGGGCGTGAGGCTGAGCTCCTCGGCGAACGCCGCGAGGCGGCTGCCCTTCTCCCGGGCGCCCGGTACGGCTTCGTGGTTCTCCTGCCGCCACAGCTCGTAATGGGCCTGGACCTTGGTGACGAGCGCCTGCCGCTCCCCCGGCGACAGGATCGCGTGGAGCTGGTTCAGCGCGCTGGCGGCGCAGCCGTGCACGGAGTCCGAGGCGGTGCCGATCTGCTCGACGTCCGCGTCGAGCTTCGCCGCGTCCACGTTCCCAGCGGCCACGCCGTCGGCGACGGTGGACAGGAAGCCCTTCTCGATCTCGCGGGCGGGCGCCATGCAGGCGCGCAGGTCGCTCTGCACCTTCTCGATCTGCGGCCGCTTGGCCTCGTCGGTGCCGAGCGTGTCGAGGCTCAGGGCGATGAAGGCCGCGACGCTGCCGTGGTGGTGCCGGTGGTGCTCGCGCACGCCAGCCTCGGCCTGGGCCTCGCTCGGGCCAGTCTCGGCGGCCGACGCCGGCGCCGCGGCGCTCCCCGCGCCCGCCTCCGTGTGGGCGCACGCGCCCGTGAACAGGCCCACGACGAGGGCCAGGCTCGCAACGATCGTTCGCTTCATGACTCCTCCCGGGTTCGAGGTGGGTTCGACAAAACACCCTGTCGCCGGCCCGTCAAGCGCCTCGTTCGCGGCGGCCTCGGCGAGACCACTCGGTCGCCGCCGTCCGCCGGGGTATGTTGGGGTCCGCTCATCGCCGCGAACGAGCAGAGGAGACCCATCCGTGCACGAACCTGCGATGGACCCAGCTGGCGCCTCGGCCACGTGCCGTGCTCTGGGGCGGCTCGGGCTTCTGGCGGCGCTCTGCGCGGCGGCCGCGTCGGCCCGGGCCGACGCGCCTCCCCCGGCGCTTCCCCAGGACACGGTGACGCTGCGCAGCGGGGCGATCTACTCGGGGCGAATCGTCGAGAAGGTGCCAGGGGATCACGAGACGCTCCAGCTGGCCACCGGAGAGATCAAGCGCTTCGACTGGTCGGACCTCGTGCCACCCGGGGAGGCGGGCGCGAGGCCGGCGGCGCCGCCGGAGAGCTCCGGGGATCGCGTGGTCGTGAGCCTTGAGACGAACGACCCGCGCGCGGCGGTGGTGCAGATCGTCGGCGAGGGGACGGTCTATGGCTACGGGGGCGCCATGCCGCTGGTGCTCAGGGAGCGAAGGTGCGTGGCCCCGTGCGGCGTCGCGCTCGACCGCGCGGGTACCTACCTGGTGGCGGGGCAGGGCGTCGCGCCGTCCGACACGTTCGCGCTGCCGCCTTCGCCGGGCCCGCTGCGGCTGCAGGTCGAGACGGGATCGAGGGCGGCCAACAACTGGGGCCGCGTCGCGACCTGGCTCGGCATCGGCCTGGCCGTGGCGGGCGGCAGCATGGGACTCGTGGCGGCCGTGGAATCGAATGCCTCGACGAACGCGCTGCCCCCGAGCTGCGTGGGGCCCAACCTCGGCAAGCCGGGCTGCGAGGTGACGGGACCGGGCAGCTCGTTCCCCTTCGTCGGTCTCGGCGTCGGCCTCGCGGTGGCAGGGGCCGTGCTGCTCGGGGTGGGAATTCCCCTCTGGGTGATCAACCGGACCCGGGTGTCCGTGGCCGGCGGCGAGCGGCTCGCCGCGGACGACGCTCCCGCGCCGGAAATCCGCTGGACGCCGGCGGGCCTCGCCTTCTAGCCGCAGGCGGCGGCGAGCCGGCCGACGATGGACCGTCACACTCCCGCGGGGTAGGCTGCCGGCCATGCCAGGCGAGGGGCCGGCGCGGCTCGGCAAGTACTTCTTGGTGAGCACGGCCCTCTCGGCGGCCGCGCTGGTCGCGCTCTGGGTGCTGCTCGAGATGCAGAGCTTCATCCTGGTGATCGCCTTCGGCCCGCTCCTCGCCGTGATGATCAACGGCTTCGTGGCCTCGGTTCGCGAGGGCTGGCGTCGCCGCGGCGGGCGGACCATCCCGTTGCTGGTCGCCGCCGCGCACGCGGGGTTGGCGGTCTGGTGCATGGTCGTGCTCGCGAGCCCCATGGACATCCGCTTCTAGCGGGGGGCCGGGCGCGTCACGGCACGAACGAGTAGCCCTGCAGGTGCAGGAACGAGCCGCCCTCCTTCGCGTTCTCGATCCCCGGCTCGAACGTCAGCGTGTGCGGCCCGGAGACCGGCCAGCGCCAGGCGAAGAGGATCGTGTCGGGCAGGCTCGCGGAGGTCGAGGGCGGCGAGATGGAGCCGGGCGACTCGTTCTGCCAGATGCCCGTCTCGTCGAACGTCTCGGTCCCGTCGACGAACACGCGCGCGTGACCGGGGCCGCAGCAGACCTCGCCGAGGGTGCCCACGAGCGCGATGCCGCGGCCCGTGAACGAGATCGAGAACGGCGGGTCGGAGAGGTCCACCGACACCGAGGTGGCGGTGCTCCAGAACGGATCGGGGACCACGGACTGGTCGGGCGCCAGCGCGGCCGCCGCGAACAGCAGCGCGAAGCCGCCGCTGCCTTGCCACTGGGTGACGGTCCCGCCGGGCGCCGGCCCGTTGAAGAAGCGCCCGAAGAGGCCGTCCGGGGTCCGTGCGCTCCAGGCGGCCTGGGCGTTCGCGAGGATCCAGGCGCGCGCGAATGCCTGCCCCTCGCTGCTCGCGAGCTCGTACATCGCCTCGACGAGCGGCTCCTCGAGATCGTCCTCGCCCTCGAGGTCCACGAACAGGCCGGTCGCGTCGCCGAGGTGCTGCGTCACCGCGGTCGCCGTGGCCACCGCCTGGTCCAGGTAGGTGGAATCGCCCGTGTCGAGCGCCAGGTGCAGGCCCGCCCAGATCAGGTTGCCGTTGACCGAGGCGAAGAAGCGGCGGGGCACCTGGGTGCAGGCGCGGCCGTCGTCGAAGACGAACACGGTGTAGAGCGGCACCTCCGGATCCAGGAAGTAGCGCCGGATGGCCGCGTACTTCGCCGCGGCGCGCTCGAGGTAGCTCGCGTCCTGCGTCGCCTCGTAGAGCAGGAGGGCCGCCTTCACGAGGTTGGAGTCGCTCTCGAGAGTCTTCAAGAGTATGGGGCCGCCGTCGGGCTGCTGCTGGTAGTCGATGTCGGGGCAGGCGCCGAGCGCGAACGCGGTCGAGGCGGCCACGGCGTCGAAGTCGATCTCCGCGCGCGCCAGCTCCGCCGGGTCCTGCGTCACCTCGTGGGTGCGCGCGGCGGCGATCGAGTCCCACAGCGGAACGTCGCTCCAGCCCTGGCAGAAGGGGACGACGCAGGCGCCCCATGTCGTGGCGCTGCCGGCCAGCGCCGCTAGCCACGGCACGATCTGCGCGTCCTGCGACTGCACCCAGCGGAGGTAGAGCGCGTCGGTGAGCGCATCGGCGCCCCAATCGTAGTTCGCGGCGTAGCAGGTGGCCGGGACGCAGGCGTTCCAGTAGCCGTGTCCGGCGTAGAAGTACGTCTGCAGCGCGTCGGCGGCCTGGGCGGCGGCGGCCGCGAAGATCGTCTGCGGTCCCGCGTCGGCAGGGGCCGAGCCTCGGCCGCTCCCGCAGCCGGCCGGGAGCGCCAGGAGCGCCGCGAGGGCGGCGCGCTGTGTCGTGAGGGTCATTCCTCTCGCGCGGCCCACGGGCCCGCGCCATGCTACCGCACGCCCGGTCGCCCCTCCAGGCCGCGCGCCTGCGGCGCGAGCCCGCTAAGATGGCGGCGAGCCATGCGCGCCCCGCTTCCGCTGCTGCTCCTTCTCGTCGCCTGCCCGTCGGCCGCGCCCCCTCCGGACGCCGGATCGACGGGCGGGAGCGGCCCGATCGCCGGTGCCGCCGACGCCGGCGTCTGCGGGTTCGCCTGCCGCGGCGGCCAGCTCTGCGCCGCGATCGGCGTCTGCGTGGCCTGCCTCTCCGACGCCGACTGCGCGGGCTCGCCGAGCACCCCGCACTGCGAGACGCGGGCGGGCGCCGACCTCCTCTTCGGGAGCTGCGTCGAGTGCGTCGACGGCGCGCAGTGCGGCGGCGGCCGGTCGTGCAGCCCGAGCGACGACGACTGCGTCCCCACCTGCACCGCCTCGAGCTGCCCGGCCTCGCAGCGCTGCGATCCCGGCAGCGGCGCCTGCGTGGACTGCCTGGGCGATCCGGACTGCGGCGGCGCCCGCTGCAACCCGGTGACGCATGGCTGCGTGGAATGCCTGCAGCCGTCGGACTGCCCCGTCTCGCAGCCGGGCTGCTACCAGGGAGGTTGCGGCCAGTGCGCGATCGCGAGCGATTGCCCCGGGAGCGAGGCGTGCGTGGAAGGCGCGTGTGCGTGCGGCCCGAACGCCGCTTGCCCGGCCGTCACCCCCACCTGCTTCGCCGACGGCGGCGTCTGCGGCTGCACGGCCGGCGGCTGCGCCGGCGCGGGCGAGGTCTGCGACCCGGACCAGGGCCCGGCCGGGGCCTGCGTGCTCGCGTGCGGCGCTCCCGACGGCGGCTGCCCCGGCCCGCTGCGCTGCGACGCTGCGAGCGGCCTCTGCGTCGAGTGCCTCACCGGCGCCGATTGCGCGGACCCCACCGCCCCCGTGTGCGTGGCGGGCGCCTGCGCGCAGTGCGCCGTGGACGCGGACTGCGGCGATGCCGGCGCGCCGCGCTGCTCGTCCGGCCACCTGTGCGTCCAGTGTAGCTCCCCGTCCCAATGCCCCGCGGATCAGGTGGGCTGCAACGCCGCGAGCGGGAGCTGCGGCTCGTGCGCGGAGAATTCGGACTGTCCCGCCGGTCTCGGCTGCGCGGTCTCGGCCCTCTGCGCGCCGTTCTGCGGCACGGCGGCCGCGGTCAACGGAGGCTGCGCGGACTGTCGGACCGCGGCGGATTGCCCGGACGCGGGCTGCGACGTCGACTCCGGCGTGTGCGGCTGAGCGCGGCGGCCGCCAGTCCGGGAGTGGCGGGATCCCGAAAGCGATTGGCGGATCGCCCGGGCGGCGGCGCCGTAGGCTGTGGCCGACCGTGAAACCCCTCTGTCTCCCGTTCCTCCTCTGCGGCGTGCTCGCGGCCTGCGGCCCCTCGGGCGGCACGGCGGCCTCCACGGCCAGCGGCGGCGCCACCGCCGGCGCCTCGAGCTCGGGGGGCCGGGGCGGCACCACCGGCGGCCCCGGCAGCACGAGCACCACCTCCGGGAGCTCGAGCGGCGGCACGGTGGGCAGCCACGCCACGAGCACTGCCTCCTCGAGCGCCGGCGGCGCTTCCGGCAGCGGCACGACGGCCGGCGCGGGCACCTCCGGCGGCGGCTCCACCGGCGGCACGTCGGCGAGCGGCGGCTCGAGCGGCGGCAGCACAGCCGGTCTCTGCGGTTTCGGCCCGACGCGCGATCCGATCGCCCAGCCCTTCGCGAGCGGCTCCATCTGGAACACGCCCATCGGCAGCGGCGCCGTGTACGTCCCGGCGGCCATCGTGCCCCCCTCGCAGTGGGCCATCGGCCACGACGAGGACGTCCTCGTGCTCACGCCCACGGCCCCGCTCACCGAGGTCGACTACAGCAGCGCGGGCTGGGGCAACGTGAACGACCGCTGCACGCCCGACAGCCCGCTGCAGGCCCTCTTCACGCTGCCCCTCCCGGCCGACTTCGTCCTCGACTACACCTCGGGCACCCCCAACGCGTGCCTCGCCGGCCTCGCGCAGGACGGGCACACGCTCATCCAGGGCCAGCCGTTCGCGCGCTGCAGCGACGGCGGACCCGAGACGATCGAGTACCTCTCGAGCGGCGATCCCTTCGGCCCGGACGACGCGGGCGTGCCGGACGAGGACCTGTACGGCGACGGGCTCTTCGGCTCGCACGGCGGCTCCAGCCTCTCGGCGCTCGGCGGCAGCCTGCGCGTGGGTGAGCTGCGGCCCGGCGGCTGCGCGCCGCGCCACGCCCTCAAGGTCGACCTCGACGGCGCCGAGAACTACTACAACGACGGCGCCGGCTGCTTCGTGTGGCCCGCCACCTCCAGCGACAGCGGCGGCTGCGGCCCGGGCGGCTACTACGGCGGCAGCAACCCGGCGCTCTTGGAGGGCGCGCTCCTCGCGCTGCCCGCCTCGCTCGACATCACCGCGATGGGCTTCGAGACCGAGCCGGGGCTGCAGCTCGCGTGGACCTTCCAGAACTACGGCGCCTACGTGGTGGACGACACGGGCGACAGCGCGTTCGACATCTGCACCGAGCTCGGCCCGGCGGGCAGCTTCGGCGATCAGTTCGAGGCCGACTACGGCTACGACATGGAGCAGGCGCAGGTGAACCCCACCGGCCCCGAGCCGTGGGCCCAGTGGGTGCGCGACGTCGACCGCATCTTCCTGAACCTCGCGGTCGTCGCCAACAACGGGCCGACGACCGTGGGCGGCGGCGGCACGCCGCTGCAGCCGCTCGCACCCCAGATCGGCGAGGGCGCGGACGGCGGCTGAACGCGGCGGCGGAGCGGCGTGGACCGTCAGTCGGGGTTCGTCGAGTCGAACAGGCAGACGTCCGAGACGAGCCAGTTCCCGCCGCCGTCGGCGCCCGCGGCCGGCGTGAAGACGTTGCCGACGCTGCCGCCGGTCTGCACCTGGGCGCAGACGTCGGTGACGTCGTCGTACGGCCCGTAGCTCGTGCCGTTGGTGATGCCGTCGGTCAGGATGCCGCAGCTCCCGTAGTTCGAGAAGGTGCAATTGGAGATGCCGGGGCCCACGGCGAAGGGGAGGCCGAAGCTCGGGCCGGACGCGGGGATGAGCAGCGTGCCGTCCAGGTAGATCGTCCCCTGCGCCACGAAGAGGGGGCAGCTCTGGTTGGCGTTCACGTTGCTGGTGGCGCCGAAGCCCGTCGCGTCGGAGAAGTCGCAGTAGGAGAGCGACGAGGACACCAGCGAGCCATCGGTGGTGGCGGTGAACGAGAGCCCCTGCCACGCGTCCCAGGCGGGGGCCGCGTCCATCGACTTGAACGCGATGTGGCTCGACGCCGTGCCGTCAGCGACGAGCGCGCCGAAGCCGGTGGCGAGAACGTCCACGGTCAAGAGGCTGCCGTCCACGAACTCGATCGTGTTGGGTGGAGCGATCGTGAGCGTGGCGAGGCTCGACGCGCCGTCCACGTCGACGCCGGCCGTGCTGAGCACCACGTAGGGCATGCCGAGCGACGGCCAGGTCTGGCTGTGATCCACGGTCATGGGATTGCCGCACAGGGAGGTGTCCTGGCAGTCGAGCGCCACCGCGGGCGCGCCGCTGCCCGTGCCCAGCGTGATCGTCGTCGGCAGGTTACCGGCCTGGTTGGCGTCGATCACGATCGGGTAGCTGCCGGCGGCCCAGTCGCTGACGGTCCAGTTGCCGGACTCCGGCAGCGGACCCGCGGTGTGGCCGGCGAAGACGAAGCCGTTCGCGCCGTTGCCGCTGAGCGTGACGCCCGAGAGGGTCACGAAGGTGCTCGCCGATCCGCCCAGCACCCGCAGCGCGCCGGGGTAGTTGGTGCTGCCGTCGGCGCCGCCCGCGTAGGAGACGGTGGTCGAGGTGAGGGAGCCCGACGCGCCGTCGTCGAACAGGATGCCGAGCCACGATCCGGGGGTCTGCCCCGAGGTGGCCGTGAAGGTGACGGGGCTCGACGAGATGCCGTTGGCCTGCAGCGAGCACTGGGCGTTGATCTCGAGGCTTGCACCCGCGGCGACGCCCACGGTGACGCCCGGGTCCACCGTGAGGGTCGTGCCCGTCCCGCCGGCGCCCGTCTCCACGGTGGTGCCCGTGTCGCCGATGAACCACTCCGAACAGGCGTTCGTGAGCTCGAGGTCCGTCGAGACGATGGCCGGGACGTTGCAGTCCTGGCCGCCGGTGGCGCCCCCGGTGCCGCCGTTGCTGCCGCTGCCGTTCCCGCTGCCGCCGTTGGTCGCGCTCGCGCTGCCGGCGGATCCGTTGCTGGCGCTGCCGTTCCCCGTGCCGCCGTTGCTGGCGCTGGCGCTGCCGGCGGACCCGTTGCTCGCGCTGCCGTTCCCGCTGCCGCCGTTGGTCGCGCTGGCGCTGCCGGCGGATCCGTTGCTGGCGCTGCCGTTCCCGGTGCCGCCGTTGCTGGCGCTCGCGCTGCCGGCGCTTCCGTTGCTGGCGCTGCCGTGGCCGGTGCCGCCGTTGCTGGCGCTGGCACTGCCGGCGCTCCCGTTGGTGGCGCTGCCGTTCCCGGTGCCGCCGTTGCTCGCGCTCGCGCTGCCCGCGCTCCCGTTCGTGGCGCCGGAGCTGGTCGAGCCGGTGGAGTTGTTGCTGCAGCCCGCGAAGGACACGACGGCGGCGAGACCGATGAAGCGGACCACGTGGCGCATGGGGACCCCCGAGGAGAGGAAAGTGGGGTTCTCGACGGTCGCAGAACCGATGTCAAGCCGCGCACTGCTGCGGGTTGCCGCTCGCTCGCATTCCTGGACGCGCGCGGTAAGCTCCCTCGGGATGCTCGACGACCCGCGCTTCGCCAACTGGCTGGGCCTGCCGCTCGCGTTCGCCGTGGCCCTGCTCTTCCAGATCGGGAAGTGGGGTCGCTTCCTGATCGGGACCACGATCGGCATGGAAGTGCACGAGCTGGGGCACGCGGTCGTCGCGTGGCTGGCGAGCCGCTTCGCGGTGCCCTTGCCGTGGATCACCATGGCGGGTGGGCACGCGTCGGTCCTCATGTACCTCGCGGTGGCAGGCGCGCTCGGCTTCGTGGCGCGGACGGCCTACCGGGAGCGCTGCCTGGCGCTGGCGGCGCTCTGCGCCTGCCTCGGCCTCGCCCAGCTCGTGCTGACGATCGGCCTCTCGCGCGCCACGGTCGACACGCTCTTCGACTTCGGCGGCCAGGGCGGCGAGCTCTACCTCGCGGCGCTCCTCGTCGTGGCGTTCTACTACCGGATGCCGGAGGTCACCTACTGGTCGCACGTGCGCTGGCTCTTCCTGCTCGTCGGCGCCTGCGTGTTCGTGCCGGCCTTCCAGCGCTGGTTGCACGCCCACCACGACCCGGCCGCGATCCCCTGGGGGAGCCTGCTCGGGCTGGACGGCGACATGGACAAGCTGCGCGACGTGGCCGGCTGGGCGCCGGCCCGCATCGTGCACGTGTACCTCGAGGTGGCCTGGAGCTGCGCGGTCGTCCTCGCCGGCCACTACCTCTACTTCGCCTGGCCGAGCCGCGCCTGGCCCGCGAGCCGCTCGCCGAAGACCCAGGAGGTGCCGAGCAGCCCCAGGAACACCAGGGGATCGATGATGAAGATCGGGCTGAGCGCAGCGTCGCCCGCCCAGGTGTGGGCGACCACGGCGGAGGCGAGATCGAGCGCGAAGCCGAAGTAGGCGAGATCGCGGATCCGCCGCGGCACGCGAGGCGCCAGCAACGCGACGAGGCCCAGCAGCTTCGCGAGGGTGAGCTCGACCTTGAAGTAGGGCGGCAGGCCGAGGTGCACGAAGCCGGAGGGCCCGTGCGGGTTCCACGGCGGGAAGTGATCGAAGAAGGTGAAGTTCACGATGCTGAAGGCCATCACCGCCGCCAGGAGCGCGGTCGAGATCCAGTAGATGACGTGGTCCTTGCGGGGCCGCGCGAGCGAGGGGGAGCTGCGGAGGGGCTGCGCGAGAGAAGTCATGGGTCGTCCTTTCTGCCACTGAGACGACGCAGCCCTCCGGAACGTGATGCGCGATCAGGCCGGGCGGAGCCGGCGCAGGCGGGCCGGGTCGCCCTGGAAGAACAGGCGGCGGATCTTCCCGCGCGCGAGTGACACGACCATGGCGGAGAGCGGCCGGCCGTCCAGGAACACCACCATGGCGGGCTGCCCGTTCAGCGTGCGCTCGCGGTACTCGAGGCGCGCGGAGGCGCCCTGGCGGCCGAAGGCCTGCACCAGCGCGACGATGCGCTTGCGCCCGCGCACCGGCCGCCGCAAGTTGCGCAGGCTGCCGAAGCGGCGCGTCACCGGGCCGCCGTCCGCCGTGAGCACCGCGTCCTCCGCCAGCATGTCGACGAGCGCCGCCTGGTCCCCTTCGCGCACGGCCCTCACGAACGCTCCCAGGATGCGCCGCAGCTCCTCGGGCGACGATCGAAGCGCCCGCCGCTCCTCGGCCACGTTGGCGCGCGCCCGCTTGAGGATCTGCCGGCAGGCCGCCTCGGTCTTGTCGAGCGTCGCGGCGATCTCGGCGTGACTCAGGTCGAGCACGTCGTGGAGCAGGAGCACGGCGCGCTCGGCCGGCGTGAGCCGCTGCAGCAGCACCAGGAAAGCGAGCGAGATCTGATCGAGCCGCTCGACCTGTCCGAGGCCCACGCGATCCAGATCGATCGGCTCGGGCAGCCGGTCGCCCCGGCTCTGCTCGCGGCGCGCGCGGGCGGAGCCGAGCTCGTCGAGGCAGAGGTGCGTCACGGTCGTGAGCAGGAAGGCCCGGGGCGACTCCACGCGCGCGGGGCGCCGCTGCCAGCGCAGCCACGCCTCCTGCACCACGTCCTCGGCGCCGGACAGCTCGCCGAGCATCTTGTACGCGAGCGCGAGGAGCGCCGGCCGGTGGGCCTCGAACGCCGAGGCGCTGGCCCGCTCAGCGGGCGATGCCAAGCGTCTCCTTGATCGTCTCCGGGCGGCCGACGGCCTGGAGCATGAGCTGCGCCACGTCGGCCCGCGAGATGACCGAGCCTCCGCGGACGTTCTGGCCGACGGCGGTGCGGTAGCGGCCGGTCAGGGGGCCGTCGGTGAGGCGCGGCGGGCGGACGATCGTCCAGTCGAGGGCGCTCGCGCGCAGCACGTCTTCCATGCGGGCGAGGTCTTCGTAATGCGCCCGCAGGATCGACTTGATCAGCGGCGACAGCAGGTGCCGCATGAAGAAGCCGTCGCCGGGATCGTAGCGGGGCGGCTGCGGCCGGCCGGGCGACGGCACGGTGCCGATGGGCGCGGCGCTCACCACGACCAGGCGCTTCACCCCCGCCGCTGTCATGGCCTCCGCGATGGCCCGCGTGCCCAGCTCGGCGACGCCCACCTCGGCGCGGGAGCGCGCCCCCAGCCCGGAGAGCACCGCGTCGGCGCCGCGCACGGCGGCCGCGAGCGCCTGGGCATCCGGGTGGGCCAGGTCCGCCGCCACGGCGCGCACCTCGGGGGGCAGCTTGCCCGGCGTGCGGACGACCGCGGTGACGTCGTGGCCGGCCGCGCGGGCCTGCTCGAGGATCTGCCGGCCGATGCCGCCCGTGGCGGCGAAGACGGTGAGCTTCACGTGAATGCTCCTTTGCCGTGGAAGAGACGGCGCAGCCTCCGAAAACGTGACTCCGGCTCAGCCGCGCAGGGGCAGGCCCGGCGGGGCGCTCTTCGCGTCGAGCTTCGCCGGCGCGAACGAGAGCGCCGCGGGCCAGGCGCAGTAGAGCGAGCTGGTGATGCCCGCCGGCCGGTGGTTGCCGCTGTCCTTCACGCCGCCGAAGGGGAGCTTGCCGCTCGCGCCCACGGTGGGGGAGTTCCAGTTGATCACGCCGGCCTCGAGCCGGCCGGCGAGCGCTTCGAAGCGCGCCCGCTCGGCCGTGAAGACCGACGCGCAGAGGCCGAAGCGGCTGTCGTTGGCCACGGCCAGCACTTCGTCGTCGCCGTCCACCGGGTAGAGCGCCACGTCGGGGCCGAAGAGCTCGTCGCGCTGGTAGCGCGAGGCGGGCAGCCGTCGCTTCACGAGGTGCACGCTCGGCCGCACGTAGAAGCCCCGCTTGCCGCCGCCGTCGTCGAGCGCGGCGCCGGACACGAGCGCCTCGGCGCCCTCGGCCTCGCCCTCGCGCAGCGCGGCCACGAACGACGCGCGGGCCGGCTCGGAGATCAACGGCCCCATGAACACGTCGGGGCGCTGCCAGTGGCCCACCTGCACGCGCGCGGCGAGCGCGGCGAGCTTCCCCGCGAACGCGTCGAGCACCTCGCGGCGCACCACGCAGCGCGAGGTGGAGCTGCAGCGCTGGCCCGCGGTGGCGAAGGCGCCGAAGGCCACCGCGTAGGCGGCGAGATCGAGGTCGGCGTCGGCGCAGACGATCGCCGCGTTCTTGCCGCCGAGCTCGAGCGCGAGGATCTTGCCGGGGCGCGCGGCGTTGGCGCGCGCGATGGCCGCGCCCACCCCGAGGCTGCCGGTGAAGAGCACGCCGTCGACCGGCGCCTCGCCCGAGAGCCACTCGCCCACGCGCCGCTCGCCCTGCACCAGCCCGAACACGCCCGGCGGCAGCCCGGCCTCCGCCACGGCCTGGGCGTAGAGCGCGCCCACCGCCGGCGTCTTCTCCGAGGGCTTCATCACCACCGTGTTGCCGAGCAGCAGCGCCGGAACCACGTGGCCGTTCGGCAGGTGCGCCGGAAGGTTGAACGGCCCGAGCACCGCGAGCACGCCGTGCGGGCGGAAGCGCCACTCGCCGTCGACGCCCTCGGGGCGGCGCGCCTCGACGAGCCGCAGCCCCTCGCCGAGCGTGGAGGTGATCTTGGCGGCGAGGAGCGCGGCCTCGCTGCGCGCCTCCCAGAGCGGCTTGCCCACCTCGCGCGCGATGGCCTGCGCGAAGCCTTCCTGCGCCGCGACGAAGCGCGCCCGGAGCCGCTCGAGCGCGGCCACGCGATCGGCGAGCGGCAGCGCCGCCCAGGCCGGCTGGGCCGCCCGGGCCGCGGCCACGGCCGCACGCGCCGAGGCGAGCGACCAGGGGAATTCGCCCAGCACGTCGTCCTGGTCCGCGGGAGAGCGAGAAACGATGACGCCGTCGTCCATGCCGGGCGCAGCATGCCAGAGCCGCCGCGGCGCCGCCAACGGGAGACGGCGCGTCCGACGGCGAGCCGGAGGTTCGCCTCCCCCGATCACGCTACCGCCTCCCGTCGCCCCCACGCGCTCGCATCGCGACGGAGGTCGGCAAGAACAGCCGGTCGGGGCGCGTGGGCAACGCCACGAAGCCGAATGTCCCGTAGAAGTCCCGCGCCTTCTTCGACAGCGCGTCGACGACGATGGCGTAGACGCCGAGGCGCTCGCGGGCGGCGAGGACGCGGTCGATGGCGTCGGCGATCAGGATGTCGCCGATGCGCCGCCCCTGCGCACCGAGGTCTCTGGCCAGGCGGCCGATGAGAGCCGCGGGGATGGCGTCGTAGCGGGGCAGCTTCCTGGCGAGATCCTCGGGGAGGTCTTCGAGCTCGAGCGAGAACGCGCTCAGGCTGTAAAAGCCCACGAGGCCGAGCTGGTCGTCGACGGCCACGAAGACCTGCGCGAGGTCACGGCGGGAATCCTGGCTCGCGCGGTTCCGGAACCAGTCGTCGAGGCTCGGCTCGCCGCACGAAAAGGCGCGGCGGTCGTGGTGCCTCCGCAGGGGCTCGATGCGGATGGCCAAGCGGTCCGGTCAGCGCTGGACCTTGGCGGCGTGGAGCTTGAAGGCCTCGACGAGGCGCGGCGCCGGCGCCGCGGGATGGCGGACGGCCTCGAGGAATGCCGCCCGGTCGGCGCCGCGGAGGATCATGCGCTCGTGGTCCTGGAGAACCTGCCTGGCGCCCTGGAGGGCGAGGTCGGCGGCGGGGAGACCGGAGACGGTCATCGCCCGCAGGATGAGGGCCTTCGCCGAGGGGGCGACCCGGAGCTCGAGCCTCTGGCTCTTCAGCTCCCTCTTCTGCTTGCGCTTCGCCGGGAGGGCCATGGTGAACAATGTACGTCGAGTCGCCGTACACTGCAACGGCCGCCCCGCGTGCCTCAGATGTAGCTCACGCCTTTCCAGGCCGTGTCCTGTTCGTCCCTGTTGGGCGCTCGCCTCGATCTGAGGCTGCTGAAGCCCCAGCACCCGTAGCAGGCCGCCGCGCCCGCGCGCCGCACGATCTTCCGCCAAAGGAGGACGAACTACGCGCCTGGGTGTGACGAAAAACGTCAACTCCGGCCGTCTCTCTTCCACCTTTCAGCGCCTTGCGAAGGTGCAATCTTGGCTCCCTTGTTGCAGCTGCAACTGGGCATGCGACGGGTCAGTCCGAGCATCGCTGCCGCCGTCCTGCTCGCCGCGTCGGGATGCGGGGGTGGAGGCGCAAGCTCCTCGACGGCCACCGGCGGCAGCACGAGCGGCGCCGCGACGAACAGCGGCTCGAACAGCGGAGCCGTCGCGACGGGTGGGTCGACCGCTGGAACCGGTCCCGGGGGCAGCGGTTCCACCGGCGGCAGCACGAGCGGCGGCGCTACGACCGGCGGCTCGAGCAGCGGAGCCGTCGCGACGGGCGGGTCGACGGGTTCCACCGGTCGCGGGGGCATCGGTTCGAGCGGCGGCGCCACGGGGGGCTCCGGCAGCGCCACCACCACGGGCGGCACGACGACCGCCGCGGCCACGGGGGGCGGCACCACCGGGGGCTTGCCGCCCTGTGGCTCCGATGCCGTCTGGGTGGATGAGACGTGCGTGGCGCTGGGCTGTTCGGGCGAGGCCGCCCAGCAACCCTGCCTCATGCCGGACGGCGGGGTCGGCACCTGTGCCAGCGGCGTGTGCCAGGACCCATCGAGCAACGGCTACTGCGGAAGCTGGGGCTTCGTCTGTCAGCAAGGCGCGACGTGTGTGAACGGCTCTTGCGCCGGCGCTTCGTGCACCGACGAAGCGTGTCCGGCGGGGATGGCCTGCGACGGAATACTTGGATGTCTGCCGGCCACCTGCCAGTCGCAGTGGAACGACCGGCGGTGCCTCAGGGGCGGCTTCTGCTGCGGGGGCTCGTGCATCCAGCTCGACGACCCTTCGAATTGTGGGGCCTGTGGCCGCTCGTGTGGCGACGCCGGGGTGTGCATCGACTGGTCCTGCGTGAGCGAGCCCGGCTGTGCGACCGCGGACGACGACACGCCGTGTGCCCTTCCGACCGGCGTCGATCACGCTGGCTTCTGCTGCGGCGGATCCTGCGAGGACCCGGACGGTGGCGGAGGAAATTGCGGAGCCTGTGGGCTGGGCTGCAGCGCGTGCACCGTCGATGGCGGCTGCCCCTCGGGATTTGGCTGCACCAGCGCGGGTGCGTGCGCCGCGCTGAGCTGCCAGGGTGCGGTCAACGGCCTCGCGTGCAGCCTCGAGCAGATCCCCGGTCCCTCTCGGGGCATCGACCAGTGGGGCCCAGAGCAGTTCCTCACGGAGTGCTGCGGAGGGGCCTGCGTGGACCTCGACTTCGACTCCTCGAACTGCGGCGGCTGCGGCGTCGCTTGTCCGGCAGGCACCGCCTGCCAGGGGGGCTACTGCTTCACGTCGACCGTTTGCGCGGCCGGCGCGAACGGCGAGCCGTGCCCGCTCGGGCCCGGCGCCGTGGCAGAAGGCACCTGCTGTGGCGGCAGTTGCGTGGACACCGAGCGCGATCCGCAGAACTGCGCTTGGTGCGGGGGAACCTGTGCTCCGGGAGAGAGCTGCGGCGGCGCCGGCGAAGGCTGCGTCGCTCCGGACGGCGGGCGGGCCGGGCCTGGCGTGACGAGCGCGTGCACGCAGGGCACCGAAGGCGACTTCTGCTGGGACCAGGACGCCGGCGCCGACGGCGTGTGCTGCGCCGGTCGCTGCGTGAGCCAGAACGACCCCGCCGCATGCTCGGCCTGCGGGGTGGGCTGCCCCGCGTGTGACGCGGGTTGCCTGGGCGGTACTGCCTGCGTGACGTCCTGGGATCGCTGCTATCCCATCACGTGCGGAGCAGGCTCGGACGGCGATGCCTGCGCCTTCGGGCCTGGCGTGGGAGAGCCCGCGGGCAGCTTCGGCGTGGACCAGGACCAGCCGCTGTCCTTCCACCCGGGTACTTGCTGCGCGGGCGCGTGCGTGTCGATCGCGCAGGACCCGGCCAACTGCGGCTTCTGCGGTGCCGCGTGCGGCTCCGGGATCTGCGCCACCGGCAGCTCCGCCATTTCCGTGTGCGTGCCGCCGGCACCCGACGCCGACTGCCCGCAGAGCTGCGCGCCCGGCGCGGTCTGCGTGAACGGCGTCTGCGCGAGCGCGTCCTGCGCTCTGCCGGCGCCGTTCACCGACCAGCTCTGCGCCGCGGCGGACGGCGCGGTTGGCCTGTGTTGCTACGGGCCGTGCGTGGACATCTCGAACGACCCCCAGAACTGCGGCGGGTGCGGGGTGAACGGCTTCCGCTGCCCGTCGGGACAGTCCTGCGTCCATGGCGTGTGCAGCGGGACGCCGGCCGGTTGCGGCCTCGGCCAGGTCGGGGCCTTCTGCAACCTCGACGCGGGCACGGGCTTCCTCTGCTGCCCGGGAGTGGGCTGCATCGACACGAGCGCCGACCCCATGAACTGCGGACGTTGCGGGAACGTCTGCAGCGGCGGCACGAGCTGCGTCGCGGGGCAGTGCCGATAGTCTGCAGCTCGCCCCCGTGCCCCGCCAGAGGCTGAGGAGTCCCCGCAGCGCTCGGCCTCTATTTCGCCGGGAGGTGGGTCGTCGTGGAGTTGCTCGGGCGGGGCAGAGCGTCCTCGCGCCCGCTCACTTCAACAGCCGGAACAGCAGCGGCAGCCGGCCGGTGGGGATCTTCAGCGTTCCGGTGGCGGCCTCGAGCGGGGTCGCGTCCACCACGCTCGCCTCGAGCTGGCCGCCCTCCGCGAGGCCGAGGCCCTGGAGCTTGCCCTCGTGCCCGGCGGGCAGCCGCAGCGTGGCCTCCGCGAGCGCCGGCGACGTCGCGGACTTGGGCAGGGTGGCGGACAGGCCGAGCACGCCGGGCCGCACGAGGCGGCCGAGCTCCTGGCCCTTCGCCACGTGCGGGGCGGGGGGCGCGGCGACGAAGAGGCCCGCGGCCGGCGCGGTCACCGTGGCCGCCGCGATCTGCTTGCCGAGGTCGTCCACCTGCGCCTGGTCCCTGGCGCTCGCCGCCTGCAGGCTCGCGAGCGCGGCCTCGCCGGTGGCGGCCTGGTACTTGCGGTCGATGGCCTTGAAGGCCGTCTCGGCGGCCCGCGCCGCCCGCTTCGCCTTGGCGAGCTGCCGCCGCTTCTTCTTGCCCGCCTTCTCGAAGGCCGCCTCGCGCGCGCGGGCCTGGTCGAGGGCGCGCTTCTTGGCCGCGCGCTTCGCGGCGAGCTTGGCCGTGGATCCCGCGTGCGCCTTGCGCTGCAGCTTCGCGATCTCGGCCTGCGACCGCTCGAGCCGCTGCCGCGCCGCGGCGAGGGCCGCCGCGAGGTCGCGCGTGTCGTAGGTCGCGAGCGGGTCGCCGGCCTTCACGACGGCCCCGGCGGGCAGGGGGCGCAGCACGACCGCGCCGTCGCGCGGCGCCGCCACCTTGGCCACGAGCACCAGCGTGAGCTGGCAGGGCAGCTGCACGCTCGTCGACACCGGAAACAGCAGCGCCAGCGCGGCGAGCCCGCCGAGCCAGGCCCAGCTCCGTTTGGAGCGGACCACCGAGAGCTCCTCCTGGGAGAGCTCCACGCCGTCGAAGGAAGGGTCGCTTGGGGTTCCCACGGTATCCTCCGTCGCTTCGGGTTCGTGCAGGATCTCGAAGTCGATGTCGATCGAGGGCTCGCCCTCGATCCGCTGCTTCAGCTCCAGCGCCTCGGCGTTCTGCGGGTCGACCTGCAGCAGCGCCGAGAGGTACTCGAGCGCCTCCTGGCCCTTGCCGGTGCGGAAGAGGCGCAGCGCGCTCTGGTAGAGCTCCCGCACGTCGGGCGTCCAGCGGCGCCGCTCCGGGCGCGACGCGGTGCGATCCACGGCGCGGCCGGCGGGGGCCAGAAAGCCGTAGGCGGCCATCTGGCGGACGAAGCCGTCGAGGCTGTGCAGGGTCACCGGGATGCCGATGTGCCCCGCGGCCTCGATGAGCTCGTCGGCGGTGCGGCGCCCGTCCAGCATCCGCGCCACCGAGGCCTCGAAATCGTAGAGCGTGAAGCTCCGCTTGCGCACGGGGTCGGCGACCTCCACGAGGCCCGGCGACGTGGGCGAGGGGGCGACGTGCAGGTCCGCGCGGAACATCGGCACCGCGTCCTGCAGCCGCAGCGGCCGCCGTCCCACTGCCGGGCGCGGCGGCGGAACCCGGGCGAGGAAGCCCGCGCGCGCCAGCCGGTCGAGGAGCACCCCCACCCCCATCGGCTCCACCGCGACGCCCTGGGCCCGCGCCCGGTCCACGAGCTGCACCGCGTTCGTGTCGGCGGAGTACAGGCCGAGGATCTTCGCCTCCACGGCCGTCAGCTCGAGGTGCCGGCCCGACTTCCGATCCACCAGGCGAGGATGCTCGCCGCCCTCGAGCTCGACTCCGCTGCGAAGGCCGGACGGCTGCACGCCGTCCAGAGTAGCGCAAGCGTCGAGGTTGTCGACGTTTGCACCCGCTCAGGGCGCGGCGCCCGAGTCGTCCGCCTGGTCGCAGGCGTCGCCCTGGAAGAGGTTCATGGGAAAGCTGCAGCGGCCGCCGTCCCAGAGCGCGAGCAGCAGGAACAGCGTGCACCAGGGGAGCCCGAGCCACGCGAGCATGCGCGCCATGTCGGGGGCCGGCCGCGGCTCGCGCAGCGGAATCGCCTCCCACAGGAGCACCAGGGCGGCGGCGCCGGCGAGCAGGCCCCCGGGCCAGCGGGTCATGTAGAGCGGGTGGTTGGCGGGGAGGTTCACCGACCAGTGATCGCAGACGAGCGAGCCCACGATGGCGGCGGCCGCGAGCGCGAACCGCAGCGCCGACTGCCGCGCTGGCGTGGAGGGGCGCACGATCCGAAGGATACGCGAGCCCGCGAGACGCGCCATCGGTCGAGCAGGGGATATGGCTCGACCCCGACAGCAGGCCGGCCCCGCCACGAAACGAAGGGCGCCGCCCCCGACGAAGGGACGGCGCCCGGTGCTGCCTGCGGCCGCGCGGAACGGTTACTGGCCGGCGCAGCTCCCCGACTTCGGGTAGCAGACCCAGTCGTGGCCCTGGCCGTCGTCGCCCGCGCTGCCGAGCGCGGCGTCCACCTCCGTGCACGAGGTGGTGCCCGCGAAGCACAGGCTCGGGTCCGGGCCCGTCCCGGCCGCATCGGCGCAGTCGCCCGCGCAGTAGGGGCCCGCGGCGTTCGAGGCCGGGTCGTTCACGCAGCGGTTGTCCGGGTCGAAGCCACAGCCGTCGCACGACTGGCACGTCTGCCCCGGGAGGCCGGGGTTCGTCGCGCACGTGCCCGCGGGCGGCAGGCAGACCCAGGTGGGGATCGCCTCGAGGTAGCTCGCCACGCTCGCGCTCACGCAGCTCGTTCCGCCGAAGCAGCGGTCGGGCGCCGGGTTTCCGTTCGCGTCCGCGCAGGGGATCGCGCACGTCGTCAGGCCCGTGCCGCTCGGGTCGAAGACGCAGCTCTCCAGCGGCCCGTTGCAGCTCTGCACGTCGCTCAGGTCCCCGTCGGGCGGGTTGCAGGCGCTGCACGTCCCCGCGGGCAGCCCGCCCGTCTGCTGGGTGAGGCTCGCCCCGTTCTCCGGGTTGTCGACGCACGTGCCCGACTCCGGGAAGCAGGCCCAGTCGATCGTCCCGAACTCGGCGTCGCCGGTGCCGAGGAAGGCGTAGTTGACCGCCTCGAGGCACTCGGTGCCCTCGGCGCAGCGGCTCTGGTCGGGGCCGGTCTTCGCGGCGTTGGCGCAGTCGGGCGCGCAGTAGCCGTCCAGCGCGTCGGCCTCCGCCTGGAACGACGAGGAGACCGTGGGGTCGTAGACGCAGTCGTCGGTGGCGCCGCTGCACTGCTGCGTGGTGAGGCAGAACGCACAGCCGTCGCCGCCGGGCGCGGGTGTGCTGCCGGTCGACGAGCCCGTGGCGGGCGCGCCGGTGGAGCTGCCGCCGCCCGAGCTTTCGGTCGACGCCGCGCCGCCGCTCGTGCCGGTGGTGCCCGCGCCGCCGTTCCCGCCGCGGCCCGCGGAGGATCCGCCGCCCTTGCGGTTCAGCGTGGTCGGCTGCGCCGGCGCGTCCGGCTGCGTGGCCACGGTGGGCGGCGCGGCCCGCCCGGGCGCGATCGCATTCGGTCCACAGGCGGCCAGCGTGGCCGCGGTCGAGAGCCCCACGATTCGAATCCAGCGGTGCATGCGCGTCTCCGTTCTCGGCGCGCTCCGCCCTGGGCGGCCCGCGCGGCTTGGGTTCACGGGCTGCTGCTTCGACGCAGCGCGCGAGATCCGTCACGGCGGCTCGACAAGCGTTCCAACGCCCAGTTATTCTCGCCGGATGCCGCTCGCGGCCGCCCTCGCCCTGGCGCTCGCCGCGGATCATCCCAGGGTCCAGCTCCGCTACCAGCTCGACGGCGGCGCCCGGTGCCTCTCGGCCGCGCAGCTCGGCGCCGAGGTCGAGGCGCGGCTCGGCTACGATCCCTTCGCCGCCGGCGCGCCGCTCGTGGCCGACGTGCGCATCGCCCCGTCGGGCCAGGGCTTCGAGGCCACGCTCACCCTGTCGGACGCGCAGGGACATCCGCGCGGCCGCCAGCGCCTCTCCTCCCCGGTGGCCGACTGCCGCGAGCTCGAGGCCTCGCTCGCGCTCGCGCTGGCCCTCGCGATCGATCCCGGAAGCCTGCAGCGGCCGCTGCCGCGAACCGTGTACGCGCCCGCTCCCGTGCCGCCGCCCGCCGCCGCGCAGCCCCTGCCTCCCCACGCGCCGCCGCCGCGCGCGCCGCTCTCCTTTGGCCTCTCGCTGGGCGGAGGCGCGGGGCTGGGCGCGGCCCCCGGCCTCGTGGGCACGGTGGACCTCGGGCTGGAGCTGCGGCGCCCGCGCTGGAGCGTGAGCGTGGGCGGGCTCGCCACCTCGTCCGGCGGGACGGCCGCCGACGGCGGCACCGTGAGCGCCGCGCTGTACGCCGGCGACGCCACCGGCTGCGCGCGCCTCGGCTGGCTCGGGCTGTGCGGCGAGCTCGCGGCGGGCGCCGAGGTCTCGACGGCCGAGGGGCTGCCCGCGGCCCGCGTGGCGACCACCCCCTACCTCGCGCTCGGCGGGCGCCTCCAGGCCGACATCCCGCTCTGGAGCCGCTTCTTTCTCCGCCCGCACGTGGACGCACTGGTTCCCCTCCTCGCCGCCTCCATCGACGTGGGGGCCGCGGGCGCCGAGACGCGGGTGTGGGCGGCCGCCGCCGTCGATGGCTCCCTCGGCGTGGACCTGCTCGCGCTCGTGCCGTGACGGATCCGGGGCGCGCGATCGAAGCTCCCCGTGGTTCCGTGGCGCCCGGCCAGCCGCCAGCAAGCCCCGACTTCCAGGCGCTCTACCGGGCGCACGTGGGCTACGTGTGGAACGCGCTGCGGCGGCTCGGCGTCGCGCGCGGCGAGCTCGAGGACCTGACCCAGGAGACCTTCCTGCGCGCGTTTCGCAACCACGCCTCCTTCGACCCGTCGCGGCCCCTGCGCCCGTGGCTCTTCGCCATCGCCGCCCGCACCGCGGTGGACTTCCGGCGCGCCGCCCGCCACGGCCGCGAGGTGCTCGAGGCGGCGCCCGACGCGGCCCACGAGGTGCCGGGCGCCGACGAGGACCTCGCCGCCGCGCAGCAGCGCCGCCTGCTGCGCGAGCTCATCGACGGGCTCGACGACGACCGCCGCGCCGTCTTCGTGATGCACGAGTGCCTGGGCCACACGGCCGTGGAGATCGCCCAGGCGCTGGACATCCCTATGAACACGGCCTATTCGCGCCTCCGCCTCGCGCGCGCGGATTTCAAGGCCCTGCTGGCCAAGCGCCTCGAAGCGGTGCCCCCATGAACGAGCCCCTCGACCCCCTGCCGCCCACCGCCCGGTCGCTCCTCGAGGCGGACCGCGACGAAGCCCCGCCGTCCGCGGCGGTCGACCGCATGTGGCAGGGCATCGCCGCGGGGCTCGCCGCCCCACCGGCGCCGACCGCGGCACCCCGCTCCGCGCCGCTCGCGCGCCACGCCTCGCGCCGTCTCCTCGCGTACACGATCGCGGCGTTCGCGGGCGGCGCCGCGGCCGATCACGCGGCGATGCGCTGGCTCGCGCCGGCGGCCCCGCCCCGGCCGGTGGTGGCGCCGCTCGCGCTCCCCGAGGCGCCCCGCCCGCCGCCCGCGCCGGTCTCGCCGCCGTCGCCCGTGCCCGCGCCGCCCCCCGCCCCCCCTCGCGCGCCGCCCGTGCGGGCGATGGCCGCGCGGACGCTGCCGCCGCCGAAGGCCGGGCCCCCGGCCCCCGCCCCCACCGACGCGAGCCTCGCCGACGAGCGCAGGCTCATCGAGCAGGCGCGCAGCGCGCTCGCGAACGCCGACGCGGCGGGCGCCCTCGAGGCCCTGGAGCGGCACGCCCGGCTCCACCCCGACGGGCAGCTCGCCGAGGAGCGCGAGGCGTTGCGCGTGAGCGCGCTCGCCAGCGCCGGCCGCCGCGACGAGGCCGAGGCCGCCGCGAAAGCGTTCGAGGCCCGCTTCCCCGGCAGCCTCCTCCAGCCGATCGTGCGCGAGGCGCTGGAGCGCCGGTGATCCGCGCGACGCGCTGGGCGGGCCTGCTCGCCGGCTGCACCGGCTGCCTCTTGCCGGCCCTCGTGGCGAGCGCGCCCGACGCGGGCGCGGGCAGCTCTGGCGGAGGCGGAAGCTCCTCCGGCGGCCAGGTCGGCCCCACCTGCGCCGCGGACGCGGGCGGCCCCGGCTTCTCGTGCGCGACCGACGCCGACTGCGCCTGCGGCAACGGCTGCGCGCTCGTGCCCGGCGGCTTCGGCAGCCGGGCCTGCGCCCTCGCGTGCCGGCAAACCGGCGACTGCCCCGACCCCGCCACCAGCTGCGCGGGCGGCACGTGCCAGCCCACCCCGTGCGGCGGCGACGGCGGGGCCGGCGAAAGCCCGTACGGCCCGTGCGAAGTGCAGGCCCCCGCCGACGGCACCTGCGACCGGTCGGGCCGCTGCGTGCAGTCCGGCACGGCCCAGCCGGCAGAGCCCTGCGGCGTGGCCGCCACCCGGTCGCAGCCCGGCCAGCTCTGCGCCACGGGCAGCGCGTGCTTCGCCCCGCCGGGCGCCTCGCAGGGCACCTGCCGGCAGGTCTGCAGCTCCACCGCCGCCACCGACTCCTGCGCGCCCGGCACCCTCTGCGTGGGAGTCGACTTCGGCTACGACGGCTACGGCGCCTGCGAGCCGGCCCAGGGCGGCGCCTCGGCCTGCGCGCCCGGCGTGGCCAACGAGCTCTGGCCCTGCGGCCCCAGCTCCGGCTGCGGCTGTCTCCCCGGCGCCGCCGTGGCCTGCGTGGCCGACCCGACGCTCGAGGCCCTGCTGTACGACCCTGACCTGGCCCTGCCGAACCCCTACGGCAGCGACACCTTCTGCGAGCGGGCCTGCGCCTCCGCCGCCGATTGCCCGCTGCCATACACCACCTGCCTCGGCTCGCGCTGCACGTACGATCTATGTGGCAGCCCGGGCACCGGCGAGGGCTTCGGCCTGCCGTGCGACGCGGGCGCCGCCACCGGACTCTGCACGCCCGTCTACGAGTCCCACGGCGTCACCGGCCCGGGCTTCGGCCTCTGCCTGCTCGGCGGCACCCTTCCCGACGAGGCGCCCTGCAGCCCCGCCGCGCAGAACCGGGCCGACCCGGCCACGCTCTGCGCCACTGGCGACCTCTGCCTGCCGCAGGGAGACGCGGGCCTCTGCTTCGCCCTCTGGCCCACCAGCGTGGCCGAATCGACCGGGGCGCCCTGCGCCGACGGCTACGGCGGCGTCTTCGGGCTCGTTCCCGGGGTGGCCGTGTGCTGCGGCGCATCAGGCGACCCCTGCGCGGTGCCGCACGACTGCTGCTCGGCCCAGTGCGCCCAGGGGGCCTGCCTGTGAAACCAGGCCACGACCGGGCCTGAATTCCCATCCACGCGGGTCGATGGCTCCCTGAGGTCGATCAGCAAGAGACTCGACGAGGTGAGTCTCTTCCTGACGTCGATCAATGAGAGACTCGACGAGGTGAGTCTCTTCCTGACGTCGATCAGTGAGAGACTCGACGAGGTGAGTCTCTTCCTGACGTCGATCAATGAGAGACTCGACGAGGCGAGTCTCTTCCTGACGTCGATCAGTGAGAGACTCGACGAGCTGAGTCTCTTCCTGACGTCGATCAGTGAGAGACTCGACGAGGTGAGTCTCTTCCTGACGTCGATCAGTGAGT
>DATJNL010000073.1:0-2245 GCA_035508175.1 Myxococcales bacterium
GCAGCCGTTGGTTGAGCCGCAGCGGACGCGGATGACGAGGTCGCCGCTGTTGTAGGCGGGGTAGTCGCCGTAGAGGGTGGCGCTGGCGCCTGGGCACGTGAGGCCTGGGCAGCCGACGAACTCGCGCGCGGAGATGCCTTCGGTGTAGACGCTGGTTTGCCAACCGCTTCCGGCCACGAGGGTGCCCTGGAGGTTGGCCGAATAGACGGCGGTCCCGGCTGGGGGGTCAAAGCGCCAGCCGCCGGCGGTGCCCACCGGGGCGGGGCCTGCGCCGCCCCAGTTCTGCGCGACAAGGGTCGGGCAGGAAGCGCCGACGTTGATGGCGGGGGAACCCCAGGCTGACCAGGTGCCGCAGGTACCTGTGACGGTGTAGTAGCCGGCCTGGGCGGGCGCCGCGAGGGCGAAAGGTGTCAATAGCCATCGAAAAATGTCGGTGGATGGCCATCGAAAAATGTCGGTCGGCGAGGTCAGTCGGCGAGGGCGTCGACGGGCTGTTGGAGCGCCTGGAGTCGGCCTTTGAGCCTGTAGCTGGGGCCGTTGATGGTCAGGACTTCGGCGTCGTGGAGCAGGCGGTCGAGGATGGCGGCAGCGAGGGCTTCGTCGCCGAAGGTGTCTGCCCATTCGGCGACGGTCTTGTTGGAGGTGACGATCGTCGAGCCGCGGGTGTAGCGGCGGTTGACGACCTGAAAGACGCGGTTGGCGTCCGCGCGATCGAGCGGCAGATAGCCGGCCTCATCCAAGATCAGCAGGTGTGGGCGCTGCAGCTGTGCGAGTTTTGAGGGCAGCTTGCCGAGCGCGTCGGCGTGTCGCAGCCCGCGGACGAGATCGTCCAGGGTGCTGTAGCGAACGAGGTAGCCGCGGGCGAGGGCCTCCATCCCGAGCCCGACTGAGAGATGGCTTTTGCCGACCCCGGGCGGGCCCAAGACGAGGCAGCCGACCTTGCGCTCGATGAAGCGCAGCGAGCGCAGCTCGGCGAGGCGCTTGGCGTCCAGGCCGGGTTGGAAGCTGGCGTCGAAGTCGTCGAGGGTCTTGTGGTGCGGCAGCCCGGCCATCTTCAACCGCGCTTGGTAGCGGCGGCCCTCGAGCACCCCGACCTCGCTCTCGAGCAGCAGGTCGAGGAACTCGCGGTAGCCGAGTTGCGCGGCCTCGGCGCGCTGGATGAGCTCGTCGGGGCTCTCGGCGATCGCGTGCAAGCGCAACTCGCTCGCGTTGCGGCGGATGCGCTGGGTGATCAGCTCAGCCATCGATGAGCTGTTGGTAGACCGACAGCGGCCGGCGATGGACCTCGGGCTCGGGGAGCGCGTCGAGTACTTGCGCCAGCGACACCGACCGCTCGACCGGGTCCGGGAGAACCTTGGCTGGGCGGCCGCGCTCGTGGCGCGCGAGCCGGCACCCGTCGGCCTTGGAATAGACCTCGATCTCCGCGGCGCCCAGGACGAGCTCGACGCGCTCGCCGGGCCGAGCGTCAGGGACGGCGTAGCGGCGGCCCTCGAAGCTGAAGAGCCCGTCGCGGGCGATGACCCGCGTGGTGCGCTCAACGACCAGGTAGGGCGCCGGCGGCAGCGGCCCGAGCGCGGCTCGGTCACGCTCGGCGCGGACGGCGACGACTTCGCCGTGTGTCCCGTGGGTTCGTCGACGGGCGATGTCGTCGTTCCAGGACGCCCACTCGCGGTTGGCATGCTCGTAGCTGCCGAAGGCGTGGGCGCGCAGCAGCCGCTCGCGGACGTAGGGGACGTCGGACTCGACCTTGCCCTTGGTCTGCGGCCGGTAGGCCTTGCAGAGCCGCAGCGTGAAGCCGTAGTGATGCGCCGACGCCAGCGCCTCCGGGTGAAAGACGTTCTCGCCCAGGCCGCGCTCGCGGCCGACGTGCGCGCGGACGACGGTCTTGGTGCGGTCATAGAGCAGCTCGCGCGGAACACCGCCGAAGTGCGTGAACGCCGCCCGGTGACAGGCCCAGAAGGTGACCAGGTCCTGCGAGCCCGTCAGCGCGCAGAACGAGTCCCGGGAATGACCCAGGACCATGTGGAAGCAATAGAGCGGCAGCTCCAGCCCCGAGGACGTCTTGATCGGCTCCTCGTGGGACCAGTCGACCTGCGCCTGATGCCCCGGCCGGGTCTCAAAGCGCCTCTCCTGCCGTGGTGCCGGCCGCGGCCGCGAGCGCTCGACATAGCGGCGGACCGTGTTGTAGCCGCCCTCGAACCCGTAGTCACGGACCAGGTCCTGATGGACCCGCGTCGCCAACAAC
>DATJNL010000074.1:0-3960 GCA_035508175.1 Myxococcales bacterium
GTGCTCGACACGTTGAAGAAGAGGCGGGCCGGGCCCGTGAAGGTCATGGACGCGCTGGCCACGCTGATCCCAGCGCACGTCTGGCTCACCGATGTCGGAGACCACGCCGGCAACTGGGAGGTCAAGGGGCTTGGCATGACCAACGACGACGTCGCCGAGTTCATGCGCGAGCTGAAGCGCTCACCGTACTTCAAGAACATCGTGCTCAAGAAGGTGTCCGCCGTCGCGGTGCAGTCGCAAGGACCCGTGCCCGAGGTCGTGCAGTTCGAGATCTCGTGCTCGGTCAACTACGCCGCCTAGGAGTCGACGTGGAACAGTTCCTCGAGCGCATCCTCAAAGTTCGGCTGGAGATCAAGGCTGCCATCGTCGTCGGTCTTTCGTTGGTGATCGTCGCGGGCAATTACTTCTTCTTCATCTCCGACGTCCAGGACGAGATCACCAAGCAGGATGCCCAGATCAAGAGGCTCGAGGACGAGCTCATCCAGAAGCAGAGCATCGCCAACAACCTCAACGAGTACCGACGCCAGAAGGAAGTGCTCGAGCAGAGGCTGGCGGAGGCTCTCACGGAGCTGCCCAACGATGCGAACATCGACGAGCTGCTGACCCAGCTCAACGAGGTGGGCGTTCGCTCGGGGCTCGAGCTCACGAGCGTCGAGCCGGGCGCCGAGGCCAAGGAGGGGAGCTTCTACTCGAAGATCCCGGTCAAATTGTCGGTGAGCGGCAACTACGGCGAGATCGCGAGCTTCTTCGATGCCGTCGGTCGTCTCAAGCGCATCGTGAACATCAGCGACATCAGCCTGAGGAGCCCGGTCAAGGAGGGAGACAAGGTGGTGCTCAAAGCGGACTGCCTGGCCACGACGTTCCGCTTCGTGGATCAGACTCCGCCCAAGGCGGGGGCGGCCGCGGGCGGCTTGCAAAAGGCAGGAGGCGGCAAGTGAGGCGCGCGCTCGCGGCTTTCGCCGTGGCCGCCGTGGCGTGCGGTGGTTCTGCTCCAGCCCCGGCCGTCAAGCGCCCTCCCAGCGCGCCGGTGGCGCAGAAGCCGCTGACCCCGGAACCGCTCGCGCCCGAAGAGGCCAAGGACACGTTCGTCTACTCGCCGATCGGCAAGCGCGACCCGTTCCGCAGCCCTATCGACGATCTCTTGATCACCACGCAGATCGAGAATCACTGCCCTCTTTGCCGCTGGGACGTGGACCAGCTCAAGCTCGTCGCCGTCGTCACTGGCACGGGGAGCCCGGTCGCGATGGTGGAGGATCCCAACGGCGTCGGCCACATGCTGAGGCAGGGCACGGCCGTCGGAAAGCTGGGCGGGAAGGTGACGAGCATCCAGCGGGACCTCGTCGTCGTGACCGAGACCGCGCACGACCCGTTCGGAAAGCTCGTGCAGAACCATTCCCAACTGAAGATCGAACAGGCGCCGCCCGATCAGAGCTCCGCCTCCCCGAGCTTGCTCAATGAGTGAAGATGCCTTTCATGGCGCCGGAAACGCGAGGAGAAGGTCGATGACCCCACGCTCGTCCACGTGTGCAGGGATGCTAGTCTTGGCCGCGGCCTTCGGGATGCCCGCGGCCGCTTCGGCCGCGAGCGGCGCGTTCGACGTCGTCAAGGGCATCGAGGCCCGACGCACGCCGACCGGAGGGGTGGTCGTGCTCCACGGTACCCGCGCTCCGGTCTTCAGCGTCTTCCGTCTGTCGTCTCCCGATCGAGTCGTCGTCGATCTCGCGGGCGCCGACGTCACGGCGACAACCGCTCCGAAGGTCTCGGGTGTGCCGGGACTGACCGGTGTGTCGGCCGTGCAGTTCCAGCGAGGGGACTCGAAGGTGGGGCGCGTCATCCTGGATACTGGCGCCGGCGTGCACTATGACGTGCGGGTCGAGGGAAGCGACGTGCTGATCACCCTCGACTCGGAGCGCGCCGAAGGGATGCCCGCTCGCGCCGCGGCGGTCGTGGCGATTCCTCCGGCGATCCCTGCTCCGGTGGCAGTCGCCGCGCCCACCGATCCGCACCTGGTCGACCGCACCGAGCACCGGATGGACGTGTCTCACCCGGGCCACCTCGTGCTCGCGGCCTCGGCCACCCGACATGCGGGACGGCTGCGCTTGCAGGTTCAGACCGATGGGGCCGTGAGCCGGTACACGGTCTGGCGGCTCAGGGACCCGCCCCGCGTGGCGATCGACCTGGAAGGTTTCAATGCACGCCATGCCCGCGCCCACAGGGATGACGGGATCAGCGTCCGGTTCGGTGGCGAAGGCCGCTCGGCGCGGGTCGTCTTCGACCTCGCGGGAGCCGACGTTCCGCCGGTCGAAGTCGTGAATCGGCCCCAGGGGCTGTGGCTCGAGACTGGTGAAAGAACGCCGCCTGCGGCCGTCGCGGTCGCGCCCGCCCCGGCGAAGAAGCCCGAACCCGTGGCGACTCGACCCAGGCCCGACCACCATTCGATCGTACGGATGGCGACGGTCGCCCCGGTGCAAGCCCGGCCGCTCTCCGAGCCGCCCCGATCCCCGCCGGCCCTCCGAGACCTGAGGGTTTCGGGTGATGCCGCGGGGGAACAAGTGGTCATCGAGATTCCCGATGAAGCGCTTGCGAGCTTGCCGCAGGTGCAGGACGAGGGCTCTGGTCGCTTCCAACTTTCACTGGACGGCATCGCCGTGCCGAGGCGCCTGCAGCGCACGCTGGACGCCAGCGCGTTCGGCGGACCCATCTCGACGGTCTCATCGTTCAATCTCGGCACGGGGTTTGGCCGCATCGTGGTCTCGGCGGCGGTCAACGGGCGGCAGGAGCTGCGGAGGCAAGGGAAGAAGATCGTGTGGACATTTCTGCCCGCCGCGCCCACCGCCGCGGCCCAGGCCGCCGAGGCCACCGGGACCGTGCAGATTCGGACGCAGGAGACCTCAGGCCAGGCGGCCGGCTTCACCACCGCAGCGACGGATGCTTCCGCCGCCGCGCCCCAGCGTCCCCGCTATACCGGCCGCCGGATCTCGATGGAGTTCAAGGACATCGACATCCAGAACCTCCTGCGGCTCTTCGCCGAGATCAGCCACAAGAACATCGTCGTCTCTGACGATGTGAAGGGCAAGGTGACCATTGCGCTCCGAAACGTACCCTGGGACCAGGCGTTCGATCTGATCCTGCGGACGCACGGCCTCGGAAAGGAAGAGGTCGGGAACATCGTTCGGGTCGCGCCCGAGGCCACGCTGGAGAAGGAGCGGAAGGAGGCCCTCGATGCGCTCCATGCGCGCCAGCAACTCGAGCCTCTCAAGGTCAGGCTGATCCCGGTCAACTATGCGCTCGCCGGCGACGTCGCGGACAAGATAAAGGACGTGTTGTCCGAGCGTGGCGTGGTGACGGTCGATCAGCGGACGAACGTGCTGATCGTCAAGGACATGGTCGAGAATCTGGCGAAGGCCGAGGGCATGGTGCGAAACTTGGACACCCAGACGCCCGAAGTTCTCATCGAATCGCGCATCGTGGAGGCGGCGACGAACTTCACCCGCGAGATCGGCATTCAGTGGGGCGGCAACCTCGGCTTCTCGCCCTCCACCGCCAACCCTACGGGCTTGATCTTCCCGTCGACCTTGACGGCGGCAGGCGCTGCCGGACAGGGCCCGAACGCGGGCACTGCGGCGACGCCCAACTTCGCCGTCAACCTTCCAGCGGCGATCGGTCCCGGCAACGGCGGCGGTCTGGGCTTCATCTTCGGCAGTGCCGGCGGGGCGTTTAACCTCAACCTGAGGCTCTCCGCGCTCGAGAACAACCAACTCGTTAAGACCGTCTCGGCGCCGAAGGTCGCCACCCTGGACAACCAGGAGGCGACGATCAGCCAGGGCCTATCGATCCCATTCTCTCAGGTCTCGGCGGCCGGCGTGCAGACCACCTTCATCGAAGCGCGGTTGGAGCTGAAGGTGACGCCCCACGTGACCGCCGATGGCAGCATTCTCATGAAGATCAGCGCCACGAACA
>DATJNL010000075.1:0-8942 GCA_035508175.1 Myxococcales bacterium
CCTCCCCGCCCGGCCAGCCCGAGGGATTCCCCGGCACCGCCGAGCTGTGCACGAACGCCGACGGCAGCACCTACTGCGCCAACATCGGCCTCGACCCGCTGAACTGCGGTGGCTGCGGCGTCGTCTGCTCCGCCACCGAGCAGTGCGAATCGACTGGTCCCAGCCGGAACGCTCCCGCGAGCTGCCAGTCCTCGGGCTGTCCCTCCGGGGAGACCTTCTGTCCGCCCCAGCAGAATCCGGCCTGCGGCGACGTCTGCACCGCCCTGGACAGCGACCCCGCCAACTGCGGAGCGTGCGGCCACGCTTGCGGCACCAACGAATCCTGCGTGCAGGGCTCCTGCAGCTGAGTGGAAACCGACCGCAAGCCCACACGGGGCCCCACAATTCTCGACGGTTGGCTTTCGGTTCAGAGACGAGGCTTCGGCGCGGGACACTTCTGAAAGGTCGCCCAGTCCTTGGCGGCCATCGCGCATCGAAGGCGCTCGCGGTCGGGGGGCGATTTCGCGCAGCCGGTGCGCTCGTCGTCTTCCATCTGGTCGACGGCGGCGGGCTTCACGTACGCGGCCGCGTCGCTCTTGCGGAAGAGGTCGTAGACGTGGGCAACCATCGCCCTGCATTCCCTGGCGCTGGCGATCCCCCCCGCCGCCTCCACCGCGGCGTTCATGGCCTCGCGCACGCACGCAACGCTGGCGTCCGCCACCTCGTCGGTCATGGCCTGGTTCCGAGCTCCGGCGGAGCTCGCGCTTCGCGAGCTCGCACGCCAGGCACGGAAGTCCGTCCAGGGTACTCTCTCTTCGATTCGATCGTAGAGGCAGCGGCACGAGACTCTGAGCCCGCCCTCGTGGGACCCGGCTTTTTCACACGCCGCGACGAGCTCGCGCTTCTCGTCCGCAGGCCACCGGTGCGAGCCAGCCGACAAGACGAGTCCCAGGGGTAGCGCCACGCTCGCGAGCATCATCGGTCGAAGCCTTTCGTCATGGAACGAGCCGCCGCGGAGCTGCCCCGGCCGGTCCCGCCGCTCATACCATGAGCGGGACTCCCGCACTCTAGCCCTCCCCAAGGCCCCCGGGGAAAAGCGACTCCCCGGGGGCCCGAGGTCCACCGCTGCTTCTGCTACGCGTTGCCGCCGGACGCGCCGCTGCCGGCCGGAACGACCGGTGCGCTCGTGCCACTGGCGTTGCCCGCGCTGCTCTGCGGGGTGCTGCTCGCCGAGCCACCGCTTCCGCTCGACACCGGGGCGCTTGCCGCGCCAGGCACCGACCCGTTCACCACGGTCGGCGGGATGGCCACCGGCTTGCCATCGGGACCGATCATCACGGACGGCGTTCCCACCGTCGGGTTGATCGTCGCCTTCTGCTTCTTGCTGGTCGTGCCGCGGGCCGCCCGGGTGAGGTTGGCCTTGGCCGTCGCCAGCGCCTGCTGCGCGCTCGTCTTCGCCGCCTTCGGTTTCGCCGGCTTCAAGCCGAAGTCCCCGAGCTGGGCGCTCTGAGCGCCGAAGAACGCGACCACCGCCTTCTTGAGCTGCAAGTAGAAGTCGCGCGCCTCGAGCTGGATGTTGCGGCGCGCCACCAGCGCCGTTTGGTACTGCTGCTTGGCCGCGTCCGCGGCCTGGATCGTCGCCAGGTACGACTTGATCTGCGTGTCGATCTGGTTGCCGGTCATGCCGCTTCCGTTGATCGTCAAGGAGGTTTTCGCGGGAATGTCCTTCACCACGCCCGCGTCCATCTCGGTCAGCTCCGTCTCCAGCTGGCTCGCATTGACGCCCTTCGACTGCGTTGCGATGGTTGCCATCGCGCACCTTCCTTTGTGTGAGCGGCCGCGGGCTTCTCGCCGCGACCGCCCGGGGTTGGACCACTTCGCTGCCTCACGCGCCTCGCTTCGCTACATGGCTCTCACCTCCTTTCGTTCGACCGTCACCCTCGCCGGCCGCCGCGCCCGCGCTCGCGGTCGAGCAGCCGATGAAAGCGCTCGCGCAGCTCCATCGCCGCGAGCGCCAGCGCTTCCTCCTCCACAGCGGCCTGGTCGACCGGCACGCTCCCGAGCGCCTCCTGCACCGACAGCGCCCGCGCCTGGGCTTCCACCACGTCCAGCTCGCACAGGAGGTTCCCCTCCCAGCTCGCCCGCCGCCGGGAGGCGCGGCTGCGCAGGTAGTCGCTGTGGCGCTTGAGCTGCGCCGCGATCCGGGCGGCCTTCACCGCGCACCTCCCTTCGAGCCAGCCCGGGCCCGCATCGGAAAGGGCTCGTCGAGCCACTCCACCAGCTCGAAGAACTCCTCCGACGCCGCAAACAGGAGCTCCTCGAACCGGCAGCGGTCCGTCGCGAACGCCAGCTCCGCGGCGAAGTCCCCCGCCTCCCGATTCACGAGCTCCTGGCCGACCGCCTCGACGGCACGGAGCGACTCGAGCATCTGCAGCTCCTGCCGCGCGAGCGCCCGCGACTCCGGCATCGGGCGCGACTGGAGGTACGCGATCATCCCGCGCACGTTGCCCAGCCGCCGCCCGAGCGGCTCCGCGTCCTGCCAGGTGAGCCCGCGCAGGATGTCCGCGGCCACCTGCGTGTCCTCGTCGAGCTCCGGCTGCTCGACGCCCAGCTCGTTCATATGCCACACCATCGCCTCGAACTGCGTCTCGTCGTCGTTCCACATGGTTTGCCGCTCCTGGGTTGGCGGCCGGCTTCATGCCGGCCACACACTCCCAGAGCTGCAAGGCCCCCCCTCGAGCCGTGCCAGCGGCCTAACCGTCCGTCGGCATGGGGGAATCTGCCGATCAGCGACCGCCTGGCCCGCAGCATTGGCGGAAGACCGCCAGGTCGTCGGCGGCCCGGCGCCAACCTGGCGGGCGAGCGCCAAGAGCGCCTTCAAGCCATTGAATTGTCGGAAATCAGCGGAGCCGCACTCTCTGTGGTAGAAGCTCCCGGTGGGCGCGCGCCTCCAGCTCTCGCTGTCTCACCTGGATGGCGAGGTGGTCGAACGCTTCGACGACGTGAAGCCCGGCACGCACACCCTCGGCCGGGACGACGACTGCGGCCTGCTGGTCACGGCCGCGCCCTGCCCCGGAAAGCTGTGCCGCGTGCACGTGGCGTTCGATCACGAGGTCCACGTGCTCTCCGCGGGCGTCGCGCAGATCCGCAGCCCCGAGAAGCAGCTCGCCGCGCGGCAGCCCCTGCCCCCGGGCGCCTACGTGGACGTCGAGGGCTTCCGCCTCACGCTGCTCGCCGTGCGCGAGGCGAAGACCGCTCCGATCCAGCAGACCGGCAGCGTCGCGCCGCCCACCAAGCCCGCGCCAGGCCTCATCGTCGCGCCGCGCGGCGAGCCGGTGTCGCTGGAGTGGCAGGACAGCGGCCGCGACTGGCGCCACGACGTCGAGACCGACGCGGTGCTCGTGGGCCGCGGCGAGCGCACCGAGGACGAGCGGACGAACCTGAAGCGCGCCTTCATCCAGCTCGACCAGGAGGAGATCTCGCGCAACCACCTGCTCCTCTTCCGCTCGCCCGCCGGCTGGATGATCAAGGCGCTCGACTCGCTGAACGGCACCTGGGTCAACGGCGAGTGGCTCGCCCCGGGCAGCACGCGGTCCATCGACTTCGGCAGCCTCGTCGAGGTCACCCGCCTCCAGGGCTACCCCACGTTCCTGTTCTCCACGCGCGAGCGCGCCCTCATGCGCCCGCGCGGCGCGAAGCCCCACACGCGCCTCGTCGGGCGGCACGAGGCCATGGCGAAGGTCCGCGCGAAGCTCGACCTGTACGGCAAGAGCAAGGACGTGATCGTGCTGATTCTCGGCGACACCGGCACGGGCAAGGAGCTGGCGGCGCAGGCGCTCCATGCGGCCTGGTGCCCCGATCGACCGTTCCTGGCCGCCAACTGCGGCGCCTTCACGGCCACGCTCATCGAGAGCGAGCTCTTCGGCCACGAGAAGGGCGCCTACACCGGCGCCGAGCGCCGGCGCATCGGCCTCTTCGAGAGCGCGCAAGGCGGCGTGGTGTTCCTCGACGAGATCGGCGAGCTGTCGCTCCCGGCCCAGGTGAAGCTGCTGCGCGTTCTCCAGGAGAACAAGGTCACGCGCGTGGGCAGCAACGAGGCCCTCGACGTCAACTACCGGCTCGTCTGCGCGACGCACCGCGGGCTGTACGAGATGACGAAGAAGGGCACGTTCCGCGAGGACCTGTACAACCGCATCGCCGAGGGCGAGGTCCTCATGCCCTCGCTCGCCGAGCGCGCGAGTGACATCCCCTTGCTCGCGCGCACCTACCTCGAGGGCAAGCGCTGCGAGCTTACCCCCGCCGCCGCCACGGTGCTGCAAGGGCACGCCTGGCCCGGCAACGTGCGCCAGCTGCAGAACGCCCTCGACCGCTCGCTCGCGGAGAGCGGCCGCACGGTCCTCGACGCGTCGGACCTCGTGATCGTGACCGAGGGCGAGCGGCGGGGCATGGCGAAGCTGGAGGCCGAGGCGCGCGAGGCCGCCATCGCCGCGGCCGGCGACCGGGTGGAGACCCTCGAAGAGGTGGACCTGCTCAAGAGGGGCATCTGCGAGCGCGCGGTGCGGGAGGCGAAAGGCAACAAGAGCGAGGCCGCCCGCGCTCTCGGCATCAACGTCCGCACCTTCAACGACTGGCTCAAGGCCTGGGGGATCTAGCCGTGCTCGACACGCTGACGCCGCTGCGCGTCCTCGCCGAGGGAGGCGAGGGAACCGTGTGGCTCGCCTGGGACCCCGCGCTCTCGCGCTGGCTCGCGGTGAAGATCGTGCGGCTCGCAGACCCGGCCCGGGCCGGCGAGCTGCTCGCGCGCCTCGCGACGGCCGCGCGCGAGTACGGGGAGCCCGCGGTCGCGCCGGTGCTCGCCAGCGGCCGCGCCGAAGCCGCGACCGCCCAGGCCCGCGCGCGCTTCCGCATCGGCGATGGCCCGGCCCTCTACGTGGTGATGCCGTACCTGCACGGCTTGCCTGCGAGCGAGCTCGCCCGCGGCCCGCTCGATGCCAGGGTGGCCGCCGCCCTGATGGCCGAGCTGTGCGGCCTGCTCGGCCGCCTCCACGTCAATAAGCTCGCCCACCTCGATCTGAAACCCTCGAACGTCTTCGTGGACGTGAACGGGCGCAGCTGGCTTCTCGACGTGCACCTCGGGACGATGCGGGGCAGCCGTGGCTACGCCGCGCCGGAACAGGAGGCCCTCGAGGGCGAGCCGGCTCCCGGGGGGCCAGAGAGCAACGTGAGATGGCAGTTCGCGGTCGACCGGTACGCCCTGGGCCGCACCATCGGCGCGCTGTGGACCGGTGCGACCCCGAAGACCAGCGCGGAGCCGCTGCCGGACTTTCCCGAGCCCGGCGTGACCCTGAGCGGGCCCCAGCGCCTCGCTCACCAGCGCCTCGCCGAGATTCTCGAGTCGCTCACGCAGCCGGACCCCGCCCGCCGCGGGACCGTCTCCGAGCCCGACGCCGAGCGGATCGCGCGGGACCTCGGCGTCGAGAACCTGCGGGCGACCCTGGCGCAAGCCGTCGCCCAGAGCCCGTTCAGCGGGAAGCTCGGCGAAATCGGGAAGGCCATGGCGGCGCACGTCGCGGAAGAGCGCCCCGCGGCTCAGCCGCCGACCCCCGGCGAACGGGCCGTGGCCAGGGCTCGGTCGTCCCTTCGCCAGCCTATGCTCGGGCTGATCTTCGGCGCCGTTTTCGTCGCGGCTGGCTGGGCCGTTTGGTGGGTAGGCTGGCCGCAGCATCGCTCCACACTCGACGAACCCCGGCTCGCGAAGGCCGACGCCCCTTCGCCGGCGCCGCAGAACGGCGCCAGCACGTCCTGCAGCCTCGGCACCATCCTGGATCCCAAGCTCGTGCGCTTCCTCTGCCCCGGCGAGAAGCCGCGCCCCGGCCGCGGCATGCTCATCGTGCGCGTCGAGGGGCCGTCCTCCAGCCCCACCGACCTCGAGCTCGTCGAGAATCCCGGCCATCCCATCTGGAAGGTCGACGACCCGCCCAAGCACGCCGGCACCCGCCTCGAGCTCGCCGGCCCGCATTACTACGTGTCGCACACCCCCACCGCCAACGGCATCCTTCCCGACCGGCACTACATCGACGGCAAGGGCCCCTCCCAGCTCACCCCCGCCCAGCTCGCGGACAGACTCGTCCCCGTGCTCACGATCGATGGCGAGGCCGAGTTCGCGCCCCTCGCGCCCATCCCCGACTGGAACGAGCTCCAGAAGAAGGAGCCCGGCCGCGTCGTCCGCCAAGGCCCGAGGAGCGTCCGCGTCCCCACGAAGCTCCTCGACGGCCCCGTGAGCCTCGTCGACGTCACCCTGTCCGGCCACGGCGCGCTCACCTGGAACGCGACCCCCGACCCCTGCGCCCCGCCGCGAACGCCCATGGACCCGAAGGAGATCGACCCCCAGAACCCCTACGACGTACCGCACGGCGGCGCGCTGTGGGCGTGCCCCGAGCAAGGGCAGAGTCTGACGGTGGACTTCGAGGGGTACAGGTAGATCGAGCGTGCGCTACGAGCTCAAACCGCGCTCCACCGTCGAGCTCATCGACGGGGCTTTCAAGCTCGTCCGCGACAACCTGTGGGGGTTCGTCGAGATCGAGGCCCCGCTCGCGCTGCTGGCGCTCATCCAGCTGCTTCTGTATGGAGGGCCGCACCACACGCGAGCGGTGTCGCTCCTCTCGCCGGCGGCTTCCGACGCACTGTCTCGGATCTTCATGGCCCTCGCCACGGGGCTGGATCGCTTCCTCCTGCCCGTCGCGACGGTAGCGGCCTTCGAGGGAACGACCGTGTCGCTCGAAGCCTCGCTGCGCCGCTCGTGGAAGGTCCGGTGGCCGCTCATCGCCTTGACGCTGCTCCTCTCGTACTCGCTCCTGTTCTCGGGCTCCCTCTTCTCGATCAAGCCGAAGTGGCTGGCGACCCTGCTCCTCGTTCCCATGCTGGGGTTCACCTACCTCCTCATCCGCTGGTCTCTCTCATTTGCCGCGCTCTTCGCCGAGCCCCGCGGCGCCCTCCGGCGCTCCGCGTCCCTGCTGGACGGCGCGTTTGGACGGATCTTCTGGCCGACCTTGGTGTCGCTGCTTGCCTACTTCCTTGGCTGGATCACGGTCCACAAGCTGTTCCACGCGACCCCGGTAGCCGAGGCGCTGTGCACGGCGGCCACCTATTCCTTCTTCGGCCCGATCCAGACGGCCTTCGTGACGCTCCTGTATTTCGACCAGAGGATTCGGCGCGAGGGGCTGGGGCTCGCCATGTAACTCTCAATCGCCCGGCTCCCGGACAGTGGCGCAAACGGCGTTACACTCGCGGCCGCCGCGTCAGCTGGGGTGATGCAGCGCAACCGCGGGCCAGTCTACAAGACGTGCCGCCCGGTGAAGGAACTCCTCTGGACGAAGGGCCTTGCTAAGCGCCCTGCACCATGCTCCCGAGACAAAATGACTGCTGGTACGCAGTACTGCCTCCCATTCCTGGCCCACGAGGGCTTCGGCGAGACCGTCCGGAGCGAACTGATCGCGAGCCACCTGTAAGAGGAGGAAGAAGTCCAGGGGAACGCCCGGGAGCCGGGGCTCGTCAAGCCCATCGAATGCGCAGTCAACGGAGCCACCTAACTCGCCTGGATTCTTGCCGCACTGGATGTGAAATGGAAAGCCGGCGAGCCCTCTGTGGACGTCGTCGTCGTCATAGTCGTATAGGATCCGCTGAATCAGCCTTTCGGGAGGGCCAGCGAGAACTCCCAGCTTGAGGGAACTCCTCCACAGTCGATCCGAGTCGAGCGTGGCCTCCAGGGACAGATAGACCCTGAGGTCCATATCGGCGGGGGAAAATCTG
This sequence comes from Myxococcales bacterium, assembly GCA_035508175.1. Lineage (GTDB taxonomy): Bacteria > Myxococcota > Myxococcia > Myxococcales > JAKAPL01 > DATJNL01. Next base: position 7,789 of record DATJNL010000075.1, read on the forward strand.
GACCTCGCCTTGCTTAGGTACAGGGGCGTTGCGTTTTTGACCTCAATAGCCCGCCCTGAATTGCTGCAGACCCTGTCGTAGGCTCCCCGCCAGTTCGTTGTCTCAGCGGAGAACCATCCGATCGCGTCCCGGTCCCGATGTGACCCGAGAAGACGACGGACTCGATCGAACCCGTCAGCGTGATGCCGTAGCCATCTCGCTCCCGCGCCATCTTCTGCTTTGTGCTTCTTCACGTTCTCGCTCGCGTTGGAGCGGCCTCTCCGACTCGGTAGCGAAAGACCCTGAGAAACGGAGGTGGAGGATCCTCAATGCCGTCCAGTATGGCGTTCGCTCGCGCGATGGGCGTCATGAGCGAATCGGAACCGGGCGACCCTGGGCTCACCCCTTCTGGCAAAGCCAGGACCTCGGCAACCTCGGCACGGCGATGCGCGCGCCCCACACTGCACCACGCGACTTCGGAGTCCCTAAGTGCGAACACCTTTCCCGCAAGAAGAGCGATGGATGGCGCAGAAGTCGCGCCCTTCGCCCGCCGAACCACCTCGGCCTCGAGTCCTTGGCGCCACCACCACCGGGGACCCCGCTCGCCAGGGGGGCCGCCTGAAAAGATCCCTCGGTACCTAGCAGCGGCGAACAACTTCTCCCGTCGTCTAAAAGCCGCGAGCGTCATACCGACCGTCACCGCAGCCCACGGCAGGCTTAGCAGCGGCCCCGGAGTAGTTTGGAGGACTTGGCGGATAAACCTTATGACACGGAGCACGCCTGGTTCCGACACGACAGGCACCGCCCGACTGGAGCGCCCGAGAAGAGCGAGAGCGGCGAGGAAATCTGCCCGCGACGGCAAGTCAGCTACCCCAACGAGACGACTCGCTCGTACAGCAAAGGGCTCCCTATGCCCCTCTTGCCAGAGCGCTCGTGCGCGCCCATACTCCCGCCCCTCATGAATTAGTCGCTGAGCGAAAGCCCTTTCTTCAAAATCACCCAACGTAAATATGCCGTCGTATGAGTCCAAGTCGAAATAGTCCCACCTGCGCCCTGGATCGCCGAAATGAGCCGAAATCAACAGGACGGGAAGATCCCAGAGGCCCTGATCCTCAGATCCCGCGTCTCTGAGGCTTCCAACAAAGGCCGTTGCCTTGCCTTGGTACAGCTCGCCG
>DATJNL010000076.1:0-12359 GCA_035508175.1 Myxococcales bacterium
CGACGGCATGCAGTTCGCCATGCGCGATTCCTCGAAGCGGCCGGCCATGGCCTTCGTGCTCTTCACGCGCGAGGGCCCGGCCGATGAGCTCCCCCGCGAGGAACCGTAGATGGCGAAGGACTCCGAGCAGCCTCCACCCAAGGTCGCGGTGCTCGAGGGCGGTGCGGCCGCGGCCAGGTCGGCGCGGCGGGAGGGATCGCCATACCCCAAGGCCGCCCTGTTGCCGCGAGCCGTCGCTCGGGTCGCGGACATCGTCGTGTCGCTCGCGCTCTCCGCCATCGTCGGGCCCGTGGGCATGGCGGCAGGCTTCCTCTACCTGCTGATCGCCGACGCGCTCCTTTCCGGCCAGAGCATCGGCAAGCGGCTGGGCGGCGTGAAGGTCGTGCACGTGCCCACCCGGAGCTCGGCGAACCTGGTGCAGTCGATGATTCGCAACAGTCCGTTCGCGTTGGCCTTCGTCTTCTACGCGGTGCCGATCGTGGGCTGGTTCCTCCTCGTGATCATCGGGCTGCCGCTCATGGTCTTCGAGGGGTACATGGTCTACAGCGACAGCCTCGGCATCCGCATCGGCGACGTCTTCGCCGATACGCAGGTCATCGACGCCAAGGTCGTCGCCGGCGGCCCGGTGGCCGTCGCGCCGCTGGCGCGCCGCGAGACCGCCTGACTTTCAACGAGGGAACCACACGTGCGCATCGCATTCTCCCATAACCCGCAGCTCTCCGCGTCCGAAGAGGAAGCGGAGTTCGATACCCCCACCACCGTGAAAGCGCTCGCCGAGGGGCTCGAACGCCTGGGTCACCGAGTGGAAAAGATCGAGGTCTCGGGCCCGGCGTCGCGGACGGTGTCGCGGCTCGAGGCCTACAACCCCGACCTCGTCTTCAACACCGCCGAGGGCCGGCGCGGCCGCTTCCGCGAGGCCTTCTACCCGGCGCTCTTCGAGGAGCTGGGCTTCGCCTACACCGGCGGCGACCCGTACACGCTCGCGCTCACGCTCGACAAGCAGCTCACCAAGATGGTCGTGGCGCAGCATGGCGTGCGCACGCCAGGCTGGAAGTTCGTCGAGGATCCCTCGGAGCTCAAGGGGCACTCGCTGCGGCTGCCGGTCATCGTGAAGCCGAACTTCGAGGGCTCGTCCAAGGGCATCACCCAGGACTCGGTGGTGGAGGACGGAAACCGCCTCGAGCGGGTGGTCGCCGCGCAGCTCGCCAAATACCCGGCCGGCGTGCTCGTCGAGGAGTTCATCGTCGGCCGGGACCTCACGGTGCCGTACCTCGAGGCCGTGGCGGGCGAGCGTGGCGGCGTGCTCGCGCCGGTCGAGTACGTCGTCGACCCCAAGTTTCGCGGTCGGCATGCCATCTACGATTTCGAGCTGAAGACGCGGCACAGCGACGCAGTGACCGTGCAAGCGCCGGCGCAGATCCCGGCGGCCATCGCCGAGGAGCTGGCGCGGGCCGCACGCACCGTCTTCAAGGTCACTGGCTGCCGCGACCTGGGCCGCATCGACTTCCGCCTCGGCGACGACGGGCTGCTCTACTTTCTCGAGGTCAACGCGCTCCCGTCGCTCGAACCGGGGGCGGGCATCTACGCGGCGGCGGCCCTGGAGGGGCTGCACTTCGACGCCGTGCTCGAGGCGGTGATCTCCTCCGCGGCTGCTCGCTGGAAGGTGAAGGACAGCCGCGAGCCGCGCGCGCGCCCGGCTCGGCGCTCGGGCCCGCTGCGGGTGGGCTTCACCTTCAACGTGAAGCGGGTCGTGCCGGTGGCCGAGGGCGGCGACGACACCGAGGCCGAATACGATTCCCCGAAGACGCTGCAGGCCATCCGCGAGGCCATCTCCAGCTACGGCCACGAGGTCATCGACCTGGAGGCGACGTCCGAGCTGCCCCAGCGGCTCGCGACCACGCCCATCGACCTCGTGTTCAACATCGCCGAGGGCTTCAAGGGCCGCAACCGCGAGGCGCAGGTGCCGGCGACGCTCGAGCTGCTCGACATCCCCTACACGGGAAGCGACCCGGCCGCGCTGTCGATCGCGCTCGACAAGGCGCTCGCGAAGAAGATGGTGCGGCAGCACGGCATCCTCACGCCCGATTTCGTGCTCATGCAGAGCGGCAAGGAGCGGCTGCCGAAGGAGATGCGCTTTCCGGTGATCGTGAAGCCCGTGGCGGAGGGTTCCTCCAAGGGGGTCTTCGGCAAGTCGGTCGTCGACAACGAGCCCGAGCTGCGCGAGCTCGCCCGCGAGCTGGCGGCCCGCTACCGCCAGCCGGCGCTCGTGGAGAGCTACATCGGCGGCCGGGAGTTCACCGTGGGCATGCTCGGCGAGCGGCGGCCCAAGGTGCTGCCCATCATGGAGGTCGTCTTCACCGGCAACGACCCGACGCCGGTGTACGATTTCCAATCCAAGCTCGACTGGAACCAGCGCGTGCGCTACGACGCGCCGGCGAAGCTCGAGCCGGCGCAGCAGCGCGAGATCGAGCGGGCGGCGCGGGGCGTCTTCGCCGCGCTCGGCTGCCGCGACGTGGCCCGCGTCGACTTTCGCATGGACGCCGAGGGCCGGGTCTACTTCCTCGAATGCAACCCGCTTCCCGGGCTGACCCCCGGCTGGAGCGACCTCGTGATGATTGCGCAGGCGGGCGGCCTGGATTACCGGGGCCTCATCGGTGAGATCCTGGCCTGTGGCATCCGGCGCTACCAGGAGCGCGAGCGCGAGCGGCGGCGCGAGGAGCGCTCGGCCGCGGTCGGCTGAGCTTCGCGCAGACCGTTCCCTTCGGCTGCCTGAAGGCTGGACTACCCGACCGCTTCGGTGGGCCCCGCGCCGCGGCCGCCCAGCCGATCGGCGATCTTCGCGGCCGCTCGCGTGGCCATGCTCATGATGGTGATCTGCGGATTGACGCCGAGCGGCCCCGGGACGGTGCTGCCGTCGACCACGTAGAGCCCCGGCACGTCGTGGCACTGGTGGTCGAGTCCCACCACGCTGGTCCGCGGATCGCGGCCCATCTTGCAGGTGCCGAGCGGGTGGTAGCTGGTCCACGCGACGTCTTTGGCCCCGAAGCGGCTGTGGCGGAACGCATCGAGGTCGTCCTGACCTTCGAGGACGCCGCTCCCCAGCACCACGGGATAGAGCTTCTTGGCGCCGGCCGCGAGGGCCATCTCGCCCGTGTGCACCATGCCTTCCTGGATCACCGCCATGTCGGCGGGCGTCACGTTGTAGGAGATGGCGGGGACGCCCCCCACGTCTCGCCAGACGCGGCCGTTGGCGCTGCTGTCGCGGATGAGCACGCCGAAGGAGGCAAGGTGATCGAACTGGTCGAGCGTTTCCATCAGGCGGCGGCCCGAGAAGGGGAAGACGATCCCGGCCGTGTTGAAGTCCGGTTGCGCCGCCAGGATCAGGATGCCCTCCTTCAGGAAGTGCTCGCTGCAGTAGCCCTGGGGCATGTGGGCGTGACCCCGGATGTCCTCGTCGAAGAGCGCGTGGAAGCCGCCGCTCGGGTGGACCGTGAGGTTGCGGCCGACCTGGCCGCTGCGGTTGCCGAGGCCCTGCTGCAGCAGGAAGAGCGGCGTGGGCACGGCACCGCCGGCGAGGATGACCGTGGGGGCGCGGACGCGGATCCGGCGGCCGCTCTTGCTCACGCCCTCGATGCCGACGGCGCGGCCGCGATCGAGCAGTACCTGGTCGGCGCGCAGGCCGGTGAGGAGGAGCGAGCCGCGCTCCAGCGCGGGCGGGACGTACGACAGGTTGGTGCCGCGGCGGGCGTCGGTGCGGCAACCGAAGTCGCAGAACCCGGACCCGTCGCAGCCCGGGGCGTTGCGCATCGCCGGGCCGTGCCGCCACCCGAGGGCGTCGCAACCCCTGGCCATCACGTCCGCGATCGGACCGACGATGCGGCGCTCCGCCGGCGCGACCTGCAGGGTCCGCTCGACCTGCTCGAACCAGCCGAGCATCTTTTCCGGTGAGAACTCGTCGGTCTCCAGCTCCTCGCACCAGCGCTCGAGGACCCAAGGGGGCGTCCGAAAGCACGTGCCGGTGTTGATGGCGGTGGAGCCGCCCACGAGCCGCCCGATGAAGATCGGGATGGCGGCGTTCCCCAGCGAGACGGCGAAGCGGTAGAAGCGCTGGTGGGCGTTGACCGAGCTGCCGTCGAACGCGTCCCGCCGGTGGTGTTCGCCTTCCTCGAGGAAGACGACGGCGAAGCCCCGATCGGCGAGCTCCTTGCCGACGACCGCGCCCCCCGCCCCGGTCCCGACGACGACCACCTCGCATTCGAGATCGTCGTCACCGCTCCACTCGTCCGCGCGGTGCACCTGCTCGAGCCAGCGGGGCTGTTCCAGCGAGCTGACGACGTTCAGCTTGCCGCCCAGCTCCTCGTAGACGGGCTTGCGGTCGAAGTGGATGAACTTGTAGACGAGGGCCACCAGGCCGAGCGGGACACGCAGAACGGGGTCGTCTTCCCAGCGGCGGATCAGGCGGTCCTGGGCCGTCACGGAGAGCGCGTGAAACGGCCGGCCGGTCTGGCGGATCGCCGCGGCGCTGAGCGTGGCCTGCGCCAGCCGCCACGCGGAGCCAAGTCGTTCGTCGAAATGCCGGACGACCTCCTCCGCGCGGGCCACGGTGGCTTCGTCCGCTGCGGGAATCCACGAGCTGCCTGGCACGATCGCTTCGGCCAGCGCGAGCGCAGAGCGTCGTTCGAACTCCTGGAGCCGGGCCACGAGGGACATGACGGGCGCCTTTCTATAGAAGGCCGCCCGCGCCAAAGCAAGGGGACGGCAGCCTTGCCGCGCCCACCGACGCATGCTAAGCGCTGTCTCCGTGCGCTTTGCTCCGCTCGCCGCCCTGGTCGCGCTCCTTCCTGCCGCCGCGAGGGCCCAAGATCTGATGGATCTGCTCGCGAAAGGTCCGGTCGTGCTGGTCCAGAACAACGACCAGGGACGCTTCGACCGCGCGACGGCGGTGGTCGAGATCGCCGCGCCACCCGCGAAGGTCTGGGAAGTGGTGTCGAACTTCTCCAACTACCGGTATTTCATGCCGAAGGTGCTCAAGAGCGAGCAGCGGCTGTCTGGCCCCGAGTTTCCGAACCAGCTCGACGTGGCCTACGAGATCGACGTGCCACTGTCCAACGCCAAGTACACCTTCCATTACCAGCTCGATCCGGACAAGCTCCAGATCCGTGGCAAGTGGCTGAAGGGTGACCTGGAGGGCAGCTTCTGCGAGTGGCGGCTGGTCCCCTACCAGGGACGGACGCTGGCGTACTACACCACTGCGTCCCGGAACTTCTCATCGCTCGCGCAGCGCCTCGAGGATTCCCAGCAGACCATCACCATCGGGGTGAACGTCAGCGCTGCTCTCGCGACCGTGAAGGCGATCAAGAAGCGCGTCGAGGGTCTGCTGCCCGCGGCCGCCGGCAAGCCCTGAAAGGCGGGGATGGGCCTCGCCAACGCCCTCGGTGGCTACGTGACGCCGCGCGGGAGGGAGAACCTGCCCGCGTGGGGGGCGCCCCGTCGCGGTCGCTACGAGGCCTGGTACCTGACGCTGAACGCCCCGGATCAGGGCGCCGCGTTCTGGCTCCGGTACACGCTGGACGCACCCGACCACGGCGACCCGCACGCAGAGCTCTGGGGTCACGTCTTCGACGCGCGCGAACCGGCCCGCAGCTTCGGCCTGCGGCGCCGCTGGCCCCTCGCGCAGCTCGAGCTGGGTGGAGAACGGCTGGTGCGCATCGGCGACGCCGCGCTCGCCGAAGGGCGGGCCACGGGGGCGCTGGACGGCGCGGGCCACGAGCTCTCCTGGGACCTCGGCTTTGCCCCCTCGCCGCGAGCCCTGTTCATGATGCCGAGGGGGTTGCGCGGTCTCATCTCCGGCCGGGCCACGAACTGGTGCGTACCGAACCCCGACGTGCGCTACCAGGGCCGGGTCACGGCCGACGGGCGCACCTTCGACCTCGCCTCGGCGCCCGGGCAGCAGGCTCACCTCTTCGGCCGCCGGCATGCCGAGGCCTGGGCTTGGCTCCACTGCAACGCCTTCGACGGCGACCGCCGCGCCGTGGTGGAGGCCGTCTGCGCGACCGTGGCGCTCGGGGGCTCGCGCCGCGACGTGACGCTCGTCTACGTGCACCACGCGGGCAAGGACTACCTCGGCCAGGCGCTCCCCGGCGCGTTGCGCAACCGTAGCGAGCGGGAGCTGCCCGAGTTCCGCTTCGGCTTCCGCGCGGGGGGGCTGGCGTTCTCGGGCCGCGCCCGCGGAGACCCGGCCAAGATGCTGCAGGTTGCCTACGAGGACCCGGACGGCACGCCCAGCTACTGTTGCAACAGCGAGCTGGCCGACCTGTCCCTCGAGATTCGCAAGGGCACGAGCGCGGAGCTGCTGGTCGCGACCGGGACCGCCCACCTGGAGTTCGGCGGCCGCGATCGCAACGAGGCGCTGCCGGTCTGCCCGCTCATCGTTTGACAGCGAGCTTTCAGCGTCCCTATAACCGCGCGGATCCAACAGCGAGGAGAGACCCTCATGGTGATCGAGCGGATGGCCGTGGTCGGGGCGGGTCAGATGGGCGCCGGGATCGCGCAGGCAGCAGCGCAGACGGGGCTGTCCGTCGTCCTGATCGACGTGTCGCAGACCGCGGTCGACGGGGGGCTGAAGAAGATCGAGCAGTCGCTGGGCAAGCTCGCCGAGAAGGGCAAGCTCTCGGCCGCCGATGCGAAGGCCACGCTCGGCCGGGTCCAGGGCGCCACGCAGATCGCCGACGGCAAGGGCGTGCAGTTCGCGGTGGAGGCCGTCACGGAGAACGAGCCGCTGAAGAAGAGCATCTTCCAGGAGCTCGACAAGGTGGCGGCCCCCGGCGCGGTGCTGGCGAGCAACACCTCCTCCATTCCCATCACGCGGCTCGCCGCCGCCACCAAGCGGGCCGAGTGCGTCATCGGCATGCACTTCATGAACCCCGTGCCGCTCATGACGCTCGTCGAGATCATCCGGGGTGCGCAGACCTCGGACGAGACCTACCAGACCACCAAGGGCCTCGCGGAGAAGATGGGCAAGACCACGGTCCTGTCGAAGGACTTCCCGGGCTTCATCGTCAACCGCATCCTGATCCCCATGCTCAACGAGGCGTGCTTCGCGCTCCAGGAAGGCCTCGCCTCGCCGGAGGACATCGACCAGGCGATGAAGCTCGGGTGCAACCACCCGATGGGCCCGCTGCAGCTCGCCGACTTCGTGGGGCTCGACACCTGCCTCTACATCGCCGAGGTGCTCCACAAGGGGCTCGGCGACGACAAGTACCGGCCCGCGCCGCTGCTGCGCCAGTACGTCGATGCCGGCTGGCATGGCAAGAAGACCGGCCGCGGCTTCTACAAGTACTAGGAGGCGCCCGTGGCCTACGAGAACATCCTCGTCGAGCAGTCCGAAGGTATCGCAACGCTCACCATCAACCGGCCGAAGAGCCTCAACGCTCTGTCGACCGCGACCGTCGCCGAGCTCAACCTCGCCGTGGAGGCGATCGAGGACGACCGCGAGGTGAAGGCGCTGATCGTGACCGGCGCGGGCGACAAGGCCTTCGTCGCGGGCGCGGACATCTCCGAGATGACGCACATGGCTTCGCCCGCCGCGCTGACCTTCGCCGAGCTGGGCCACCGGCTGTGCGACGCCCTCGAGGCGCTGCCCATCCCCACGATCGCGGCCGTCAACGGCTTCGCGCTGGGGGGTGGCTGCGAGCTGGCCATGGCCTGCGACCTGGTCTACGCGAGCGAAGGCGCGCAGTTCGGTCAGCCGGAGGTGAACCTCTCGGTGATCCCGGGCTGGGGTGGGACCTCGCGGCTCGCCCGCCGCGTCGGTCCGCACCGCGCGCGAGAGATGATCTTCACCGGCGACCGCATCGACGCGAAGCGGGCCTGGGAGACCGGCATGGTGCTCGCCGTCCTCCCCCGTGAGGGCCTCATGCCCCACTGCCGGGCGGTGGCCAAGAAGATCGCCAGCAAGGGGCCGCTCGCAGTCTCACAGGCGAAGAAGGTCATCACCGTCGGCGCGGGGTTGCCGCTGCAAGCGGCGAATGCGCTCGAGCGGCAGGCGTTTTCCGCGCTCTTCGGTTCGGAAGACCAGAAGGAAGGGACGGCCGCGTTCCTGGAGAAGCGACCGCCGCGCTTCCGGGGGCGGTAGATGCGCTGGGCCCTGGCGCTCTTGCTCCTGTCTTCGTGCGCGACGCAGGTCGCGCTCAGCCGCGACCAGCTCTGGGCCGTCGCCGGACTGCCGTCCTCCGGGCGCCGGACGCTCTACACCGATCACGGCGCGTTCACGTTCGACGGCGACCTGAAGGTCAAGGTCGTGACCAAGGATGGCCCGCTGCCGGTGGCGCCGCTCAAGGCGCTGCACCGCGCCGGCGACAGCCTGGTGGTCCAGCCGCCCGAAGGCGGGGCCGTGGAAGTGCAGCGGCTCGACATCGTCCGCGGCGACGCCTCCACGTTCTCCGCGGGCAGGACGATCGATCTGGCGACGGCGATCGCCGGTGGCCTCGCCTTCGTGTACGTGGTGATCATCGGTCTGGCCCTCTGAGCCGACAGGAGATCGGAATGGACCTCGAGCTCACCGAGACCCAAAAGCAGCTCTACGAGACCTGCCGCGCCTTCGCGGACAAGGAGCTCAGGCCGCACGCGCGGGCGTGGGACGAGGCGCATCACTTTCCCGCCGAAGCGGTGGCCAAGCTCAAGGAGCTCGGGCTGCTCGCGGTGGCGATCCCGGAGTCGTGGGGCGGCGCTGGGATGGACAACGTCTCCTACGCGCTCGCCATGGAGGAGGTCAGCCGCGGCTGCGCCTCGACCGGCGTCATCATGAGCGTCAACAACTCGCTCTACTGTGATCCCGTGCACAAGTGGGGCACGGACGAGCAGAAGAAGGCCTGGCTCGTCCCGTTCGCGCGCGGCGAGAAGCTGGGCTGCTTCGCGCTCACCGAACCGGAGGCGGGCTCGGACGCGGCGGCGCAGAAGACCACCGCGGCGCGGAGCGGCGACGGCTACGTCCTGAATGGTAGCAAGAACTTCATCACCAACGGCCCCAACGCGGCCGCGGTGCTGGTGTTCGCCATGACCGACAAACCGGCCGGCCACAAGGGCATCAGCGCCTTCCTCGTGCCGACGGACGCCAAGGGCTTCACGCGAGGGGCTCCGGACAAGAAGCTCGGCATCACCGCCTCGCAGTCGTGCAGCATGTTCTTCGAGGACTGCCGCGTGCCCGCCGCGAACCGGCTCGGCAAGGAGGGCGACGGCTTCAAGATCGCCATGGCCACGCTGGACGGGGGCCGCATCGGCATCGCCTCGCAGGCGCTGGGCATCGCCCGCGCCGCGTTCGAGGAGGCGGTGGCCTACTCCAAGGACCGCAAGTCGTTCGGCGCTCCGATCGCGGAACACCAGGCCATCCAGTTCATGCTGGCCGACATGGCGACCGAGATCGACGCCGCGCGCCTGCTCATCTGGAAGGCCGCCAGCCTGAAGGACGCGGGGGTGCGCCACTCGGCCGAGTCGGCGATGGCCAAGCTGTACGCCTCCGAGATGGCGAGCCGCGTGGCCAACAAGGCGCTGCAGATCCACGGCGGCTACGGCTACCTGAAGGACTTCGACGTGGAGCGCCACGTGCGAGACGCCCGCATCACCGAGATCTACGAGGGAACGAGCGAGATCCAGCGCCTGGTGATCTCGGCCGCGCTCCTCAAGGACTAGCGTGCGCTTCGAGCTCTCCGAGGAGCAGGCGGCGGTCCGCGACCTCGCGCGCAAGTTCGCGCAAGAGAAGGTCGCACCCGCGGCGCGGGAGCGCGACCGCACGCACCGCTACCCGGCGGCCGAGCTGCACGCGATGGGAGAGCTGGGCCTGCTCGGCGTCAACGTGCCGGAGGCGTACGGCGGCGCCGCAGCGGGCGCGGTAGCTTACGCGGCGGCGGTCATGGAGCTCGCCGAGGCCTGCTGCTCCACTTCGGTCGTCATGGCCGTGACCAACATGGTCTGCGAGCAGATCGTCGCCTGGGGCACCGAGGCGCAGAGGCGCCAGTGGGTGCCGAAGCTCACGTCCGGGGCGGCGGTGGCCGGGGCCTTCGCGCTCTCCGAACCCCAGTGCGGCTCGGACGCCTCGGCCATGACCACGACCGCGGTGCGCACCGGCGACCGCTTCACGATCAGCGGGGCGAAGCAGTGGATCACCAGCGGCGACCACGCCGGCGTCTTCCTCGTGTGGGCGAGGACCGCAGGCCCGGGCGCCAAGGGCATCAGCTGCTTCATCGTGCCCGGGGGGACGAAGGGACTCGTCGCCGGCAAGCCGGAGCACAAGATGGGGCTCAACGGCTCGTCGACCGTTGGCCTGACGCTCGAGGGCTGCGAGGTGCCGGCGGAGAATCTGCTCGGTGAGCTCGGCGGCGGCTTCAAGATCGCCATGACCGCGCTCGACGGCGGGCGCATCGGGATCGGCGCCCAGGCGGTGGGGACGCTGCGGGCTTGCCTGGCGGCGAGCCGGCGTTACGCGCTGGACCGCAGAGCCTTCGGCAAGCCGATTGCCGACCAGCAGGCGATTCGCTGGAAGCTGGCCGACATGGCGGCCGACCTCGCCGCCGCGGAGCTCCTCGTGTTTCGCGCCGCCTGGCTCAAGGAACGGGGCCGGCCCTTCACGCGCGAGGCGTCGATGGCCAAGCTCTTCGCCTCCGAGGCGTCGAACCGCGCGGCGAGCCAGGCCGTGCAGGTCCACGGGGGCTACGGGTATCTCGACGAGTTCCCCGTGGAACGCTATTTCCGCGACGCGCGCGTGCAGACCATCTACGAGGGCACGAGCGAGGTGCAGCGCGTGGTGATTGCACGGCAGGTCTTGAAGTAGGCTCTGAAGTAGGCTCTAGCGATGCGACCCAAGGTCAAGGCCACCAAGACGTCCTCCCGCGCCAAGGCCCGCAAGGCGCGCGCGCCGGCCGTTCGCGGGGCGAGGAAGCGGGCGAACGTCGTGGGCCGCCGGCCGCGCCAGCCGGTCGACTCCGTCGCGGAGGCCGCGGGGGCCTGGGCCAAGAATGTGCTCGGGCCGGCCTTCGCGAAAGCGCAGCCCCGCCGCAAGGCCTTCCTGACCGACAGCGGCATCCCCATCCCCGACCTGCTCACGCCCGCCGACCGGCGGCGCGAGGATTACCTGCGCGACATCGGCTTCCCGGGCAGCTACCCGTTCACGAGGGGGCCCCAGGCGTCGATGTACCGCGGGCGGCTGTGGACCATGCGGCAGTTCGCGGGGTTCGGCACGCCGGAGGACACGAACCGGCGGTTTCACTACCTGCTCGCGCAGGGCATGACCGGCCTCTCGACCGCCTTCGACATGCCCGCGCTCATGGGCTACGACTGCGACCACGCGATGAGCCGCGGGGAGGTGGGCAAGGAGGGGGTCGCCGTCTCTTCGCTCGCGGACTTCGAAGCGCTCTTCGCGGGCATCCCCTTCGCCGACGTCACCACCTCGATGACCATCAACGCCTCGGCGATCGTCGCGCTCGCGATGTACGTCGCGGTGGCGGAGAAGGCCGGCGTGCCCCGGGCGAAGCTGGGCGGCACGCTGCAGGCCGACATCCTCAAGGAATACATCGCGCAGAAGGAATGGATCGTGCCGCCGCGGCCTGCGGTGCGGATCGTCGTCGACATGATCGAGTTCTGCGCGCGCGAGATGCCGCGCTGGAATCCCATCTCGATCAGCGGCTACCACATCCGCGAAGCGGGGGCGACGGGCGTGCAGGAGCTGGCGTTCACGCTCGCCGACGGCATCGGCTACGTGCAGCAGTGCGTGGAGCGGGGCATGGACGTCGACGACTTCGCGCCCCGGCTCTCGTTCTTCTGGGACGTTCACAACGACTTCTTCGAGGAGATCGCCAAGTTCCGGGCCGCGCGGCGCATCTGGGCTCGCGAGCTCCGGGAACGGTTCGGCGCAAAGGATCCCAGGAGTTGGCTCCTGCGCACCCACGCGCAGACCGCCGGGGTCACGCTCACCGCGCAGCAGCCGTACAACAACGTGGTGCGCGTGGCCGTGCAGGCGCTCGCCGCGGTCCTCGGCGGCACCCAGTCGCTGCACACGAACTCGCTGGACGAGACGTACGCTCTGCCCACCGAGGAATCGGTCACGCTGGCGCTCCGCACCCAGCAGATCCTCGCCCACGAGACGGGCGTCGACCGAGTCGTCGATCCGCTCGCCGGCAGCTACTACGTCGAGCACCTCACCGACGAGGTCGAGCGCCGGGCCCGCGAGTACCTGCGCCGCATCGACGAGATGGGCGGCATCATCCGCGCGGTCGAGGAGGGCTACCCGCAGAAGGAGATCGGCGAGAGCGCCTACCGCTACCAGCGCGAGGTGGAGGAGGGCGATCGCCTCATCGTCGGCGTCAACG
>DATJNL010000077.1:0-11702 GCA_035508175.1 Myxococcales bacterium
CACGCGTTGGAAGAACCAACGCGCGCGTTGGAAGAACCAATGCACGCGTTGGAAGAACCAACGCACGCGTTGGAAGAACCAACGCGCGCGTTGGAAGAACCAACGCACGCGTTGGAAGAACCAACGCGCGCGTTGGAAGAACCAATGCGCGCGTTGGAAGAGCCAACGCACGCGTTGGAAGAACCAATGCGCGCGTTGGAACAACCGACCTGCGCATTGGAAGAGTCGCCGGGAGTACCGGAACTTGCCAGCAGGGCGAGGGGCTCTACCATGGGGCGATGGAACCGGACACGCTCGGTGCCTTCTCGTCGCGCTTCGACCTGTTCCTGCAGCACCTGCGCGCGGAGCGCAACCTCGCCGCGAACACGGTCGACAGCTACGCGCTCGACCTGCGCGGCTACCTGGAGGACCTGGCCGCCGCGGGCGTGGCCTCTCCCCGCGACATCCGAGAAGGTCACGTGCGCGACCACCTCGCCCGGCTCACGAAGGATGGGCTCTCCGCCCGCAGCGTGGCCCGCCACCTCGCCGCGATCCGCACGTTTCACCGCTTCCTCGCCGACGAGGGCGAGCTCGAGGCCGATCCCGCCGAGGAGCTCACGGCGCCCCGCCAGTCGAAGCGGCTGCCCGAGGTGCTGAGCCTCGCCGAGGTCGACGCGCTGCTCGCCGTGCCGGACGAGCGCACGGCGTCTGGCCAGCGCGACCGCGCCATGCTCGAGCTCATGTACGCCGCCGGCCTGCGGGTCTCGGAGCTTTGCGCGCTGCGACAAGGCGACGTCCGGCGGGATCCCGGCCTCGTGCGCGTCCTCGGCAAGGGCAGCAAGGAGCGCGTCGTGCCGGTGGGCGAGGTCGCGCTCCGCAAGGTCGAGGCCTACCTCGCCTCGGCCCGTGCCGAGCTCCTGCGCGGCCGGGCGAGCCCGTGGCTCTTCGTCGCCGCCCGCGGGGGCCGCATCCACCGGGTGACCTTCTGGAACGCGGTGAAGCGGTGGGCGCTCGCCGCCGGCATCGCGAAGAACGTGAGCCCGCACAAGCTGCGGCACTCCTTCGCCACGCACCTGCTCGCGAACGGCGCCGACCTGCGCTCGGTGCAGGCGATGCTCGGCCACGCGGACATCGGCACGACCCAGATCTACACGCACGTGGAGCGCGGCCGCCTGCGGGAGGTCCACGCGCGCCACCACCCCCGCGCCTGACCGCACTCTGTTCGACCTCCGAGGGGTCGTGGTAACATCGGCGTCGATGGGAGGCCCGCTGCTGCTCAGCGCGGTTCTGTTGCGCGTCCTGCCGGGGCAGGTGCCCGATGCCACCGCCCAGCAAGAGGCGAAGCTCGCGGCTGCGGTCCGCGCGGTGAACAATCTCAACGACGAGCGGGCCCGGGTCCTGCTCGACGATCTGCTGGCGTCGGTGCCCCCGGACCGCATCGCGGCCCAGGCGTACATGTACCTGGGCGTGATGGACTTCAACGCGCTCGACCAGGTCCATGCGCACGAGGAGCTGCGCCGCGCCCTCGAGCTCGATCCGACGATCGAGGTGCCGCCGACGACATCGCCCAAGATCGCGCTGGCCTTCGAGGAGCTGCGTCGCAAGCTCGCCCAGAAGCTCCGTGCCGAGGACCAGCCGGCTCCGGCGTCGGCCGTTGCCGCCCCGCCCATCGTGGTCGAGAAGGAGGCGCCGCGTTCCCGGGTCTGGCCGTGGGTGCTCGGCGCGGCAGCGGTCGTCGCGGCCGGCGTGAGCGCCTGGGGCTGGGTCGAGGTCGCGAGCTTCGAGCAGCTCAAGAGCTCGTCGAGCGGGGCCAATCCGGTGACCCCGGAGCAGGCGCAGAGCTCGCACGATTCGGCGGCGATCGGCGAGCCCGTGGGGATCGTGGGCGCCATCGCCGCCGCGGGGTTCCTCACGGGGACGGTGCTCACGTGGTGAAGCGGGTCGCGCTGGCGGTCGCCGCTGCGCTCGGCGTCTCGGGCTGCGACCTCGGCTACGGCGGCCTGTTCCTGACGACCTGCGACCAGGGGGACTTCCCCGGATCCACCTGCCAGCAGGTCGCGGCGTCGAGCAGTGGGGGCGTGACGGCCGGCGGGACCACGGGCACGG
Source organism: Myxococcales bacterium (assembly GCA_035508175.1). Taxonomy (GTDB): domain Bacteria; phylum Myxococcota; class Myxococcia; order Myxococcales; family JAKAPL01; genus DATJNL01. The sequence goes on from DATJNL010000077.1 coordinate 2,086, forward strand.
GCGGCACGTCCGGCTCGACGGGAGCCAGCACCGGCAGCGCCAGCGGGACCAGCTCTGGGGGCGCACTGGGCACCACCGGGTCGGCCCCGTCGGGCGGGAGCACCGGCGGCGCCTGCGGGACCCTGACCGTGAACGTCGTCTACGACGTGGCCAACATCGACTACCAGGGTGTGGTGGCCGTCGCTGACGGCACGCCCTACCTGAACGTCAACGGCGCCTCGCCGACCTTCTGGAACGACGAGCGGGCGAAGAGCTGGACCACGCTCGCGAACCACCTCCAGGCCGAGCCGGGCAGCGACCAGGCCGCCAGCCAGTGCCTGCCGCCGGGCAACTACACGCTCCAGTTCTGGGACATCTGGGGTGAGGGCGGCACCTCGAACAATGGCACGCCTCCGGAAGCACGGTATCTGTGGGAGATCGGCGATCCGTCCCGCGTGATCCCGATCGTCGCCGGCGATTCAGCGGCGGTCCGGGTCGAGGTGACGCAGAGCAACGTGCCGAGCTTCGACAACCTCAATGGCGACTATGCCCTGTGGAGCTACGGCGCGTGCGCCGACGCGGCATGCCCCAGCGGGACCACCTGCTACCAGGGCACCTGCTACGACACCGGTTACGACATCCGCAACTGCGGCGGGGGCGGCGTCGCCTGCAACGCGAAGAGTTGCTGCGCCGGGAGCTGCACCGACACCAGCTCGGACCCCGCCAACTGCGGCGGCTGCGGCGTGGTGTGCAGCGCTGGAACCGTCTGCACCGCCGGGCAGTGCGAACCCGCCGACGGAGGCTGCGGCATCCTCACGGCCGGACTGGCCGACGGCTACGGCGACCCGACGACCTTCACCGGTCTGCTGGCCGTGGCGAACGGCCTGCCGCACCAGAACTTTGCCCAGAACAGCGACGCGCTCTGGCCTGCCGAGGCCGCGAAAGCGTGGACCGTGTTCGACAGCCACATTCCGGTCGCCCCGCCCTCGGTGCAGAGCTTCTACTCGATCTGCGTGCCGCCGGGCAGCTACACGGTGCAGTACTGGGACATCGAGTGTGTCGGCAACACCCACGGATGCGGCACCTACGACAACGGCGTCCCGCCCAGCGTGCGCTACGTCTGGGAGATCGGCGACTCTTCGCGGCTCTTGCCGGTCGCGGAGGGTACCATCACCGCCGTCAGCTTCGAGACCACGAGCACGTCGGTGCCCAAGAGCGACAATTTCTATGGCGTGTACTCGCTCTGGAGCTACGGGGGGTGCGCCGACGGCCAGAGCGACTGCGCCCCCGGCACCACTTGCTACGCAGGCGTCTGTTACGACATGGGCTACGACGTCCAGAACTGCGGGGACGGCGGAGCCGCTTGCAACGCCGAGAACTGCTGCGCGGGCAAGTGCGTCGACATCGGCACCGATTCCAGCAACTGCGGCGGCTGCGGCATCGCGTGTCCGGCTGGCACCACGTGCTCGGCCGCCGGTTGCCACTGACGGCAGCGGCCGCCGGGAGAGGAGCACCGCCTGCAGCGCGTCAGTGTGCCTGCGGGATCGCCGTCACGAGCAGATCACAGTCTCCGTAGGCGTGCGTGTCGCAGATGTCGCAGCTGCCGCCGTTGTCGTTGTAGGGATCCGCGTCCACGGTGACCGTGTGGGATCCGGGTCCGAGCACGAAGCTGTCGTCCAGTACCCAGCTCGCCCACCAGGAATAGGCGCCGTTGGTCACGACGATGCGCTGGCCCCAGGTGGCGTCGCCCTGACTCGTGCCGTCGATCGTGAAGCGGTAGCCTGTGTGGCACTCGGAGTTCGTGCCGTTGTTGGCATACTGCTCGCCGTTCGCCAGGAGCTGGACGGACGAGGTCGTGGCCAACGTGAACGAAGCGTTCAGCCCGGGGATCGACTGCCAGCACGGCGGCGCGGTGCATCCGTTGAGGTTGGTCGTGCGGGCGTACTTGTAGGCCACGGGCGCGGATTGCACCGTGCCCACCGCGGAGAGCTCCCACCAGTCCACGTCCGCGCACGTATCGCTCGAGGCCGTGTCCTTGCCCGCCACGGTCATCGCGAGCGTGTGGCTGCCGGCGGTCAGGCTCACCGTGCCGACCTGCACGGTCTGCCAGGTGCCCGCGGCGAAAGCGGCGCTGTAGAAGTCGTAGCCGGCGTTCGGGCCCGCGACGTTGGTGCCGTCGAGCACGAAGGTGACGAGGCCACGGTCAGCGCCGAAGAGGCCGCGCACCCACAGGTCGTACCAGCCGGCGTTGGCGACGTCGAAGGTGTAGCTCGCGGTGGCGGAGTTCACGCAGCCGTTGTCGAGGTAGCCGGCGCCGGAGAAGGGCGTGAGGGTCGTGGCCGCGCTGAAGCCCGAGCCGGTGGTGGAGCTCTCGGCCTCGGCAAAGAGCGCGTTGCTCGCCGCGCCGCTGCCGGCCGCGCCGGTCGGCCCCTGCGGACCGGTCGGGCCTTGCGGTCCCGTGGGGCCGGTGGCGCCGCCGCCGCCCGCCGTGCCGCCGGCGGGGCCGGTCGGTCCCGTCGGGCCGGTGGGCCCCGTGGCGCCGACGCTGCCAGACGTGGAGCCGGCGGCGCCCGTGGGTCCGGTGGGGCCGGTCGCGCCCGGCGCGCCGTTTTGGCCGGGAGCTCCAGCGGGGCCGGTGGGACCGGCACCTCCCGCGCCGGTCGGTCCGGTGGGACCGGCCGCGCCCTGCGGGCCGGTGGCGCCGTTGCAGGCGGCGAGAGCGAGCGCGAGCGAGGCGGCGGTGGCAAAGCCGACGAGCGTGCGGGTCATGCGGGAGCCCTCCAGGCAGACGTCCACCATGAGACTAGCGGAGCGGCGACTGCCCGCCAAGGTCCGACCGCCCGCGCCGCCGTCGCTGGCGCGACGTTCACGCGCCGAAGACGCGGCGGGCGTTGCCGGCGAGGAGCGCCGCGAGCGGCTCGGGCGGCAGGCCGGCGGCCAGGATGCGCTTCAACTCTCGATCCCACGCGTAGGGCACGTTCGGGAAGTCGGTGCCGTAGAGCAGGCGTGCGGCCTGCGCGGGGAAGACGGTCGGCGGCGGCCCGGGCTGCAGGAAGCCGGCGACGGCCATCGTCGTGTCGAGCCACAGCTTCTCGTGCGTGGCGAGGAGGCGCCCGTACGCTTCGTATTCGCCGGCCCCCAGGTGCGGGACGACCAGCGTGAGCGCCGGGTTTCGCTGCAGCACGCGCTCCACCGCCTCGGCCGAGCAGAGTGCGCGGGTGTCGACGCCGTAGGCCTCCGAGGCCGGCTCGCGACCGGCGTGCACCACCGCGGGGAGCCGCGCGTCGGCGCAGGCGCGGTACACCGGATCGAGCCGCGGGTCGTCGGGCGCGAGCTTCTGCACGTGGCAGTGGATCTTCACCCCGCGCAGACCGAGCGGGCCGAACGCTTCGCGCAGCACGCCCTCCGCGTCGGGTTCGCCGGGGAGCACCGTCGCGAGCGGCACCACCTCGGGGTGTGCGCGCGCGGTCTCGGCCATGAAGCGGTTCAGCTCGCGCGCCATGCCGGGGACGTGCGCGTAGGCGAGGCCCACGAGCCGCTTCACGCCGCGCGAGGCGAGGTGCTCGATCACCTGCTCGGCGTGCAGCCGGTAGCGCACCTGCCAGGCGTGCCGGTCGAACCAGCGCCAGATGGCCTCGAAGACGCGCGGCGGGAAGAGGTGCACGTGCGCGTCGATGACGTCGAGGCCCGCCGGGACGCGCGCGCCCTCCGGCTCGGCGAGGAACGCCGCGGCGTCGTCCGGGAGGCCGTCCACGGGGCGAGCGTACCACGCGCGCGGGGCGACGACGGCTGCGCCGAAGCCCAGCGCCGCCCGCGCGCCGAAGGATGCTCCAGCCTCGTCGAGCGGCGCCCGGGCGGCCTTTCGCGGCCGCTTGCGAGCCGGTAGGGTAGGGCGCGTGGCCCCTTCGCGATCGCGCGCTCTGGCGAGCGCCGTCGTCTTCTCGCTGCTGCTCCACGCGCTCGCGCTGTGGGGGCTGTGGCGGCTCTCGCGGCACGCCGCGAACGGGCCGTCGCGCCGCTCGGAGCCGGTGGAGTTCTCGGTGGTCGAGCACGCGCGTCCCACTGCGCACGCCAGCGCGCGGCCGGCGGCCTCCCCGGCGCCCGCCCGAGCGGCCCCCCGCAGGGCGGTCGAGGAGGGCGCAAGGAAAGCCCAGGCCATTGCGTCGCGAGAGGCCGGCGCTGCCGGGCCTCCCAAGGCCTCGACGGGGAGCGCGGGCAGCGCGGCCGTCGGCGGCGCCGCAGGCTCCGATGCGCCCCGCGAGCTCGTGCTCGACGCGCCCTTCCGCGCCTTCGGCGGCACCGGTGGCGGCGGCGCTGCCGACACGGGCGGCGAGACGATCGTCGGCATGCCTGCCCCCGAATCCGCCCAGGCCCGCGCCGAGCGCGCGCGCACCACCGTGGGCAACTGGCTCGCCGACGGCGCGGCAGAGGACCGCGTCGACGAGGGGCTCGTCGACGACTACTACCACTCGATCGGCAAGTCGGTGGAGGCCGCCTTCGCGGACACCGAGAAGCACGTGCGCGTGAAGCGCGGCAAGGGCGCGGTGGGTGCCGAGAGCGCGCTGCTCGCCTGGGCCGACTCGGCCTCGCGCTACGCCGCCACCGGCAGCCCCACCGACCGCTCGCCCGACCTCGAGGACATGCGGGCGCGCTACGGCCTGGGCCCCAGCTCGGTCGGCCCCGACCCCGGCGTGAACGAGCAGCAGCGGCGCGTCGGATCGTCGGGCTCGCTGCTGCCCTTCTTCGACGGCAGCTCGGGCGGCCTCGTGGTGATCGTGGAGCTGCGGCAGCAGGGCGACGGCAAGCTCATCGACGTGGCCATCAAGCGCCCCTCCACCGACCCCGACTTCGACGCGTGGGTGCTCGCGGAGATCCCGGCGGGGCTGGCCACGCTGCCGCCCCCGCCGGCCTTCGGCGCCGGGCTGCACAAGGAGGGCCTGCGCAGCCTCTGGGCATTCAAGGGCACCGTCTCGTACATGCGCAAGGTCGACGACATCAAGATGAAGGACGACTGGTGGTATCTGCCCGCGGCGGCCGCGCTGGCCATGGTGGGCGGCCACTTCGACCTCGGCAACAGCAACCCCGAGATGATCGACCTGCGCCACCCGCACTTCGTGGTGAGCGCGAAGCTGCTGCGGGTGTACTGAGCCGCAGAGAGTCCTCTCTGCGAACGGCGGACGGCGTCGCACCGGTGCGGGCGACTCGAGCCGGGAGGGCCCGCCGCGGGGGCGGCGCCCGGAGATCTGACGCGGCAATGGGTTCGGGCGGCGCCCCGCTTGCCGGCGACCGCGCCCGAGGCGAGCATCGATCCCGGAGGTGGTCATGGATCGACGCGAGCTGCGGGAAAAACTGAATCGGGCGTTGCGCTTCACGCTGAAGGGCGCCCTGGTGCTGTCGCCGGCGACGCTGGTGGCCTGCGGCGGCCTGGCGTCCAGGACTCCGACGACGATCGAGATCTCGCTCGCCGCAGCCGCCGACGCCGGGCGGCTGCCGGACGGCGGTCTCGACTGCACGGCGGCCTGCCAGGCCGTCACGTTCCTCGAGATCCAGAGCTGCGCGCCCAAGGCGCTGGCGGACGGCGGCCCCGGTCTCGCTTGCACCGGACTTCAGCCCAGCGAGACGTGCGGGCGGCGGCCGTCCTGGCTGATGGCGCAGCCATGGCCACCGGGCGCCGCCTCGAACGTGGTGGGCACGTTCTTCGCCGAAGCGCACCGACTCGAGGCCGCGTCCGTGGCCGCGTTCCGCCACCTCGCACGGGAGCTGCGCGCGCACGGCGCGCCGGCGGCGCTGATCGCCAGGGCGCGTCGGGCGGCAGCCGACGAGGTGCGCCACGCCCGGCTGACTGCGACCCTCGCGCGCCGGTTCGAAGGCCGACCCGCGCGACCGGTGCTCGGCGCGGCCCCAGTGGACAGGGGCCTCGAGGCGATCGAGGGCTGCGTGCGCGAGACGCACGGCGCGCTGGTCGCGGCCTGGCAGGCGCGCTTCGCACGGGACGCCGGCGTCCGGCGCGCCCTGGCGTCGATCGCGGTCGACGAGGCGCGGCACGCGGAGCTCGGCTGGGCGGTGGCGACATGGGCGGAGCCGCGCCTGTCACCGGCGGCACGGCGGCGGCTGGCCGAGGCGCGCGCCGCCTCGCTGGAGGGCCTCGCCGGGGAAGTGGACCGCGACGTGCCCCTCGAGCTCGTCGCGCTGGCCGGCCTGCCCGGGCGCGCCGCGGGGAGACGGCTCGCGGAGAACCTGGCTCGCGAGCTGACCTAGGCGCCTGCGCGCGGCGAGGCCTCCCGGTTCAGCGCAGCTTGCGGTACACGCCCACGACCACGCCCGCGAGGGCGGTGCGCTTCGCCTCGGACTTGCGCACGTAGATGGGGGCCATGCGCGGGTTCGACGGCTGGAGCCGGATGCGGTCTTTCTCCGGGTACCAGCGCTTCACGGTGGCCTCGCCCTCGATGATCGCGACGATGATCTCGCCGGGGTTGGCCGTCTCTTGCTGCCGGACGAAGACGAGGTCGCCGTCGAAGATGCCGTCGCCGATCATGGACTCGCCCTCGACGCGCAGCGCGAAGACCTTGCGCCCGTTGCCCAGGAACCAGCTGTCGAGGCGCACGACCTCCTCGACGTTCTCCTCGGCGAGCGCGGGCAGGCCGGCGGCGACGCGGCCCACGAGCGGGATCTCGACCACGCCCTCGACGGCGCGCAGCGGCTCGCGGCTGCCGCGGCTCGCGTGGGCGCCCCCGCCGGTGGCCGCGCGCCCCTTGTCGGTGGGCGTGAGCGCGCGCGACTTCATCTCCTCCTTCTCGAGGTATCCCTTCTCCACGAGCGACCGCAGGTGCTCGGCGACGCCGTTGGTCGAGCGCAGGCCGACCTCGGCGCCGATCTCGCGGATGGTGGGCGGGTAGCCCTGCTCGTCGATGCGCTGCTGGATGAGCGACAGGATCGAGAGCTGGCGGTCGCTGAGCTCCGTGTCTGCGTTGGCCGAGCGTGGACCGTGCGGCATGGCGGACCCTCCGGGGTGAGACGTCCGTTCACCATTGGAGCAGAACGGACGTTCCAGGTCAAGAAAGGGCCCTCCGGGAGCGCCCTTGAAGCGCCCGTCGCGCGTCTCGCCCCGGATTCCTGCTAGGCGGCCGGGGCCTCGACCGCGAGGAGCCCCTCCAGCCGCCGTACGACGGCGGCGCGCGTGCGCGCGTACGCCTCGGCTTCGACCTCGTCGCCGTGGATGCCGTACCTGACCCAGGCGCCCTGGCGCGCCGCCGGGGGCTGGTCGCTCTCGAGGGTCTGGGGCAGGGCCGCGGCCGCCCCCGCGAGCGCGCCTCGAACCGGGAGGCCGCCCTCGGCCAGGCAGAAATCGAGCACGTCCCAGGCGTGCGCCGCGTGGCGGCTCTCGTCAGCCGCGATCTGCGCGAGCATCGGCCGGATCGCGGGGTCCTCGCAGCCCTTGGCGAGATGCCCGACCACGCGCGCCGAGAGCCCCTCGTGCAGCGCACCCTCGACGAGCGAATCCACGGCGAGCTGGGCGAGCGCCAGCTTGCGCACGCGCGAGCGGGGCCTGGCGCGCGCCGCGGCGGGGAAGTCCGAGGGGCTCACGTCGCGGCCGTCGAGCGCTCGCGCGAGGGAGAAGCACGCCTCCGCGTGGTGGATCTCGTCGAGGCCGTCGCGCTGCGCCGCTTCGAGGAGGGCCGCGGGGGCGCCGAGGCCGAGGAGATCGAGGCTCAGCCGGGCGAAGGCGGCCACCGAGGCGTGCTCGGTGCGGCCGTTCTCGCGCCAGCGGTCCGCGACGGCGCGCGCGTCGGCAGGATCGGCGACTGCGTCGAAGCCCCCGGTGAGCCAGCCGGTGCCGCGGCCCAGCGGGGGGAGCTGGAGCCGCCCGCGCGCACGGAGCTGCCGGCCCCGCGAGAAGCCGCCGAAGGCATTGATGAGGACCGTGATTGCGCCGAGGGCGGTGGCCGGCAGCGCCAGCACCACTTGGCCCCAGCCCAGTCCCGCGAGCCAGCCGCTGCGCTGGCGGCCGACGCGCACGCCCTGCACGAGCGCGCGGACTCCCAGGCCGAGCGCGGCCACGGCCAGGACGACCGCGGCCACCCAGATGGCGACGTGCGGGTGATGCCGTTCGAAGGGGTTGCCGCGTCGATCGATGGCGGTGCCCACCACGAAGGCCCCCAAGCTCGCGGGGAAGGAGGCCAGGCCCCATGCCAGGGGCTCCCAGACCGGCACGCGGCGCTTCGCCCGTGGAGGGGCCTCGGTCACGGTCTCGGGAGGCGCCTCGGCGGCGCCGGGGACGGACAGCTCGCGCACGTCGATCATGGGGCCTCCGGGGCTCGCCCAGCAGCGTAACAGGCGTCCGGGCGCTCCGCCAACGCCGCGGCGCGGCATGGCCCCGCGCCAGGCAAGGACGCGGGGGCGCCGCTTCCCGCCGCACTCTTCCGCTTGCAGCCGGCCGCAGCGACGTTACAACACCCTGACATGTGCGGGGCTGACAGGCAGCACGTGCGCCAGAGCCGGATCTTGCGGTCGCGCGCGCGCTTCTGCTACAAACAGATCAGCCCCTCGACGCTGCCGAGACGAGGTTCCGCTTGAAAGCGCTGTACAAGAACGTGCTGCTCTGGGCCGTCATCCTCGTGATGTTCGTGGCCTTCTATCAATTCTTCAACAGCCACACGCAGCAGCCGCGCGACCTGAACTACGGCGAGTTCCTCACCCTCGTCGACCAGGGGCGCGTGAAGGACCTCCAGATCAAGGGCCAGGTCTACACGGGGCACATCAAGGACAACGGCACCGAGTTCAAGGTCACTGGCAACTCGCCCTCGGACGTCCTGCTCGATCGGCTCCACAACCACAACGTCGACGTGAAGATCGACCGCGAGGACCAGAACGGCGTCTGGCTGTCGATCCTCGTGCAGGGGTTGCCCGTCGCGCTGCTCATCCTGCTCTTCTTCCTCTTCATGCGGCAGCTGCAGGGCTCGGGCGGCAAGGCGATGAGCTTCGGCAAGTCGAAGGCCAAGCTCCTCTCCGAGAACCACAACAAGGTGACCTTCGCGGACGTCGCGGGCATCGACGAGGCCAAGGGCGAGCTCGAGGAGATCATCGACTTCCTGAAGGACCCGAAGAAGTTCACGCGCCTCGGCGGCCGCATCCCGAAGGGCGTGCTGCTCATGGGCCCGCCGGGCACGGGCAAGACGCTGCTCGCGCGCGCCATCGCCGGCGAGGCGGGCGTGCCGTTCTTCTCCATCTCGGGCTCGGACTTCGTGGAGATGTTCGTGGGCGTGGGCGCGAGCCGCGTGCGCGACCTGTTCGAGCAGGGCAAGAAGAACGCGCCCTGCATCATCTTCATCGACGAGATCGACGCCGTCGGCCGCCACCGCGGCGCCGGCCTGGGCGGCGGGCACGACGAGCGCGAGCAGACGCTCAACCAGCTGCTCGTCGAGATGGACGGCTTCGAGAGCAACGACGGCGTGATCCTCATCGCCGCCACGAACCGCCCCGACGTCCTCGACCCCGCGCTCTTGCGCCCCGGCCGTTTCGACCGGCGCATCGTGGTACCGCGCCCGGACGTGCAGGGGCGCCTCGGTATCCTCCATGTCCACACCAAGCGGACGCCGTTGGGCCAGGACGTCGATCTCGACCAGATCGCGCGCGGCACG
>DATJNL010000078.1:0-10758 GCA_035508175.1 Myxococcales bacterium
GCGTGCCAGAGCAGCTCGAGCCCCGACGCCGGTAGCTGCGGCGCGACCGGCAATGCCTGCACGAGCGACGCGGATTGCTGCGCCTCGCTCGTCTGCACCTCGGGCGCCTGCGGCCCCGCCGGCTCGAGCTGCGGCGCCAACGAGATCTCGTGCAGCGGTGCCTGCGTCAACCCGGCCACCGACCCGGCCAACTGCGGCGCGTGCGGCAACCTCTGCCCCTCGGGCGAGAGCTGCATCCGCGCCGCCTGCCAGGGCAGCTCGAGCCCCGACGCCGGGAGCTGCGGCGCGACCGGCAATGCCTGCGCGAGCGATGCGGATTGCTGCGCCTCGCTCGCCTGCGTCTCGGGCGCCTGCGCGTCGATCGGAGTCCCGGATGCCGGCGGCTGCCCCGCGGGCGACGTCGCCTGCGCGGGCGTCTGCACCGACCTCTCGTCCGATCCGGCCAACTGCGGCGCCTGTGGCGTCAGCTGCCCGTCCGGCGGGACGTGCACGGCCGGTGCCTGCCAGACCGGGAGCTGCGGCGCCGCCCGCAGCGCCTGCAGCTCCAACGCCGACTGCTGCAGCGGGGCCTGCACCAGCGGGATCTGCGACTGAGCGGCGGGCGCTCGGACCTCACGGAGCCCCGCGACCCTCGTTGCGGCCGAGGCCGCTGGATGGCGAGGGCGGCGCCAGCGCAGCGGTCACCGTCAAGGACCCGACTCCAGATCCAGGCCGCAGCACTGCCGGGTCCGGCATGAACGACGAGGCGTGCTTCTTCAGGAAGCCCGTGAGGCAGCCGGCGCGGCCTCCGAGGACGCCGGCGCCGGCAGGTGCGGCGTCAGCGCCTTCGCGATCTCCTCCACCGTGTAGCCCAGCTCGTGCGCGCGCGCGAACGCCGCCGCCACCATCGCGCGCACCTCCTTCGGCGGCACGTCGCGCACGTCCGCGGCCGCGCACACCACCGCGTCCGCCTGCGCCATGGTGAGGACGCGCTTGGGCGGAGGGGGCGGCGGCGGAGGCGGCTTCGGGGGCGGCGGGGGCGGCGCCGGGCGCGGCACCAGCCCCATGTCCATGAGCGACTTCCCCGACATCCTCGCGCACTCCTCGGCGAGCTCCGGGTCCTTCGCGAACGAGGCGCGCGCGAGCGTCTCGAAGTGACTCTGCAGGAAGGGCCCGCCCGCCTGCCCCACGGACCAGCGCTGCACGGTGCGCAGCCCGATACCGAGGAGCTTCGCGAGCTCCTTCTGCGTGAGACCCGTCGCCACCTGGCAGCGCAGGCAGAACGGTATGTGCTGCTTGTCCATCGGCATGCTTGCCCCTCCTCGTGGGCGCGACGAGTCTCCCGGGGGAGCCCGTCCGCCAGAAAACCGCCAGCTGCGCGAACGAGAGTAGCACGGTGGCGGACCGATCCGCCAGCTGTACGCCAGACGTGCGCCACGCCTGGCGGCTCCACAGGCGGTCGAGGCGCCGACTCAACCGCCTCAGGAGCGGTCTGTGGCGGCTGGATCACTGTCTCTGGCGGCTTAAGAAGAATCTGAACGAGGTCAATGAACGACTCAGGCGGATCAGAGAGAATGCGATCCGCCAGACAAACGAATCATGGCGGATCAGAATCACATGCTGGCGGATGATGAAGAGACAGAGGCGGTTCGCATTCCATTCGAACCGCCATTTAATCTCATCAAGGCGGATCAGACTTCGTCTGTGGCGGTTCATGAACGACCAGAGGCGGATCGAGTTCTGTCTGTGGCGGATCGATGCTTGAGCGATCCGCCAGAAGAAGAAATGCTGGCGGTTCACATTGAGATCGAACCGCCTCTGTCTCTTTCTGATCCGCCACAGTCATTGACTGAGGCGGTTCATACAAAGACTCAACCGCCTCGCCTCGAATATGAGGCGGATCATGAAGCTAGCAAACCGCCTCGACACGTTCAGCTGGCGGTAGCAACCGAACGTGTGGCGGTTCGCACTGCGACTCACGCCCGTGGCTGTCCAGGCGAGCCGCCTCTTCAAGAGAGGCAGGCGGATGACGAGGCGTGTGACCCTGCTCGTACACGTTCTCAGGCGGCGCGCACGGCGTCATGGGCGGTTCACATGGAGAGCGACCGCGCCGAGTCCCTTCACGATCGCCTTCACACGAGCTGCGGCGTCGCGCGAGCAGATTGTCATCGCCTCCGCATCCCTTCTCACTCCCGTCGTGTCGTTCACGAACCCGCTGCTTCGACGAACGAAGGGCGTGAGACTCCTTCTTCGCGGGGCCAGGAAGAATGCGAGCCCGTCCGTGTCGTTCGAAACCCAGGCCATCTTCGTGACGACCAGCGTCTGGAAGCGTGCGAAGCCGTCGAGGGCGTTCAAGAGCGCGTTCAGACCCGGTGAGAGCCCGTTCAACGCGCGTGCGACCCCGGCCGTGTCGTCATCGACGCCCGCCGACGGCTTCACCGACGCGTTCGTCTTCCTCGCGAAGGCCGCCAGCCCCATCGCGGCGCCCGCCGTGGCCGCATCGCCGCCCGCGTACCCTCCCCCGCCGTCGACCACACCGTTCACCGCCGCCGTCGCCACGTCCCGCGCCCGCCTCGCCCCCGTCGCCACCGCGCGCAGCGAGCCCGCGCGCGCAGCCCCTTGACCCCACCGCCCCACCAAGGCATACCAACCCCTCCCGCTGACCGGACTCTCCGGAGAAGCATCGACCGCCAGCGGGTCAGCACCAAGGGGCGATTAGCTCAGTTGGATAGAGCGTCGGCCTCCGGAGCCGAAGGCCACAGGTTCGAATCCTGTATCGCCCGCCGAAGAGAGAGGGAACGAGCTTGGTGCCGGGGGCAAGGGCAAGGGGTCGTGGGAGTCGGGCGGGCGTAGTGCGCGCACTACGTTCGCCTGGGCAAGCTGCCGCGGATCACGTTCCCGTTACGTTGCGCGGGCGCGGGCCTCCAGGTACTCGCCCAGTGTCCGCTCCCTCGGCTCGAATCCAAGACTCTCGGCCGCCGCTCTCTCATCTTCGCCTGGATTCACGAACTCCTTCTGCCCACGGAGGACCTGTAGCGCTCGGGCCACTCTCTCGAGGCGAGGGTCGTCGGTCGAAGCGGGAAGGCGCACGCCGAACAGAGTCGCACGCGCACCAGGGCTTCTTCGGATGGCCCGCAGACAGCTTCTGACGGAACCCTCGATGCACCCCCAGTTGGAATCGACCTCCTTCCCCGCCGAGTAGGTCGCCAGAACGGGAGGATGGTCGGAGTGCTTCAACATCGCGATGATGTTTGGGCGCGCAATCTGAACCTCCTCGTGGCCTGTATCTGGCCTCAGCGGGTGGCCCGCAAGCCCGACACTCAACGTTCGCCCAGGGCCCACTGGCAGAAGCCGCTGCCAATTGATTGAGCCGTGAAGCTTGAAAACCGGAATGCCGCCGGGACGAGGGAACTGGCGTCTGGGACCCCGGTAGCCCCACGATCTACCGGAGCGAATGAGGGCTTCTTCCAGCAGGATGTCGTAATTCAACGAGATGACGGCGATGCGGCCTCTGAAAGTCGGCAGGCTGAGGAGTTCGTCGAAGCGATCCGGACGGCGGGCAAAGGCAGAGCTGGCGTTGCCGCCCAGCATGGCGAACGCAACCAACCGATTGATCTCTTCGATCGGTTTCTGGTGGAAGGCCGTCCGGTCGTCTGGTGCCAGTTGGCCCGCGCGGACGGACCTCGCCACCCTGTCCTCCAACTGCCGCCGGCCTACGATCAGCCTGCGAGCCGCAGATTCGAAGTCGCTACTGTCGACCGCGTGGTCCAGGAACTCCCGAAGCCTTCGGCGTGCTGCAGGCTCGAACAGGTCGGCTGCTGGCGTCGTCAGGTCCTGCTCGGCCTCCATCGCCATCCGCCTGCTGATGTCGTCGCCCGGGTCGTTAGCCGTCAGCCACGTGAGGAGGTAGTCCGCTAGCTTGGGGCCCAGCGGTGGCCGGTGTGGCGGATCTCTCGCTCCAAAGGAGGCACCGGCACCGAGCACGAGGAAGTGGTCGAATCGGTCCATCTGAAGAGAACTCTACCAAAGCAGAGGGTCGGCGACGGCAAAACCATCCCCCGCCTGATCAGATCTGACTGGGCGACGTGCGGTGACGGACAATTCATCCACGCAGGAGCCTGGAGCGCTCGCGGGCAAAGCTGGAGGCACGCATGAAACCCGAGCTCAACGTCTCGGAGCACGAGGAGCAGTTGCAACGCGCCTTCGAGGAGGCGCGCCGCCGCGAGGCCGAGTCCCGAAGGCGCGACCGGACGCAGGATTGGGTGTCCCTGGGTGCCGGCGCGTTCCTCCTGGTGATGGGCCTTGGAGAGCACGGAGGCTCCACGTGGCTCTTCGGCCTCTGCTTCGTGGCATTCTCCCTCGCCGGTTTCTGGCGAGAAGGGCGTGCGCTCAAATCGATCGCGTTCGCGCTGGGGATCGCGGCGGCTGTCGCGGGCGTCCTCCGCGACTACCACGTGCTCTGAGCTGGTTCGCCGACCGACGGGCTGCTTCAGTTGCTCACGTTGTAGGTGCTCGTGCCGCTCGAATCCGTGAGCGTCAGCTGAGAGCATGTCGCGGTCCAGGTGAAGGTCTTGTTATCGAGGCTCGTGCATTCCGACGTCTCGGTGGAAGTGGCGAGCGTGCCTGAGACCACCGCCTGGTCGAAGGAGCCGGTGCCCTGCGAGTTGGAGGAGCCCTCCGTGAAATTGGCGAAGAAGTCGCACTCGACGCCGTCGTTCGCGTTCGCGAACTGGATGGTCATGCGACTCGCGCCATAGCCATCCCCGATCAGCGCCAGCTCGTCCGGACAGAAGTCCCCGGCCGGGCAGGTCGCGAGCCCCCAGTCTTGCTGGAAGATCGTGCAGCCCTGGGACCCGCCCGAGGTGCCTCCGCTCGTTCCCCCGCCGCTCGACGGCGAAGACCCGCAGCCCGCGATCGCCCCGAAGGCGGCCGCGACCAGGATGCGCTGAAGAAGCTTCATCGGCCGTGCGATCGTCATTCGCGCTACCTCCCGTGCGTGTGCCGTCGTGGGCTCTGTCGGGCAGCCGATGGACGGATTCGCCCTGTCGTGTATTCACCGACGCCGGTCATCGACCCCGGATTCCCACGCCCATTGTGTACGCCGGCCTGGCGGTGCTCGGGCTGTCCGGCGTCCTCGACGTCCGAGACCACCCGCAAGCTCAGAAGAAGTCGCCCTTGGGAATGAACACGGGAGGCGGCGTAGCGGCCACGGTCTCGTGCAAGGCCCGCAGCTCGTCGTCGCCCGCCGTCGCGAACCGGTCCAGGGACGCCAAGACGTCGCTCCGCAAGAGTTGCTGGTTCACGCTCTCGACGCTGTCGGGCGGCGTCAGCCAGGCCTTCGCGAGTTGAACCGCTGCCGCGCGACCCTCGGCCTTGCGACCCAATGCCGCGAGCGCGGCGATGCGCGAGGGCTCCGCCAGTACTTGCACGTGACGCAGCTTCGCGCAGACCTCGAGCACGCGGGCCGCAAGGCCGGCCTCGAGCGCATCGTGAAGCAACCGCAGACAGTCGAGTTCTTGCGCGCGGTTCTCTGGTCGGCAAGCGTCGAGGTCGCGCCCAACTCGGTCGGGAGTCCGCGAGGCGCGGTAGGCGCGATCTTCGCTGGCGTGGAGCTCGGCCTCGACCTCATCGCCGATTTCCCTCGCGCGCTCCTCCGCACGATCCTCGCCGGCCAGTGCTCCATCGAGCACGTCGCAGATCAGCTTGGCGGCCTCGCCGATCACGCCACTTCGTTCGGCAAGCGCCTCAACCTCGGCGCGAGCCGCCGCGAAGGTCGACTGGATACTGGCGACGACGCCTTCGTGGGAGCTCGTGCCTGCTGCGATGAACGCGAGGACGCCGGCTGCGACCGCCCGGCCGGGGCACGCGGCATCCTCCGCGCAGACCAGCAGTGGCCGGATCGCCGCTGAGCTGACGAGGGCCACAGTGCCCTGGTGCCAGACGGTGCCCAGCAGCCCGCTCCAGGCGTCCGCAATTGCCTCGGCGTCATCGCTCCAGAGTGTCTCGAGATGATCCGGAACCTTGGCATCCGGTCCGTAGTCGGATGGGGGCCAGGTGGCGGCGGCAAGTGCCTTCTGGAAGTGGACACTGGGCGTGGCCATCGAAGCGGGGCATAGCTGAGCGCCAACCGAGTGTCCATCGGGCTCGAGCGAGCGGAGACAGGGTGCGGGCAGGGTGCGGTGCCCATCACACCTGACCGGCTTGGGCGCAAGATCCGGGAGGTCCTGGCACAAGCGGCACGGTCGTGAGCGGCGGTTGCGCGCAAGCAACCCAAGGGTCCCTGTACGACCGCGACCGGTCGGCTCCTCTCGGATTCGGGAGAGCGCCCACCGTCGCTGCACCGCAAGCGCCCAGACCGATCTAGAATAATCCGACACTGCGGCACGTCGGTTCCTCATGAACGCCATGCGCCTCCTGCCTTCGACCCTGGCTTCACTCGCGCTCGTGCTGGGGCCCTGCCTGGCTCTGGCGCAGGAAGACTCCACGCCCGGCCCGCAGTTGCCCGCGAATGCGCCGCCCCGACCGACGCAGGCCCCTCCTCCGCCGCCTGCCGAGATTCCCCCGCCCCCCGAGCAGCCGACGCCGCCGGACGCGCCCGTGCAGGACGTAGACAATGACGCCGACGACGGCGACGATGCCGCGCCGCTGGTCGCCCCGCCCGGTGCCGGCACGGTCGGGCAGTGGGTCTACACGGCGCAGTTCGGCTGGCTCTGGGCGCCTTCCGGCGACGAGTTCAGCGAGATTCCCGACTACGGGATGCCCTACAGCTACGTCTACTGCTCGGCCTATGGTTGGACCTGGATCGTCTCTCCCTGGTACTCGGGGGCGCGGTGGCCCTACCGGTACTTCTGGGCCGGCAGCTACCATCCTGCCGGTTACACCTTTCGCTGGTCGCACAGCGTCTACGCCACCTACGGGGGCGGCTCGGACTACCACGGCTGGAGCTCCTACCACGGCTCGAGCGACGGCCGCGCCTCCGAGGTCTCGACGATGAGGCTCGGAGGCGCTGGCTGGAGCTACAGCGACGGACGCCCGGGCGACCGGCACGGGGGCGGCGGCACCTTCAGCACCTACAGCGACCCGACGCCGATGAGTGTCGCGACGGGCCATCGCGAGCGGGGCGCGGACGAAGCAGGGTCGGCGCGCGGCCCCTCGATCGGCGGCACGGAAGCGGCAGGCGGCGGCTGGAGCGGCCGGGGGGACCGCTCGTGGCGCGACGGCAGGGTCGACCGCGTGGAATCGGCAGGCGACCGTTCGATCCGCCGCGGCGGAGAAATGCACGGCACCTCCCACCCGGCTCCGGTGCGCTACCACTCCGAAGGGGGAACGACGAGGACGACCAGCTCGCACATGGGTGGCGGCGGAGCTTCCCGGGGGGGAAAGCGATAGCAGTCACCGCGAGGGCCGCGGCTTCGAATCCCGTGCCGCCCGCAGGGAGCGCCTCAACCGCGTCCGCGGGCGACTGACCGGGTCCCCCGGCGACTCACGAAGGCGAGCGCCACGAGCCAGAGCAGGACGCAGCCGGGAGAGCCGCCCTGGGTACAGCCGCACCCGCCGGACGCGGTCGCCGCGCCTGCCGAGGTCGAAGGCCCCGTGGTCGCGGCCCCGCCGGTGGTAGTGGAGGCGCCGCCCTTGCCGCCGGACGTGCTGGACGCTCCGCCGCTCGTCGCGGCCGTATTGCCGGTCGTTCCACCGGCCGTGGCGGAGTGACCCGTCGAGCCACCCGAGGTGCCCGGTCCACCGCCGCTCGTCGCGCTGCCGGACGTCCCGCCGGCCGTTGCGCCACCCGTGGACGAGGCGCCGCCGCTCGAGGCCCCCGCGGTTCCGCCTGGGGAGTCGAGCGTGTACACGGCTTCGTTGAACTGCCGCACCAGCGGCCAGGTGAACGTGCCGCCGCTCGCGTAGCTGCCGGGATCGGAGGCCAGCGCGTACGTGAGCGTGCAGGTGGTGGCGCACGACGACGTGAGCACGTCGAAGGTGCCGTCGTACGCCGCCGGCGTGACGCCGCTGACGGTGAACTGACCGCCGAGAAACTGGTACTCGCCCTCGCCGGCCAGCGGCGGAACGCTCCCGAGGGTCAGCGTCACCTGCCCGCCCGACCAGCTCGCTCCCGTGACCGGGACGGTCTCCTCGTACGCGGGGTCGACGGGGAGGCTCCGGTAGGCGAGCTCGGCGGGAATGGCGTAGGTGTGGCCGCCGGGCCCGGGGCCGCCCGCGACGTCGGGTCCAATCGCGGGATAGGGCGGCGTCGAGAACGTCGAGCACGCGGGGTAGTTGGTGCAGACCTTCCACCACGAGAGCCCGGTGCCGCCGGCGGGGTGGGCGGTCGAGACCGGCAGGAAGAACGACGGCGGCAGCGCCTGGGGCGGCACGGGAACCTGGTAAGGGCTCGACGTCTGCGTCTGCTGCAGGTAGTTCACGTAGATCTGGGCGCCCGCCGAGGGGGCGGTGGCGAAGGTGGCCGAGATGGCGCCGGTCGCGCAGTCGATGCTGCCCGCCGTCACGGGCTCGGTGGAGGTTCCATCGGCCACGCCATACTGGTTCCAGCCGCCGTCGCCGTCGTCGTAGGCGAAGAAGACGTCGTCGTTGTCGCCGAGGATGACGTCCCCGTTCTGGCAGGGCATGTTCGCGAGCGTCCCCGAAAAGACCGTGGTCGTTCCATCGCCCGTGCCGAGAATCTGCTGGTGGCCCGTCCACTGGGTCAACGCGCTGGGAACCTCGGAGCCGTTCCACTGCACGGCGTCGTTGAAGGTGTCGTAGTTTCCCCACAGCACCGCCGTGGCCTGCACGGTGGGATCGGTGAGCGCGGGCCCGGAGCCCCCGGTCATGCCCCAGGGGCCCAGCTCGTACACGGGGCCCGAGGGCCAGGCCCCTGCGTTCACGTAGCCGACCTGCGCGCCGGGGCTGCCGAGGACGTTGCCGATCACGTTCTCGAAGCGGCTGCCGCCGCCGATCACCAGGGGGGCGGTGTAGGCGTTGTCGCCGTACTCGTCGGCCACCTCGCCCTCGAAGCGATTGCGGAACACCGTGGTGAAGTCGTGCGTCCCGTGGATCTGGTCGTCGTCGAGCTGCTGGGCGTGGTTTCCTTCGATCAGGTTCGAGCTCGTGCCCCCGGTGTGGAAGAAGTAGTGGCCGCTCCCGGGGGCGGCGTAGTTGTAGGCCCAGACCTCGCCGGTGGCCGCGGTGTCGGCCGCGACGCCGAGCAGGTGCTCGGTGACGTTGTTCAGGACGAGGCCGCTCGAGACGCCGTAGGCCACGCCGTTGATGAAGCCGTAGTTTCCGCTGTTGAATCCGAAGAGGTAGTTGTTGGCGATGAGGTACTGCGCGCAGCCGTTGATGGTGAAGGCCTGCGTCGCGCCGACCCCGGCGATGAGACGGACCCCTTTCACCCAGCAGGCATCGCAGCCGCTCATCGAGAAGTCGTTGCCCGCCGTGGAGGCCGTGAAGTCGAGCGACACGTCCTCGAGGCCGACGCCCGTCGCGGTGGGATGGTAGTTCCACGCCGCGAGCGTGTTCGCGGCCGACAGGTCGTCGAGGAAGATCGGAGGGCTCACGGTGAGCGTCGCGCCGCTGGCCGCGGTGACCGTCACCACCTGCACCTGGCCCTCCTCGGCCTCGGCGTTCGCGGCCGACGTCTGCGCGCTCAGGTAACCGTGCGAGCAGAACGGCCCGTCGTCGATGCACACGAACTCGCCGCCGTTGTCGTAGATGGAGACCCCGTCGGTGGCCGTGCAGGCCAGGCCATTGCCGCCGCTCACCGTCCCGGAGGCTCCCGTGGTGCACTGGCCGATGCCGATCACGGTGCCCGGAGTGAGGTCGGAGTTCGGCGCCGTGAGCTGCACGGTGGTGGCGCCCAGGGCCGGCGCCGCCGCGAGCGGAAAGTTGGGAGCGTACTGGTTGCCTCCGAAGGAAAAGGACGCACCCGAGGAGAAATAGATCTGCGTCTGGTCGGCGCCGGCCCCGCGCAAGGTGACCGGCTGGAGCGCGCAGGGTGAGGTCGTCGTGCAGTAGAGGTCGATCGAATCGTTGAAGTAGTAGTTGCCGGCCTGGAGCAGCACGACCTGGCCGGCGGGGCAGGTCTGGAGAGCGGCGTTGATGTCCGTGGGTGCGACCGGGGCCGAGGCCGTTCCCTCGGGAGCGATGGTGGCGCAGGCCGTGGTGCGGGTGGGCGGCGTCCACGGATTGGGGGTCGTCTCTCCATCCGGAAGGGTCGCGGGCAGGCCCGCGTAGCTCCAGTCGGTGGCGCGCGTGGACGGCAGGACGCCAGACCACGGCGGGTCGGCGAGCGCCGGATCCGCCCATGCCGAGAGGGCACCGGCGAGGCAGGCGGCGGCAGCTGCGGGAATTCGACGTGCGCGGAGCATGGGAGCCCCCTTGGGTTGTCGTAGCGTAGACCCGGGGACGTCCGCGGGACAACAGAGGCGCCCTGTCGCGGGCGTTGGCTTTCCCGGCGCTTCGTGGGCGCCTCGAGTGGCCGGCGATGCGAGGCCGGCCGACTGAGCCCGTGCACCGTCAGCTGCGGTGGAAGACCAGCGCGACCACGACGAAGGAGGCGAGCCAGAGGGCGGCGACGACGGCCCGAAACCCCGGCGCGCGTGCCATCGGCACGTCGTGCGTGTCGAAATAGCGAGAGAGGTGGCCCGCGAGGTCGCGCAGGAGCGGCTGTCCCTTCTTCTGCTTGCTGATCAATCGCGCGCCGGTGGACGAGACGTTGCCCAGGACCTCCACGTCGACCCCTGCGCTCCGGATCTCGAAGCAGGACGCGTGCTCCTCGTACGC
>DATJNL010000079.1:0-9462 GCA_035508175.1 Myxococcales bacterium
CGGCGATGGTCGTGACGGTGTGGGCCGCGTCCTCGCCCACGGTGCGGATGGCGTTTCCGCCGGTGTCTGCCACGACGAAGCCCCCGTCCGGGCTCACCGCGACGCCGACCGGCCAGTCGAGCTGGGCGGCGAGACCCGGGCCATCGGCGTCTCCAGGCACACCGTTGCCCACGAGCGTCGTGACGGTTCCGGCCCAGGTGGGATCGGGCGTGGCCTGGGGCGACGACGTCACCTGGGCCGCAAAATCAGGGACCGGGCGCTCGGGCCGTCGCCAGGCGAGCGCACCCTCGAGGGCGTTCCAGGCCATGCGATAGATTCGCGGATCCGAGGTGGTGGCCAGCCCCTGCGTGAAGTAGATGCTCGAAGCGTCGAAGACCACCTGTCCCCCGGGAAGTGTTCGGACCACCATCGTGGATTGGTTCGCGGTGCCCTCGGCCGTGGGAACGGGCGAGACCGCCAAGGCGTCCAGACCGGCTGGCTGCGGATCTCCGGGCACGAGACCGTCGAACTCGTAGCCCACGAGGCCCGGCACCTGATCGCCCGCCTGGAAGCCGGTCCCGGCGAAGATCCACGACGAAGGATCGGCGACCACGAGGGGAACGCCGAAGAGCTGCCAGTCGAGGTACTCGGCGCCGAACAGCTGATCCTCTGGTTCGGGGTTCGGGGGATCCCGGAAGCGCGTCGTCGGGATCGTCGTGCCCAGCGGGTCGAGGTCAGGACGCCCCTTGTAGCAGGTCACCGTGCGGAACGGATTCCCCTGTGCGTCCGACTCGAACCGGACTCGCCAGTACCCGCCGTTCGCGTCGAAAGAGACGAGGCTCAGCTTTCCAGCTCCCAGCGCCCCATCGAGGACGTCGCGTTCGCCTTGCTCCCAGTATTCGTCGTGGCCACCGGCGAGGACGAAGGCCCCCACGCCCGAGAGGAAGGTGGGGAAGCGCGCCAGGTCGAGGTTCGTGCCGTAAGTCACGTCGAACCCGTAGCGCTCGAGCCACGCGATGGTGGGTTGCTGCCACCACAGCAGGTGCTCCGCACCCTCCCCTTCCCCGTAGGGGCGATTGAAGCTCGCCTGGAAAGCCATGCCCGTGGGCGTGAGCCCTGCGGCGTCCTCGTAGAGGCTCTCGCCACCCCAGGGGTTGTACGCTTCCCAGGTGGACGTCGGGATCTGGACCAGTATGTCGGCGGCGCGGTGATCGCGAACGACGAGCGGCACGTACTGCTCGAGCCCGACATCCACGCGGTGCAGCTTGATCAAGTAGGCACCGCTGGGCCAGCTGGGATCGACCGTGAAGCTGAACGTGGGCGGCCAGTCGCAGGCGAGCAGCGCCGTCGCCTGATCGATCGGACAGCCTGGCTGCAGTGGCGCCGTCAAGGGACCTCCCGACGCCACCAGGCGACCGCCCTGGCCCGCGTACCACCCGAGGCGGTAGAGCGACCAGGTGAACGAGGTGGCCGCGGGCTGCGCGTTGACCGCCACGTCCACCACGTCTCCTGCCTCGGCAGAATCCGTGGAGGCATAGCCTTCGATCTCGTGGTTGGTGGCGGGGTTCGTGATCGTCCAGTCCGTCGTCCCTGCCAGCGCATTCTCGGCGGGGAGCGGGTTCGCCTGCGGAGTCCGCTCGAACGCGGCGGTGCCTCCGTCCTGGGCTGCAAGACCGGCGTCGCCGGGGCAATCCTCACAGTCCGTCCTGAGGCCTCCGCCGCTGCACCCGGCGAACCCGAGAACGACAAGGACGAGGCCTCCCCCGCGGCTCATGTCGCCAAGCTGGGCACGTGGCCCTCGGAGGGCCACCAGACCCACGAGGGCCTATGCTACGCTCCACTGCGTGTGGGCCTCCCTCGCTCTCGCCGCGCTGCTCGCGCAGGCCCAGGCCCTGCGTCTGGCGCCGCCCTGGATCATGGCCCAGCCGGAGCTTCCGGGAACGAAGATCGGAGCCGAGCCCCCGCCCGGGGCGCCAGGGACCGGTCTCGAGCTCGGCACCCGGCTGCTGCCTTTTGGCGAGGCCGAACCGTCTCGTGGGCCCCTCGCCCCCGAGCCGCCACGCGAATCCCAGGCAATCGGAGCAGCGGAGTGGCGCCAGATCCTCCTTGCGCGAGCCCGCCTGGCCCATCGCGGTTCGGACCTCTCACCGGGCCCGAAGGATCCGTGGCACGCCGTCGCGCTATCGGCCGAGGGGCTGCTGGCCGGCCTGCTGTTCCCGCCGCTGCTGACGGTGGGGCCTTCCGCCGGGCAGGCGTATGCGGGCGAATGGACTCAAGGCGCCATCACGAGCTCCTTGCGCACGGTGTTCGTGGTCGCCATCGCCGTGGCGGCCGTCTGGTTCGGGGGCCAGGCAACCTCTGGGCGGCTCTCGGCTGGTCAGATCAGCGGTGACGCAGCGGTCCTGGACGTCGTGACCCTCGTCTCGGGCACGGGCATCGCGCTGACCTCCGGCTTCGACATCGCCACCGCCTACAGCGAGGCCGCCCACGCGAATGCCCGCTGGGAGCGGAGCGTGCTGGGTCAGGCCCCCTAGGGCCGAAGACCCCAGCGACTCAGGGACCGCTGGAGCCGTGCACGACGACGCGGCGGGTGTTGCCCTCCGGCTGAGGCGGCGGCGCGTCGCTCAGGTCGTTCGCTCCTGCACCGCCAAACCGGTACTCGCTCGCGAGGGTCCCTTCGGCGACCCGGTCCTCGGCGACCCGAGCCGGCAGACGCAGCTCGGAACCCGGTGTGCCGAGCCGCGTCTGGATCTCACTCACGAGCTTGTCCATCTGCAGGCCGGCATCGAGCATCTCGTTGTCGAAGGCCACTCGCGCGAGCCGCGAGATCTGCTTCTTTCCAGTGTCGTACAGGAACGCGTCGAGCGCGAGGCCGTCGGGCGTCCGATGGAGCGCGCCGAAAACCACCAGCGCCGCCTCGCTCGCCTTGGCCGCCTGGGAGGCGGCCGTCGCCGCACCGGGGTCGATGCGGTTCTCGGCGAGCTGCGCATTGATCTCAGCGGCGGGACCCTCCGCGCCGCTCTGGGCCCGGAGGTGCTGCGGGACGTCCGAGGGGGCCACATCGGCGACGGCCCCCCAGAGCTCACCCGAGGGTAGCACTGCGCGCAGGTACTGCGGCCCAGCCGGTAGATCACGAATCAGCACGGGCGCTTTTCCGGCGTCCTGGCCGTCCACGTACACTTCGGCGCCTTCCGGGGTGGAGTCCACCCGGATCGAGCCCTTCGGCAACGTGGCCACCGACTTCGCCAGCGCATCGGCGACGGGAGCAAAGCTGGGCGCCTGCGCGACGATCGCGAGCGGCTTGCCTGAAGCGAGGCGCATTGCCTCCAGGAGGTGGGCCCGGCCGGCGTCGTCGTTGCCGCGCCGAAACTCCAGTGCGCCGAGCTCCGCGGTGCAATCGATGAGGTCTTGGAAATCGTCCAGCGCCGGCAGCGCTTGGCGGAAGCCGATCAGCGCCGTCTCGTAGGCCGTCTGTGCGTCCTTTGGATGCCGCTTCGTCAGTGCGTCGCGCGCTGCGGCGAGCTGGGCCTTTGCCGCCTTGAGCCGGTCCCGGGCCAGTCCCTCGACCTTGCGGGGCCTCGGGACGACCTCGAGCTGGGAGACGGACTTCAGCTCGGTCGCCAGGAGGTCGGCGGCCTTGTCACCGGCTCCATTCGGAAGGTCGCCCGAAAGCGGCGCGAACGTGAGAACCGCGATGCGCGTGGCCGCAAGGGCATGAACCGGAGAGACCACCGCCAGGGCCGTGGCCGCGAGCGGCCCGAGGACACGTCGGAGCATGCCTCGCGGATCTACCACGCGGATGACGTCGAGAGAAGCGCCGTTCGCTCAGAGCGACAGCAACGCGCGCACCGTGCTGGCAATGTCCACGAGCTTCGCCGGCTTGCTGAGACAGGCGTCTGCGCCGGCCTGCACGGCTTCCTGCCGATCGTCCGGCGCGGCAAAGCTGCTGACCACCAGGATCGCTGGCCTCGGCTGCAGGGCCAACTTTCGCACGCGGCGGATCAGCTCCAGACCACCCATGCCGGGCATGTTCAGGTCCGTCATCACGAGCTCCGCGGGGCGCTCGTGCAGCATCTCCAGTGCCTGCTGGCCGCGAACGGCGACCCGGACCTCGATGAGCCGCCCTTCGCCTGGGGCGAGGTCCTCGGCGGCACGCACCGCATCCTGGTAGATCTCGAGGCACAGCCGGTTGTCGTCGACGATTAGCATCCGGTACGGCGTGTCTCGCTTCGGCCGTTGGCGCAGCGTGCCGGCTGCGGCCTGCGCAAGCCGTTCGAGGTAGGCGCGATAGCCGGGGTTCTTGTCGGCGACCCGGACGCCGAGGCCCGCGGGAGCATGCGGCGAGGCCGGTCGAATCCAGGCCACGACGGCCTCCATCTCCATCGGCGCAAGCAGCTCGGGAAACGAGAGGCGCAGCCTGACGGGCTCCCCGATCTCGGCGGTCACCTCCGTCTGGACGAAGAGGCCGCCGCGGCTCAGGTTCTCCGTGCAGTCGGCTATCTGTCCCGGGTCTTGCGGCCACGCGACCTGTAGAACCATCGGGAACCGCGGGTCGATGCGCCTCTCTTCGCCGGCCATTGCGATAGCCCTCCGAGCGCGCAGCATCCGACTTTTTCGTTTTCAACGCAATCTTCCGGCCGAGCGCTCGGAGACCAGGGGCGTACCTGGATGGCACCGCGGCAGGTACGCGCAGTCGATGGCGCGACACGCTTCCACGCGCAGCCCCTGCCAGGGAGCGAGGGCCGCCGGCGCTAGGGCAACGCGCTCCGCGCCTTCGGCCAGGTCACGGGAAAGCGCTTCCAGACGCGCCACGGGAACGGGCCAGCGTCGAGGGCCTTCCGCCGCCTCCCCCAGGTACCAGAGCCCTCCCTCGATCGGGAGGCCACCGCTCAGCAGGCGCGCGGCGGCGAGGGCGTAGATCTCGACCTGGGCGCGGTAGCTCGCCTGGAGCATCGGCGGGCCGCGCTTGTAGTCGAGCACCAGGATCCGGTCGTCCACGACGCAAAGCAGGTCGATGGATCCGCGGATGACGAGACGGCCGGCCCGAAGCAGAAAGGGCCGTTCGCGCCAGACTCGATTGGCGGGCAGCGCGCAGATCTGCCGGCCCAGCTTCGAGTGGAGCAACGAAACGACCTCGCGCCGCACCTGTCGGTCGTCACCCGCCACCGCGGGGCCGAGCTCTCGCGCCGCGCGCTCGACCGCCGCCGTCGGATCCTCCAGGGCCAGCCGAAGGTCGACCTGTTCGAGCAGCTCATGGGCCCGGCTGCCGAGCTGCCGAGGCTCGCCTTCCTGCGGCAGTTCGTCCGGGGGCAGCGGTTCGCCGGTCCGTTCGGGCACTTGCCACAGCTGGCGAAGCTGGAAGCGCCGGGGACAGAGGAGCAAGTCGGCCGCCGACGTGGCGGCCATGGAGAGTCGCTTCGGCGCCGCCGGAGGCCAGGCCTGGGTGGCCTCGAGCGCCGATCGACCGCTCCCCGCCTGGAGGACGGCAGGCAGATCCCAGCGACGGTCGGGCAGCGCCTCACCCTCGACCCGCTGCAGGGAGGGCTCGGCGTCCAGGATATCGCGCCACGAGCCCCGCCCTCCGGCGTCCCCGATCTCGCCGCTGAAGATGAGCAACTCCCGCGCGCGGGTCGCGGCCACGTACAGCAGGCGCAGCGATTCGGCACGCGCGCGGGCTTCGAGGGCCTCCTTCACCCGGACGTAGCCGGCCGGTTGGACCCACTTTCCGTCGGGGCCGCGCGCCTTCACGGCCAGGCCTCGATCGCGGGCAAAGGCGATGGGCGGCAGGTCGACGCGCTCCTGGCGGCCACAGTCCGGCACCATGACCACTGGGAATTCGAGCCCCTTGGCCTGGTGGATGGTGAGCATCCGCACCGCGTCCAGCGATCCGTCGTCGAAGCCGCTGGCCTGCGGCTCCTTCGACCCTTCGCCCTGGCCGCGCGTGAAGCGAGCGAGGCGATCGGCCGCGCCCGCGAGTCCCAGCCCCTCGCTCTCCCAGCGGGCCAGCAGACCGCGAAGCTTGTCGAGGTTCGCCGCCGCCTGGGCGTCGCGATGGGCGGACCGAAGGGACAGCTCGGCCCGCGCGGCATCGAAGGCGCCGGTGGGCCCCAGGTGCTCGGCCGCCTCGCCGATCGGGCGCAGCGCCTCCACGAGACGGACGACACGCTGGCGTTCGCCCTCCTCACCGAGGCCGCGCAGAACCGCCGTGGCCTGACGCAACGAGAGACCGCCGCCACCGGAAGCCAGCGCCAGGCGGGCCACCGTCTCGTCGAGCACGCCGCACAGCGGTGAGCGCAGCAGCGCGAGGACGGCCACGGCATCGTCGGGGTCCACGCAGGCGGCCAGCAGCGCGGCGACGTCGCGAACCTCCTGGGTGTCATAGAACCCGTCGCCGCCGGCGACCGCGCTCGCCAGGCCGCGTTCGCGGAAAGCTTCACGGTAGAGCTCCACGTACGTGAGCCTGCGAAAGAGCAGCGCGACGTGGCCCGGCCGGAGCCCGCCCGGCACGGTTCGAAGGTGGGCGGGCGGATCCTGGAGCAGCTGCACCGCTCGCCGCGCCAGCGCGTCGGCCTCCCTGAGTCTCCGCTCCGCCGCGTTCTCGCCGAACACCGTGACCAGTTCGGCGAGGCCCAGACCCGCCCGCTCTCGCACGGCCGAGAGCACGTCGCCGTCGTCGAAGCGGATCTCGAAGTCCTCGCGGGAGTTCACCATCACCCGCCCGAAGAGGCCGTTGAACAGCTCGACGAGCTCGGCGCGGCTGCGCCGGCACGACGAGAGCGGCAGCTCGCGGCCGCCGCCGGCGAGCACGCGCGATGCCAGGCGCTCGAACACCGCGACGTCGGCGCCGCGGAACTCGTAGATCGATTGCTTGCGATCGCCCACCGCGCAGAGCGTGCCGGGCTCGAGCTCCACCCGCTCGTGGATGGGATCCCCGGCCGCGAAGCTCTGCTCCCGGCCGCGCTGCTCGCACAGCAGCAAGCAGAGGTCGAGCTGGACTCGGTTGGTGTCCTGCGTCTCGTCCAGCAGCAGGGCGCCGACGCGCTCCTTCGCGTGGCGCCGCGCCTCGAGATCGTCCCGGAGCAGATTGCGCGCCTCGCCGCAGAGATCCGCGAAGTCGAGCGCAAAGGCCGCGCGCTTCGCGGCGGCGTAACGAGCCGCGGTCCGTTCGTACAGAGTGCGCACGTTTTCCCAGCGCCGCGAAGCGCGCGCCTCGCCCAGCGCGCGCCAGAGCGTCTCGTGCGCTGCGGCCGCCGCCTTCTCCATCTCGCCCCGCCGCTGGAAGCAGCCGCGGGCGGCCGCAAGGAGGTCCCAGCTCTCGCACAGGCCTTCCTCGTCCACCTCCGGTTTCAAGGCGTCGAGGGCCCGGCGTACGGGCTGCACGTCTGGGAGTCGGCCGCTCGCGGCGAGGCCCTCGAAGTCCTCTCGCCACGCTCGCACGGCGGCGTCCAGGTCGGGCGGCGCGTCCGGCTGCACGAGGCCGGCGAGCCCCAAGCCGTCTTCCGCGAGCCGCTGGTGCAGGTTGACCAGGGAGGACACCAGTCCGGAATCGCGCGGCCCACCTCCGACGAGGCGCATGTCCTCGAGAAGCTCGATCGCCGCCGAGTCGGATTCGAGAACCACCTTGCGCGCCGCATTCCGTAACGCACCCGACGCTTCGGCCTCGTTCCACAACGTGAACGAGCCCTGACCTCCGGGCAGCTCGCGCAGGAGCGCGGCACCGGCGCCGTGCAGCGTGGTGATGCGACAGCCCGCGCTCTCGTCCAAGAGCGCGGCCCAGCGCGCTGGTCCCGGAACCACCATGCCGAGGGCCTTCGCAGCCGCCGCCAGATCGGCCTCTTCGTCCGGAATCGCGGCTCTGCTGGCGAGGCGACGCAACCGCTGCCGGAGGCGGTCTCGCAACTCGGCCGCGGCTTTGTCGGTGAAAGTGACGAGCCAGAGCTTGTCCGGTGCGACGGACCCGCGGCGGCGCAGCCCGGCGAGGAGCTGCAAGGCCAGCGTCACGAGGGCGTGGGTCTTTCCCGTCCCGGCTCCGGCCCGGAGCACGAGGTTCTCGTCGAGGAGCGGCGTGGGTCCGGGCAGCTCCAGCGCTGCGCTCATTCCCATTCCTCGTAGAACGCGCCCACCCGGCACGAGCCGAAGTAGTCGCAGCCGCGGCAATCGCCGGGCGTCACCGGAAAGTCCCCGCGCAGCGCGCGTTCGACGAGCTCGCCAATCCGCTCGGCGAGGTTTGGCAAGCCCTCGGCTCGGCAGCGCTCACGTCTCGGCGCGTCGAGAGCGAAGAACAGCCCGAGGTCGGTCCCAGCCTTCGAGCCAATCTCCCCGAGCGACTCCCCCACCTTTGCGTCCGTGAGCGACAGGTAGACGGCGTCGACGTCCGCGCCGGGCGCAAGTCCTTCCCGGGCCAGCAACGCGTAGATGGCCAACTGCAGGTCGCTCTCCCGAAAGCCGTGGCGCAGGCGGTCCACGAGAGACGGAAGGCCGGACGTCTTGTAGTCGATCACGCGGAGCGCGCCCGGCTTCTGGTCGACGCGGTCGAGCCGGCCCCCCAGGAACGCGTGGCCCGTAGCGAGCTCCAGCCTGAGGGCCGGACGGCTCTCGGGACGACCGCTCGGATCGAAGAGTGACAGCTGCCCGGTCGAGCTGCCTGCCGCGAAAGGGAGCTCGAACCAGGTCGGCGTCCAGCCAGGATCCGACAGCTCCCGGCCGTACACACGACGGAGTTGCCTCTCGATCGTCCGGCGTTCGGCCGCCCAGACGAGGGGGTGGCCGACCGGGGCTTCTGCCTCGTAGGCGTCGAGGGCAGCGCGCGCGGCGCCCAGGAAGACTTCCAGCTCGCGGCCGCGGCGTTCGCCACCGACCAACGGCAGCAGTCCGGCTCGTGCAAGCGCCGCGAAGGCGTCCCTGAGGCAGCGGTGCCGCACGTTGCCTCCGTCGCGCGGGTCCATCTGCTCGCCGCGCTCTTCCGGGAGGCGCAGTCGAACGATCAGCTCGCAGAAGGCCCTGAAGCCGCAGGCGGCGAGTCCGGACAGGATCCTCGGCGTGAGGGGCCGGTCTAGGAGCCGGGCGCGGAGCGCCTCGGCGATCGGGGCGTGGCCACTCTCGACCAGGAGCGCGCCGCTCGTCGGGTCGGTCCGACCTTCCGAGATGGCGACGCGACGGCGCCGTTCCCGGTCCTCGGTTTCGAGGACCCACTCGGAGAGCGCCGGCTCGGCCCCGGTGACTTCCGCCTCGTGGGCATGAGCCCACACAGCCTCGACACGGTCGAGACACTGGCTGCCAAGCGGAAGGATCGCGCGATCCAGCCGCTGCGGTCCCTCGAGCCCAGCCACGCGCGCCAGCTCGACGAGGTCGCTGGACGGCTGAATCGGCCGACCTCGGTCGTCCAGCCGGGGAGCGCAGCCGGTGAGAGAGCGCCGGGCGCTGCAGCAGGCCAGGTAGAACGCGAGCCGGTCCTGGCGGCGCAAGGCGGCCCGGCCTCCGGGG
>DATJNL010000080.1:0-11619 GCA_035508175.1 Myxococcales bacterium
AGCGGGCCGCCTCCCGTTCCGCCAGCCCGTCCACCTGGATGCTCGGGAGCCCTTGGAGCCCCTCGGCGACGAGGTGGCCGAGCGCCCCCTGGCTGCGGGCGGAGTCGGCGAGGCGCCGCCGCAAGCTCTTCAGCATCCGGGCGAGCGGCACCAGCGTCAGGGGCAAGGCGGCGCAGGCGATCAGCGAGAGGCGCCAGTCGACCCACAGACAGACCGCGAAGAGGAGGGCGGCGGTCGCGGTGTCCCGCAGATAGCCCGCGAGCGCGTAGGTGACCGCCATCTCCACCGCCGTCGCGTCGCCCGCGAAGCGGCTGAGGAACTCGCCGGTCTGGTGGCGGCCGAGCATTTCCGGCTCGGCCCGCAGCAGCGCCGCGAGGAGCTCGCGCCGCAGCCGGCTCGCGGTGCGCTGGCCGGCGAGGGCCATGAGGTGGAACTGGCCGAAGTAGGCGAGCCCCTTGACGGCCGCGATCGCGACGATGACGACCGGAAGGCCGTCGGGCGAGCGGAGGACCGACCGCGGGAGCAGCTTCGCCGCGAGGCCGCCCGCTGCCGAGCCCGTCAGCAAGGCTTGCACCGCCGGGCCGACCAGGGCGGCGGCCAGCGCGGTGGTGCCGGCGAGGGCCAGCATGCAGACGGCCGCGACGCCCAGTCCCCGCGCCTCCGGCGCCAGCAACCGCGCGAGCCGTCGCACGCCCTGGCCCGTCATCTCGCGACGCCGAGCAGGCGCGGAAATGCTCCCTGCAGCCCATCGATCATGAACTGCATCGCGATCGCCGCGAGGATCAGCCCCATGATGCGGTTGAGCACGTTCATGCCGGTGCGGCCCATGAACCGATCGATGAGCGACGCCGAGCGCAGCAGCAAGTAAGCGACCAGGCAGGTGAGCACGATCGACACGAAGACCGGCAGCGTCTGCCACCAGGCCGTCGACCGCCCCATGAAGACCATGGTGGTGGCGATCGAGCCCGGTCCGGCGAGGAGCGGGGTCGCGAGCGGGAAGATCGCGACGTCGTCCTTGGTCACGCCCTCGGCGGCCTCCTCCGGGCTCTGACGCGTGCGAGAGGGCTGGGCGCGGAGCATGTCGATCGCCATCAAGAGGAGCAAGAGCCCGCCCGCCAGCTTGAAGGCCGAGAGCGTCACGCCGAAGAACTTGAAGAGCAGGCCGCCGGCGAGCGCGAACCCCGCCAGGATCAGGAGCGCCGCGAGCGAGGCCCGGCGGGCCATCGCGGCGCGCTCGGCGCGGGTGTTGTCGGGGGTCATCGCCAGGAACGCCGGCACCGCGGTGAAGGGATCGACCACCGCGAAGATGCCGGAGAAGGTGACCAGGCTGAAGGTGGCGTACTCCCCGGCGCTCATGGGCCAGGCAGTCTAGTACGAGTCCCGAGGCTCGCGCTCGTGCCTCACGTCCCCCGCGTGCGGCGCAGGAACGCCCTCCGGTCGAGCCGCAGGCGCAGCACCATCCCGGCGGCCTCGAAGAAGATCCGGCGCGACATCTTGCTCTTGCCCACGCGCCGGTCGGCGAAGACGATCGGCACCTCGACCACCCGGAGGCCGAGGCTGATCGCCCGGTAGGTCAGCTCGATCTGGAAAGAGTAGCCCTCGCTCCGGACGGTCTCGAGATCCAGCCGCTCGAGGGTCTGGCGCCGGAAGCATTTGAAGCCGCCGGTGAGGTCGCGGACGTTCACACCCAGGACGGTCCGGGCGTACAGGCTGCCCCCCTGCGAGACGAACCGCCGCAGCACGCCCCAATGCTGCGTGCCGCCGCCCTCCACGTACCGGCTGCCGAGGACCAGATCGGCATGGCCGGCCGCGTCGAGCAGCTCCGGCAGGTGGTGGGGGTCGTGGGAGAAGTCGGCGTCCATCTCCAGGATGAACGCGTAGTCGTGCGCCAGCGCCCAGCCGAAGCCCGCCAGGTAGGCGCGCCCCAGCCCCTCTTTGCGCTCCCGGTGGAGCACGTGGATCCGCGGCTCGGCGGTGGCCAGGTCGTCTGCGAGCCGGCCGGTGCCGTCGGGCGAGTTGTCGTCCACCACCAGGATCTCGATCCGATCGCTGGCGTCGAGGATCGCGCGGGTGATCGCGGGGAGGTTCTCGGCCTCGTTGTAGGTCGGCAGGACGACCAGCGCGTCACGCATGACTCACTCCGCCCGCTTCACGAAGCGCGCGACGAGCCGCTTGCTGCCGCTCGATCCGAAGCGAACCGTGAGCTTCGCGTCGGGGCCGTTGCCGTCGGCGTCGATCACCTGGCCGATCCCGAAGCTCGGGTGGACGACCGTGTGCCCGGTCGGCCAGTCGACGCTCTCCACGCGCGTGACGGTGGCGGCCGCGGTGCGCGACGCGTTCCAGGCCGCGGTGGAGGGCAGGTTGCGGCCGGTGCGCGAGGCGTGGCGCCGGGTGTAGCCGGCGCGGGAGTATCCGCCGGAGCCGCTCTGGCCATGGGTCTGATCGTAGCTCCGATCGATGGTGAACCCGTCTCCCGTCGCCGACGCCTCGGCGCGCCGCAGCGGCGCGCCGCTCTGCTCCACCAGCTCCTCGGGGACGTCCAGCAGGAAGCGGCTCGGTGGATTGAACTTGAGCTCGCCGAAGAGCGCCCGCGCACGGGCGGCGGACAGGAACAGCCGCCGGCGCGCGCGGGTGAACCCGACGTAGGCGAGCCGCCGCTCCTCGTGCATCTCCTCGGGGGCTGCGCGAAACCCCAGGGCCCGGTTGTGCGGGAACACGCCCTCCTCCATGCCTGCCAGGATCACCGCGTCGAACTCGAGACCCTTCGCGGCGTGCAGGGTCATCACCGAGACGCGATCCGCCGAGGTCTCGCCGTCGGCGTCGCCGATCAGCGACACCTGCTCGAGGAACGAGAGCAGCGGCGAGCTCGCGCCGGCCTCGCGGGTCGCGGCGTCGCCGGTCTGCTCGGCGAACCGCTCGTCGGCCTCGCGGGCCGCGCCCACGAGCTCCATGAGGTTCTCGTACCGCTCCTCGGCGGTCTCCCGATCGGCACCGAGGGCCGTCACGCTCTGCTGCTTGAGACGCTCGAGCATGCCCGAGCGCGTGAGCGCGGCCTGGGTGGTCTCTCCGGCCGCGCCCGATCGGGCGACGCTCCCGAGCTCGTCGAGCAGCGCGCGAAAGGCCGCGAGCTTCGCGCGGGTGCCGGCGTTGAGCCCGTCGATCCGGGCGAGCTCGTTCTCGGTGAGCGCGTCGTAGAGCGAGAGCCGGCGGGCGGCGGCGTGGGCCGCGAGCCGGTCGCTGGTGGTGTCCCCGATGCCTCGCGGCGGGGAGTTGATCACCCGCTGGAAGTCAACGTCGGAGCGGGGATTCACCGCGAGCCGCAGGTAGGAGACCGCGTCCTTGATTTCGGCCCGCTCGTAGAAGCTGCGGCCGCGCACGATGACGTAGGGGACGTGCGCGATGCGCAGCGCCTCCTCCAGCACGCGCGACTGGGCGTTGATCCGGAAGAAGATCGCCATCTCGCCGTAGGGGATCCCCTCGGCCCGGAGCTCGCGCAGCGCTCGCGTGATGCGATCGCCTTCGTCCCGCTCGTCCTGGGCGTAGATCACCGAGAGGGGCCGGCCGCTCTCGCGCTGGGTCCACAGCTCCTTGACGTGCCGGTGGGGATTCTTCGCGATGATCGCGGCGGCCGCGGCGAGGATGTTGCCGTCGCTGCGATAGTTCTGGGTGAGCCGGACCACGCCGGCCCCCGGGTAGTCGCTCTCGAAGCCCAGGATGTTGCCGACCTCGGCGCCGCGCCAGCGGTAGATGGACTGGTCGTCGTCGCCCACCACGCACAGGTCGGTGCCCGGGGGCGCCAGCAGCTCGAGCAGCTTGAACTGCACGAGGTTCGTGTCCTGGAACTCGTCCACCAGCACGTGGTCGATGCGCCGCCGCCAGCGCGCCAGGACGTCGGGGCGCTTCTGGAAGAGCTCGACCGGCAAGGCGAGGAGGTCGCCGAAGTCGACGGCGTTGGCGGCGCGCAAGCTGCGGCGGTATCGCTCCGCCAGCTCCGGGAGGTCGCCGGTGCGGTCGTGGTCGGCGACGCCGTTCTTGGCGCGGTCGACGGCGGCGAGGAAGTCGCGCGCCGAGGCGCTGTCCGCCTCGCGGTTGGCCTCGCGCAGGATGCGCTTCGCGAGCGAGAGCTGGTCGTCCTCGTCGTAGATGGTGAACTCGCGGGTGAGGCCGACGGCCTCGGCCTCGCGGCGGAGGATCTGCGCCCCGGCCGAGTGGAAGGTGCTCACCCAGACGTCCCGCGCCGCCGGGCCGAGCAGCCGCTCGACGCGGTCCCGCATCTCGCCGGCGGCCTTGTTGGTGAAGGTGACCGCCAGGATCGACCAGGGGGGCGCGCCCGCCTCGACCAGGTGGGCGATGCGGTGGACGATGACGCGCGTCTTGCCCGAGCCTGCGCCGGCCAGCACGAGCAGCGGCCCGCCGCGGTGGACCACGGCCGCGCGCTGCTCGGGGTTCAAGTCGGCAGGAAGGTCCACCGCGACAAGCTAACACGGGAGGGTGTAGCCTCGCTCGACGATGCGCGTGCCCGAAGAGGCGATCGTCCGGGGCAGCTGGGTCAGCGCCGGCACCACCCTCGACTACCAGATCGAGGGCGAGGGGCCTCCCCTGCTCATGCTGATGGGCCTCGGCTGTCCCGGCGAGGGCTGGCGGCCGCAGATCGACGCCCTGAAGGGGCGCTTTCGGACCATCGCCCCCGACCAGCGCGGGTCGGGCCGGACCGCCCACTGGCGCCGGCCCATCCGCGTCCCCGAGCTCGCGCGCGACGCCTTGCGTCTGCTGGATCACCTGCGGCTCGAGCGGGCCCACCTGATCGGCGTCTCGATGGGCGGCATGGTGGCGCTCGAGGTGGCCGGCCGCTGGCCGGAGCGGGTCGATCGGCTGGTCCTGGGCGCCGCGCCGCTCGCGGCCGATCGGCACGTGCGGCTGACGACCCTCGGCATCGGCAGGCAGGCGGCGCTCGCCTTCCCTCGCGGCGGCCTGCGTGGCTCGCGCGATGCGGTGGAGGCGGCGTGGCGGCCGCTCGTCTTCAACGGCCAGCTCGCCGGCGAGGGAAAGCGCTTCGTGGACGAGCAGATGGCGGCGTTCGACGATCCGCGCGCGAGCTACGGCGTCACCGCGCAGGCGGCGGCCGTCTTCTTTCACGACGCCTCCCGGTGGGCGAAGCGGATCCGGGCGCCGACGCTGCTGGTCGCGGGATCCGAGGATCGGATGATTCCCGCGGCGGCCGTGTGCCGGGCCGCGGAGGCGGTGCGCGGCTCGCGACTCGTGTTCCTCGAGGGGGCGCCGCACGGCTTCAACGTGACCCACGCCGCGGCCTTCAACCGGTTGATCGCCGATTTCTTGACCGGACCCACCGGGCGTCTGGCAGGATGAGCGCCGGTTCCGCAGGAGGTCCGATGAAGCGCGTTGCCCTCGCAGCTCTCGCCGTCGCCGCCGCGTTCGTCACAGGCTCGTGCAGCAGCAGCGGCTCCGGAGGGACTTCGGGCGGAGCCGGCGGCGCCACGGGTACGGAGCTGGTCTGCACCCCGCTCGGCAAGGCCTGCCACGACGGCACGCCCTGCTGCCAGGGCGTCTGTCTCTACGATTACGCGGACGGCGGCGGCGTGTGCGGGACGTACGTCGCGCCGGACGCCGGACCCACCACGGGAGGCTCGAGCTCGGGCAGCACCGGCGGCGGAACGACGACGGGCGGCGCCGGTACCACCGGCGGCTCCGTGGCGGGCACCTCCACGGCGAGCGGAGGTTCGACCGCTGGAGGCTCGACCGGCGCGGCCGCGAGCTCGTCGGGGGGCGGTTCGAGCACCGGGGCGGCCACCACGACCAGCGGCGGGACGAGCGGCGGCGTCGAGGATGCCGGAGACGCCGGCTTCGAGGACGCGGGCTCGGACGCCGGTTTCGAAGACGCCGGCAGCGACGCTGGTGAGGCTGCCGACGCGGGCGACGGCGGCTAGATCAGCCGCTGGTAACGCTCCAGCTCGAGCCGCCAGACGGGGACGCCGCAGTAGCGCGGCCCTTCCGGGCAGGTCGGGCGAACGCCGGCTTCGTGCCGCAAGGTGCAAGGCGGCATGATCTGCTCGCCGATGCGCGGATGCACCTCGCGGACCTGCTTCACCTCTTCGAGGCTCGCGCGCCAGATCTCCTCCTGCGCCGTGTAGCAGAGCCGGGACGTCCACTTGTGGTGCAGGTGCAGGAGGTCGCCGGATTCCTCGAAGCGGACGGGGAAGGCGTTGGGGAGCAGGTACAGCGCGTCCGCGGCGGCGACGCCCGCGTCGAGGAGCGCGTCGATGGCGCGGAAGGTCTGCGCGAGCGACCGGTCGTAGACCTCGCGCGCGGCCGGCTGGCGCGCGATCAGCTCGGGCAGCACCGCGTCCGGCTCGCCGCCCGCGTACTGCGCCGCGAGCACCGGGCGGCTGCCCGGCACCATGCGGTGGCGCTGGTCCTGGCTGTCGGCGGTATGCGAGAGCTTCTTGCGGAAGGTGTAGTGCGGGTGGGAGAGGGCGCGCGCCGACTTCGAGAGGGTCGTCAGCGTCAGCGACTCGGCGAAGAGGCGGTTCTCGGCCGGCGAGAGGACGCGGCGGATGGCTTCGGCGTCGGACAGCTCGCGCGGCGTGAGCCCCACCGTGACGCGCACCGCCTCCGCCAGCACCGCCTCGGCGTGCACTTTGTAGTCCACGAGCTTGCTGAGGCGGCCCTGGAGCGACTCGTCGAACGCGTCGTTGAAGGCGCGCGCCCGCCGGCCGCCCACGCCCGCGCCGCAGCCCAGCTCCTCGAGCAGCTGCGCCTCGGGAGTGGCCTCGAGCGGCAGCGGATCCTCGATGTCGCGGAAGAAGAGCGGGTCGTGCGCGTTCACCGCCGCCACCATCGCCTCCACGAGCAGCCCCAGCTCGACCGGTGCCTCGAGCGATCGGCTCAAGCGGTGGTAGCGGTGCAGCGTGAGGCCACTGATCGTGTGGTACAGGTGCGCGTGCGTGGCCACCGGCAGCACGTAGCGCGCGATCTCCTGGGCCTTCTTCTTCACGTTCGGCAGCCACCTGTCGCGCGCGCCGCGCCGCCCCGGGAAGAGCCGGAAGTACTCCGCGCCCACGGGCTCGAGCAGCAGCTCGCACAGCACGTGGTAGGCGGCCTGCTGCTGGTCGAGGGTCTCCCGGTACAGCGCGAGCTCGCGCGGAGGCAGCGCCGGCACCAGCGCGTTGCCCGGCTTCACCTCCACGTAGCGCTGGCTCACCTGCTCCGAGTTGTAGAAGGGGTGCGCGTGCAGGAACGACCAGAGGAGCTGGCGGCTCACGCGCTCGAGGGCGAACTGGAAGGAGGCGTGCTGCAGCGTCGTGTGGTGGCCCGCCTGGTAGGTCTCGCGCGCGATGCGGTCCCGCACCTCGCGCGCGCGCTCGTCCTTCGACACGTCGGCGGTCGTGACGATGCGGGGCGCGTAGCAGGTGCGCGCCGTGGCGACGGCGTTGTCGAAGGGCAGCCCGAACGCGTTCGTCAGCACCGCCTGCGGTGGCGGCGACAGCAGGCTGGCCGGGGAGGCGGGCGTCATGGCGAGCTCCCGATCCCTACACCGCCGCCCTGACGGCAGTCACGCCAGGCGGCCTCGCTTGTTTCGCGCCCGGGGGTGCGCATCGTTCGATCGACCACTCTTGGGGGCTCTTGGGTCCCAGGCCCGGCGTGGGCGGTGGTCGAGCAGGAAACTCTAAGAGGAGAGTGTGCCATGAAGAGGATCTGGATTTACTCGATTGCCGGGCTCCTGGCGCCGCTCGCGCTGACCTTCGCGACGCCGGCGCTGGCGGACTCGCAGAACTCCCGGAGCAACTCGCAGCCCTACCAGGGCCAGATGATGGCGCCGCAGGCCGGGTCGATGGCCTCGAGCGGCATGACCCCCGCCGAGACGGGCGTGGTGCAAGGGACGGTGCGGGCCATCAACTTCCGCGCGGGCATCCTCGAGATCAACAGCGCGGGACGCACCATCGCGCTGCACGCGAAGCCAGATCAGCTCGCGGACTTCCAGCCCGGCGATCTCGTGAGCGTCAACTACGACGACTTCGCGGGCGTGCTGTGGCTGGCGAGCAACATGAACGAGGGATCGATCGGGAACCAGAACTTCGCCATCTCGGGCACCGTGACCGGGACCGTGTCGGCTCTCAACAAGGCCCGCGGCTATCTGACCCTGATGGGCCCGACCCGCAACCAGACGTTCCTCGCCCACCCCCTGGACATCAAGAACCTCGTGCCCGGGCAGTTCGTGAGCCTCTCGTTCGAGCGCATCGGCGGCCGCGACTGGGTCTCGAGCATCCAGGAGGCGCCGAGCAACGCGCCGGTCAACGAGGGGACCCAGCGGTAAGGTGCGCTTCCGGCCCGGTCCCCCGCACCTGGGGGACGCCGAGGGCCGCGCCGCCTCCGGCGTCGTGTCATCTGAGCCCGTTTCCGCTCGGCTCAGAGGTCGAAAGCGCCCGGCCGCCCGTCAGGGGCCGGGCGCTCCCGTTCGTCCGCGTTGGGGATGACCACCGTCACCTGGCGCCGCGCGTTGTCGAGCACCACGACCCCTCCCTCGAACAGCCCGTCGCCGAGGAGGCCGGCCAGGCCGACGTCCGCCTTGGCCATCGGGGAGACGACGCAGGGCCCGCGGGGCCGGAGCGTCAGCGGGCCCAGGTTGACCGGGACCGGCGGCACCGACTCGAGCGAGGCCGCGCCCCCCGCGCCTTCCACGACCGAGGCCGGGCGCGGCACGTCCCCCGCGCGCGCGTAGGTCGCCGACAGCGCGAGGCCGCCCTCCATGCCCGTGTCGAGGCCGAAGAGCGCGCGCGGGCCCCCCGCGGCGCTCGCCGTGACGGCCAGGTCGAGGCCCGCCGAGACGTACGGCAGCGTCACCGCGTCGGGCGAGGGGGCGGGCGTGGCGGAGCCGGGCGAGACCGAGAGCACGTGCCGGCCCAGGTCGATGGCCAGCGTCACGCCGGGCAGAGCCTGCGGCGAGAGCAGGCCGGAGACGCCGGCCCGATCGAGGTCGGCCATGTCGAGGACGAGCACCGGCAGGCGGCGCACCGTGAGGGATCCGACGGTGAGCTCGGGGAGGAGGGCGAGGTGCGCCTCGCTGCGGGCCCCTCCCGCCGCGACGCCGACCGGGAAGGCGGCCCGCGTCACGTGGAGTCCCAGCTGCTTCGCCAGCGCGGTCGAGATGACGCTGTCGCTCGCGCCGGAGTCGAGGACGAAGCCCGTCTTCACGCCGCCCGCGCGCGCCAGCAGGAGCGGGAACGGCGCGCGGGTGGCGAGCGGCACCTCGGTCGGCGCCGCCAGCGTCACCTCCGTGGGCCGCGTCGCGCCGTCGTACAGCTCCGCATCGGCGCAGGCGCGTCCGGTGGGGTCGCCGGCGGCGCACAGCTTGGCGGCCGATCGGGCGATCTCGCGAGGCTGGCCGCGCGCGTGGGCGAGGTAGAAGGCGGCCTGCGCGCCGAGCGTACCTCCGAGCGTCGCGGTCTCCAGCTCGGCCGCGCCCAGCTCGCCGCGGGCGACGTGGACGCGGGCGCGCACGTAGCGGGCCTCCGCGGCGTTCGCGGCCCGGGCGGCGAGGGCGCCGTCGAGGTCGCCGCGGGCGAGCGCGTCGAGCGCGGGGGACGCCGGCACGACGGGTGGGAGGGCGAGCAGCAGGGCGAGGGCGCTGGCCGGGAAGGGCATGTCTCGCGCAACAGGCGCGCCGCCGGACATCTTCCCGGGGACCCTCCTGCTTCGCGCGGGCGCGTCTCAGGGCAGGCGGGCGTGCCAGCGGCCGTCGCGCTCGCTCGCCTTGCCCTCGGCCGCGAGCTGGAGCAGGTGCGCCAGGGCCTGTCGCTCCGCGATCGGGTGCAGCGGCTCCGGAGTGTCGGAATATGCCTGCGCCACCACCTCGGCCGGCGTGGCGGCCCCCGCCTGCACCGCGGCCAGCACCAGCGCCGCGCGCATCGCCCGGTGCTCGAGGTACTCCCGCAGCTTGCCCGGTCCGTCGGGGATGGGCGGTCCGTGAGCGGGGAACAGCGTGCCCGGCGACAGATCGAGCAGTCGTTGCAGCGACGCGAGATAGACGGCCATGTCGCCCTCGGGCGGATCGATCACGATCGTGCTGAGGCTCGAGACCAGATCGCCCGCGAAGACGGCCCGCGACGGCTCGTAGAGGAACGCCAGGTGGCCGCGCGTGTGGCCGGGGCAGTGCACCGCCCTCAGCGGAAAGCCCGCGAGGCCCAGCGGCTCGCGATCCTCGAGCAGGCGCGCACACGGAACCTCGAGCTTCTCGGCCGTCAGCCGGTGCGCCCAGAGCGGGAGCCCCAGCTCGCGCGCCGCCGCGGCCGCGCCTCCGGAGTGATCGCGGTGGTGGTGCGTGAGCAGGATCGCCACGGCCCGTCGCCCTTCGGCGTGAAGCTCCCGCACCATCCGATAGAGGGCGGCCAGCTCTTCGGGGTCGTCCGCCCCGGGGTCGATCACGACCAGCTCCTCGAGCCCCACGAGCCAGCAGTTCGTGTGCGTGGCGGGCGGCAGGGTGGGCGTGCGCAGCGGCACGAGCACCACGCCTTGCTGGAACTCGATGCGGCGCGCCACGAGGCCGTCCATGAACGGCGGGTCGCGCAGCCGGCGCAGCGCGTCCTCGATCGCCGGCTCTTGCAAGCAGCGCAGCGCGTGCAGCGTGGGCGGGTGGAGCAGCGCGCGCCCTTCGCGCCACCGCGCGAGCGCCTCCGCCGGCGCGACGAAGCCGCCCTCCGAGGCCTCGGCCGCGTCCACGGACGCGCTCTGCCCCGGGGGCAACTCGGCGAGAAAGAGCCGCGCGTCGAAGCGGACCGGCAGGAACGGCGGCGTGAGCCAGCGGCCGGCGGCGGCCAGGTCCGCGGCGCGCAGCCGGGCGCCGCAGGCCCGGAGCACCTCGTCGAAGCCGACCTCGCCGTCGAGCAGCCGCCGGCGCTGCGTCGCCAGCTCGGTGGCGCCGGCCCGCGCGCCGAGGAGCACGCCGGTCTCCTCGAAGAGCTCGCGCGCCGCGCACGCGCGCAGGGCGGCGTCCTGGCCCGTCGCGCCCTCGACCGGCACGCCCGCGTCGGCCGGGTCGAGCTTGCCGCCGGGGTAGGCGTACATGCCGCCGCCGAAGGCGAGGCGCGCGCCTCGGCGCAGCCAGAAGATCTCGCGACCGGCCGTGCCTTGCCGCCACAGGAGCACGACGCTGGCATCGCGCGCCGGCGCCAGCGGCGCGGCGGCGAGCCCCGGGATGGCCTCGCTCACGCCCTGGCCCGGCGGGGGCGCTCGTCGGGCGGCGCTTCCACCCACTCGGTGGCCCAGCGGCTCACCGCGGCGAGCACCTCGCCGAGCCCCTGGCCCTTCTCCGTGAGCGCGTACTCTACGTGCGGCGAGCCCGGGATCGCGCGGCGGACCACGATCCCCTGGGCCTCGAGTTCCTTGAGCCGCTCGACCAGCATGCGCTCGCTCACGACCTCGAGCGTCTTCGTGAGCGCCGAGAAGCGCTGGGGGCCGTCGAGGAGCGCCCGCACCACGAGGCCGGTCCAGCGCTTGCCGAGCACCTCGAGGGCGGCCTGGAAGCGGGGGCACATGGTCTTGTTGAAGCGCATGCGCCTGCCATGCTCCCAGAAACCTGAGTGCTTGACAACGCGCCGGGGCGTC
>DATJNL010000081.1:0-13633 GCA_035508175.1 Myxococcales bacterium
GCGTACGAGCAGAGCTTCCGGCTCGCCCGCGAGGCGCAGGCGTGGACGATCGCCTTGCCGGCCATCTCCACTGGCATCTACGGCTACCCGAAGCGCCCGGCGGCGGCCATCGCCCTCGGCGCCATGCTCGCGCACGAGGCCGAGTTCGAGCGCATCGTGGCCTGCCTCTTCGACGCCGACGACCTCGCGCTCTACGAGGAAGTTCTGGCCGGGCTGCGCTGATCGAATCCAGAACCGTTGCGCCGCCCTGGCGGCTGTGGCAAACAGGCCCAGGGGTGAATGCCGCCATGCGTCAAATACTCATCGTCGACGACGAGATCGATCTCGCGCGCTTGCTCGCCGAGGAGCTGGAGCGGGTCGGCCACCGGGCGCGCGTCGCCGCCGACGGCGCCGAGGGGCTCGCCTACCTGCGCAACGCCGTGCCGCTGCCCGAGCTCATCCTGCTCGACCTCGAGATGCCGGTGATGGACGGCTACCGCTTCCGCGAGGAGCAGCGCCGGCACGCGCGTTGGCGCCGCATCCCCGTCGTGGCGATCTCCGCCGTATCGCCGCGCCACCGCCCGACCCCGGACCGCCTGGACGTGCAGGGATGGCTCCGCAAGCCCTTCGACATCGCCGTGCTGCTCGACGTGGTCCGCGGCGCGCCGCTGCAGGTCTAGAGTAGAAGAGAGGCCCCCTCACCCGGCCTCTCCCCCTCCGGGGGAGAGGGGACCTTCCGTCGAGGGTCGAGGGTCGGGGTCGGGGTCGCGGTCGCGGTCGCGGTCGCGGTCGAGGTCGGGGTCGGGGTCGAGGTCGGGGTCGAGGTCGGGGTCGGGGTCGGGGTCGAGGTCGGGGTCGAGGTCGGGGCAGTTCCCCCTCGCCCCGCGAAGCGGGGAGAGGGCCGGGGTGAGGGGCCACCCGCCGTCCCACCCCAGCCGCCCTACGCCTCCAGGTGCCCGAGCGCCGCCACGAGCGCGCGCGCCAGCGCCTCCCTCGTCGCCCGCGGCACCCGCCCGAGCGCGGCTGCCAGCTCGCGGCTGCGCGTCCGGTGAATCGAGCGCAGCGTGCGCCGACCGCTTGCCGTGAGCCGCACCGTCTTCACCCGCCGGTCCGCCCGCGACTCGGCGCGCGCCACGAAGCGCTTCTCCACCAGCCGGTCCACGAGCTGGCTCGTCGCCGCGAGCGAGAGGCGCACCCCCGCGGCCAGCGCCGAGATCGAGAGCGGCCCCTTCGCGTCCAGCGCGTAGAGCGCCACCACGTGCGGCAGGCTCAGCCCCGTCTCCTGCAAGAGCGCGAGGCTCCCGCGCGCTTCGCGGCCGTTGAGCACCGCGTTCAGCCGTTGCAACAGCACCGCCAGCTCGTCCGGGTTGCCTTTCGCCACGTCCCGAATATACTTTCAACCTCGAAACCATTTCAAGCCCCGGAGCAATCGATGGACGCCTCCGATCCCACCTTCGGCCTCCCCCGCCTCCCCATCCCCGTGACGGCCCTGCTCATGCGCCTCTTCTTCGCCTGGCACCGCTGGGCGCACCGGCTGGCCCACGCCTTCGCGCCCCGCGTGCACGCCATCGACCACGTCACCCTGCCCTGCCGCGACCTCGCCGCGGCCGAGCGCTTCTACGTGGACCTGCTGGGCGCGCGCCTCATGCTGCGCGTCGACGAGGCCTTCCTGCGCCGCATGGGCCGCCCCGCCGAGGAGGCCGCGCGCGGCACGCACGTGTCGGTGGTGTTCGACCGCGGCCCGCGCCTCGATCTGTTCCAGTACGCGCAGGGCCAGCCGCCGCCCCTCGCCGATCACCCGCACGTGGCGCTCGCCGTCTCGCCGCGCGCGCTGCGCCGCTGGCAGGCGAAGCTCGAGGCCGCGGGCGTCCCCACCGACGGCCCGCGCCGCCTGGGCCCCCGCGGCCAGGCCTCGCTGTACTTCAACGACCCCTCCGGCAACCACCTGGAGCTCACCGCGCTCGGCTTCCGCGGCCCGCTCCCCGTGGGCGCGCCCACCATGTCGAAGCTGTTGCCCCCCGCCACCCCCGGAGCGCTCCATGGCTAGCCTCGTCCTCGCCGCCTTCCTCGCCGCCACACCGCCCCAGACCGCCGCGCTGCAGTGCGCGACCTGCGCCAGCTGGAGCCAGCCCAGCGGCCAGGGCGTGGGGCTCGGCGTCGACGACTTCGGCACCGCCACCGCGGAAGAGGTCGACGTCAA
The DNA here is from genome assembly GCA_035508175.1 of Myxococcales bacterium. Lineage (GTDB taxonomy): Bacteria > Myxococcota > Myxococcia > Myxococcales > JAKAPL01 > DATJNL01. The sequence goes on from DATJNL010000081.1 coordinate 2,180, forward strand.
CGTCGTCATCCCCTTCGGCTGGCTGGTGGCGCTGCGCGTGCGCCCCGCGGCCTACTTCGGCTTCGACGGCGCCGGGTCGGCGATCGGCGGCAAGGTGGAGGTGATGTTCCGCAGCAAGGTCCTCTGGAACCTCGCGCGCGTGTACGCAGGCGGCGGTCCCGCCCTCTTCGTGGGCCTCACCGGCCCCAACGCCCGCCAGGTCGACGGCAACTGGTTCGCCGGCGACATCAACGGCAACTGGTTCGCCGGCACGGAGATCTTCTTCCAATCGCGCTGGGCGCTGCACATGGAGCTCGGCTCCAGCGGCGGCGCCTTCGACACCGGCGCCGGACCGTACGCCGACGTGGGCCTCGAGGCCTACCTGTTCTGATCGTGCTACGCTTCGCGCATGCGCACGAGGGCGACGACCACATGTCGTTCTGGCGCGTTCCGGATCCCACCGGTGGCGGCTGGCCTGCTGGTGGCCGCGCTCGGTGGCTGCAGCGAACCGGCGTTGAGCGGGCGGCTCGCATTTCCCGTCGGGCAATCATTCGTCTCCTGGACCGGCACGCGGATCTACCTGCTGGATCTCGGCGGTGGCCCGCCGATGAGCTGCACCAGCTATCTCTGGGATCAGGCCTTCTCCGAGGTCCAGCAGGGTCCGAACATCCGCATCGACTTCGCTCAGGATGGAGCCAGCGAAGATGCCGGTGGCATCGTCCCGCCGGGAACCTACGTCATCGGTGGTGTCGGCCCTGGGTCAGCCAGCCTCCTCTACGAGGGGGCTGTGCCGGGGGATGGAGGTACCGTCATCCTCTCGCAGACCGGCTCGACGTACGTGGGCTCATTCGAGACGACGATCGAGGGTACGGAGCTCGATGGGACCTTCACGGCGCCCCTTTGTCCGATGCAGTCCCCCTAGGTTGAGGGCTATCCCGCTGCCATCCGCCATGCAGGCCTCGGCGCTACGCCGGCGCTCGGTCTACCCGCACTGGCCGAGACTCTTCGGGCTGCTACTGCTGGGCTCGCTGGCCAGCTCTGCTTGTGGCAGCGGACAAAACCCGAACGCGGTGCCATGCGACCCAGGATTCGATGCAGGGGTGACGTTCTATGGTTCTCCGGTGGAGTTGCCCGTTGCCTGCGTCACCGGGCCGGATGGTCTGATGCCCCGCTTGGTTTCGATTCAGGTCAATCAGGCCGGGACCGACGAGTGCCAGGTCTTCGCGTGTGGCTGCGCCTGTGAGGGGCCCTGCTGCTTGGACCATGACTGCAGCTTTCCGGACGGCGGAGTCTGCCCTCCTAGTCCCTCAGGGGGCTGAGGCTCGAGGCTCGCGCTACGCTTCCTGCATGCGCACGCCGGAGGAGCAGCGGTTCCAGACGGCCCTCCGCAACGCCGAGGAGTTCTTCGTGGGCGAGTCGCAGATGCAGAAGGCGCTCGACCAGGTCACCGCCACCCTCGACGAGCTGGGCATCCCCTACGCGATCGCCGGCGCGATGGCGCTCAACGCGTACGGTTACCAGCGCGTGACCGTGGACGTCGACTTGGTGCTCACGCGAGCGGGCCTCACCGCGTTCACCGAAGCCGGCCTGGGCCGCGGCTACACTCCCGGCAGCAAGGGAGTCCGCGACGTGGCACACGGCGTCGACATCGACGTGCTCGTCGCGGGCGACTACCCGGGCGACGGCAAGCCGAAGCCGGTCGCCTTTCCCGACCCCGGCAGCCTTCCGGCCGGAAGGCCGCACCGGCTGTTGCCCCTGGAGGATCTGGTGGAGCTGAAGCTCGCCTCCGGCATGACCGCGCCCCACCGCCTCAAGGATCTCGCCGACGTGCTGGAGCTCATCCGCGCCCGTCGCCTCCCCGCGAGCTTCGCCGACTCCCTGAACCCCTACGTCCGCGAGAAGTTCCTCGAGCTTCACCGCGCCGCGCAGCAGGCGCCGCGAGAGCCCTGACCCGCGCGTCGGGATCGTGACGGCGCGTCAGGGATGCACGCGCTCGCTGCGGCGCTCGCGCGAGACTGGTGCTAGGCTCGTGGGCGATGGACGAGCGTGCCCGTCGACTGGAGCCGCTCCGGCCGGGAGGTGGACCATGAGCCAACTGCACATCTGCGCGCGCTGCGGCGGCCTCAAGCGCCCCGAGCGCGTCGACTGCCCGCACTGCGGGCTCGCCGTCCCCCGCTGGCGGAAGCGCCTCGCCGCGTTGCTCGCCCTGGGTGGACCCGCGCTCGTCGCGAGCGGCTGCCACCCGGTCGCGGTGGAGTACGGCATCTGCACCCTGCCGGACGGCAACTTCTGCGGTGCGGCCGAGCAGACCTGCGAGGAGAACCCGCTGCAGCTCAAGTGCGAAGACGCCGGCCGCGACGCAGGCGACGGCGGCCGCAAGGACGCTGGAGTGGATGGCGGCTGAACCCGTCGATCGGGCCAGCGGGGCGGCAGATGCCGCACGGCCGCTCCGGCGCTAGAGTCTCTCCATGACCGACAAGCTCGTGCTCAGCGACGCGGAGTGGAAAAAGCGCCTCAGCCCCGAGCAGTACCAGGTGCTGCGCCACGCCGGCACCGAGCGGGCCTTCACCGGCTGCTTCGTGGGCAGCCACGAGCCCGGCACCTACGTGTGCGCCGGCTGCCACCGCCCGCTCTTCAAGGCCGGCCGCAAGTTCGAATCCGGCACCGGCTGGCCCTCGTTCACCGAGCCGATCGATGCGGGCGCGGTGGTGGAGACCACGGACGAGTCGCACGGCATGACGCGCACCGAGGTGCGCTGCGCCCGCTGCGACGGCCACCTGGGCCACGTCTTCCCGGACGGGCCGCCGCCCACGGGACAGCGGTACTGCATGAACTCGGCCGCGCTCGTGCACGTGAAGGAGGGCGAGAGCCTGCCGTTGGTGGAGGGCTGAGGGGTCGGGGTCGCGGTCGCGGTCGGGGTCGGGGTCGCGGTCGGGGTCGAGGGTCGGGGTCGCGGTCGCGGTCGAGCCCCCCTCACCCGCAGAGCTGCGTCTCGTCCGAGCAATTCCCGCTGCAGCAGTCGCCGTCGTTCCGGCAGGCCCAGCCAGACTGGCCGCAGATGCACACGGGCTTCCCGGCGCTGTCGTCCTGGCAGTAGCCGTTGCAGCAGGGCACGGTCGCGCAGCTCTTCCCGGTCGGCTGGCAGGCCGCGCACACGCCGTTGTTGCAGAACTGGTTGCAGCAGCTCGGCCAGCTCGCGCACCCCGCGTCGAGCGGGAGGCAGGCGCCGCAGATGCCCGCGGGCGCGAGGCTGCGCGTCGACACGCACACGTTGCCGCCGGGGCAGTAGGCGAGCGGAATCGAGATGGTGTTGCACAGCGGCTGGCAGCTGCCGCCGTCGCCCGACACGCTGCACGCCGTGCCCGCGGGGCAGTAGAGCGAGCTCTGCCGCGGCTGCGGGCTCGCGAGCGCGAGGCTCCCCGCGCCCGAGCCGTAGGCGGGGTTGTCGTTCGTGGCCGGGCTGCACGCCGTGGCGCTGCCGTTCGGCATGCAGAGCACGAAGACGCCCGCGGGGACCGACGTGCTCGCCTGCGGCACCCACGTGCCGTCGCCCGCCCCCGCCGCCGAGTAGTCGCAAGCCGTGCCCGCGAGCGTCTCGGTGTTCGCGTCGAGCGCGCACGAGCCGTTCCAGCCCGCGCCGCCGAAGCCGCACCAGTTCACCTCGCAGGTGGGCCCGCCCGAGGGCCCGAGCGTGCCCACGCAGTAGCTCGCCGCGTTCGGGCAGTCCGCGTTCGTCTGGCAGGGCGTCTCGCACACCGTGGCCGTGGGCGCCTGCCCCACCGCCACCGCGTTCGGCGAGAAGGCCGGGTCGACCACGCAGACCTGGCCGCAGGAGCAGCTCGCCGCGCTGGTGCAGGCGTGGAACTCCGTCGCGCCTCCGCCGCCGAACAGACAGCTCCCGCCGCCCGTCGTGCCGCCGCCCGAGCTCCCGTGGCCGCCCGACGAACCGGCCCCGTGGCCCGTGCCCCCGGTCGTGGCCGCGGCCGAGGCGCCGCCCGACGACGCGTGCGCGCCCCCCGAGGTGGAGCCGCCGCCGTTCGAGCCCCCCGCCGTCGGTCCGCCGCCGCCGCACAGACAAGGCGAGTAGCTCTGCCCGTTCACAGCGCACGTCTGGAAGCCCTGGCACGACCCCGCCCCCACGCACGCGACCGACCGCCCCGGCGTGCAGCTCGTGGGCGGCGGCGACGAGGAGCAGGCCGCGAGCAGCGCAAGGCCGAGCGTGGCGAGGTGGGTCGATCTCCGGGCAGCCGCGTTCACGGGGGAATCTCTTACCACGGCTGGCACCGGCTGCCGTACCCACACGGCTCCCTTCGGGGCCCCCTACCCGAGGCGCTCCAGAGCCCGCTCCATCCTGGCCTTCACCTCGGCGGCCAGGGGCGCGAGCTGCGCGCTGCCGCCGGCGGCGATCGTCTGCGTGGGATCCATGGCGACGACCACCGCGCGCCCGGCGTCGCCCTCGTAGACGATCACGTTGCAAGGCATGGCCACGCCGATCTCCAGCTCCGCCTGCAGCGCCCGGTGCGCGAGCGCCGGGTTGCACGCGCCGAGGATCCGGTAGCGGCGGAAGTCCACGCCCAGCTTCTGCTTCAGCGTGCCCTGGACGTCGATCTCGGTGAGCATGCCGAAGCCCTCGGCCTTGAGCGCCTCGGGAAGCCGGGCGAGCGCCTCGTCGAACGTCGCGCGGAGCTCCCGACGGATTCCGAATTTCGTCATGTCTCTCCTCTCCGCCTCATGGCTGCCTCCGAAACAAGCTGCGGAGCCAGGAAGAGGCGCCCGGCGGCGCGCCGGCGGTCGCGGCGTCTTCACGGCAATGGCAGCGTTCGCTCGGCGGGACGCCGCCCAGTACCTGCTCCACGTGGGCGCCGCAGCCCGCGTAGGTGGGGCGGCCGCACTTCCTGCACGTCACGCGCCGGCACATCAGGCGCCTCCTTCCTCTGCCGCCGGCTTCTCGACCGACCGGCGCACCTCGTCCATGTCCAGGGCCCGGACCTTCGCGATCAGCTCGTCCAGCGCCGCCGCGGGCACCAGGCCCGGCTGCGCCGCCAGCACCACCGCGTCGCGCACCACCATGAGCGTGGGAATCGCCCGTATGTTGAAGGCGGCGGCCAGCCCCGGCTCTGCCTCCGTGTCGACCTTCCCGAAGACCACGTCCGGGTGACGCGCGGCGGCCGCCTCGAAGATGGGCGCGAAGGCGCGGCAGGGACCGCACCACGAGGCCCAGAAGTCCAACAGGACGATGCCCTGCTTCACCGTGGCCTCGAAGTTCTCTTCCGTGACCGCGAGGGTCGACGCTTGGGTTTCCATGCTCATGAGAGCCTCCGTTTTCGAAAAGGGTTCAGGGATTCTGCGACAGGAATTGCCGCAACGCGACCCTGACCGACGCCTGCACCTGGGCGGGCACCGGCACGGCCGGCGCGGAGGCGCGGCAGAGGGCGAGCGTCCGCTTGAGCGAGTCGCACGCGCCGCGGCAGTCCGCGCAGGTCGCGAGGTGGCGCTCCATGCGGGCGCAGATCTCCGGGTTCAGCTCGTCCTCGAGGTAGCGGCTGAAGAGGGCCGGCACGTCGGCGCAGCCGGGCGCGCGCACCGCGGGGCCCGGCGGAACCCCCAGCAGCGGGGCCACCCGCTCCCGCACCGAGAGCCGGGCGCGGTGGAGCCGGCTCTTCACCGCCTGCACGCTCGCGCCCACCACCGTGGCCACCTCCGGCGCGGTGAGCCCCTCCACGTCCCGGAGCAGCAGCACCTCGCGGTACTTCGGCTCCAGCGCCGCGATGGCGTGCGCCAGGGCCTCGCGGGTCTGCCGCTCGGCGAGCGCCTCGTCCGGGCGACGGGCGGAGTCCTCGATCGCCGCCGCGCTCTCGAGATCCGTTCGCGCGCCCTCGGCCGGGGCGTCCTTGCGCCGGCGGCGCTTCTTGAGGCAGTAGCTCCGCGCCACCGTGTAGAGCCAGGTGGAGAGCGAGGAGGCGCCGCGGAAGGTACGCACGCCCCGCGCCAGCGCCAGCAAGGTCTCCTGCAGGACGTCCTTCGCGTCTTCCGGGTCGCGGCACATCTGCAGGCCGAAGCGGTAGATCTGCGCCTGGTGGCGCTCCAGCAGCTGCTCGAGCGCCGGCCGGTTCCCCTCCCGCGCCTGCGCGAGCAAGCGGTCATCCAGGTCGTCGGGCATGCGGGCGGATTATGCCCATTCGAGAAGTTCACCGCGAGGAAGGCTGCCCGGGCTCGTTGCCCTCGGGTTGAGGGAAGGCTCGGCGATGGACTATCATTGCCCCATGAGCACGGCATCCGAGGAGCAAGCGCGCCTGACGGCCCTGCAGTCGAAGCTCCGCGACCTTCCGGCCGAGAAGCTCAGCGAGGTCGAAGACTTCGTGGACTTCCTGCGCACCCGGGAGCCCGAGCGGCAGCTCGTGCGCGCGGCGGCCAAGGCCTCAGAGCCTTCCTTCGCTCGGGCCTGGAGCGACTCCGATGACGCCGCCTACGACGATCTATGAGTTCGGCGACGTCGTCCTGGTGCCCTGCTGCAGGGCCTGATCGGCTAAGGGTCGCCCTTCTGCGCGTCCCTCGGCGCGGGCCCGCCGACGCGGGCGCGTGGCGCACCGGCGAGAACCCACGAAGAGCACCGGGACCGATGCGACCTCCCAAGGCGTGCTAGCTTGCCCGACCGTGCGGCCCCTCTGCGTGAGCAGCGCGCTCCTCGCCCTCGCCGCCTGCGGCGCCGGCGCCGCGACGGGCCCGGCGTCCGCCGCGAGCTCCGGGACGGGCGGCGGCGGCAGCACGACCGGCGGCGGCTCCACGGCGGGCGCGGGCGGGACGACCGGTTCCACCACGGGCGGCGCCCCGTTTCTCCCCGCGCCCCATCCGCCGTATCCGACGATCCCGGACGTCGCCGGGGTCGTGCTGCAGGCGCCCCGCATCGTCACCATCATCGGCGCCGGCGATCCCGAGCTGGCCTACGGCTTCGCCTACGTCGACGCGGCGGCGGCGAGCCAGTGGTGGCTCGACGTGGGGCAGGAGTACGGGCTCGAGGCGCCGCTCGGCAACACGCGCGTCGTGGGGCCCGCCATCACCGCCAACCTCGACGACGCGGCCCTCAAGGCCTACGTGGCCGCGGCGGTGGCGGACGCGGGCGTGCCGCCGCCCCAGGGCGACACCATCTTCGCGCTCTTTCTGCCCGTCGGCGTCGACACGAGCTGCCCCGCCACCGGCAGCAGCAGCGACGGCTACCACGAGGTCTACGACGACCTCGGAGACGCCCTCGCCGTGGTGATGTTCTGCGGCGCTGCGTCCAAGGACCCCACGCTCATGAGCCACGAGCTCATGGAGTCGGCGACCGATCCCACCTTCCAGGGCTACCTGCTCGCGCCGGCGAGCCCGCGCTGGAGCTCGTCGGTCTGGGCCGACACCGACGGCGAGGTGGGAGACCTGTGCGAGGGGACCGCGCCCCTGGCCGTCGACCCGAGCGGCTTCCACTTCGACCGCATGTGGTCCAACGCCGCCGTGGCCGCCGCCGCGCCGCCCTGCGGGCCCGACGACGCGGGCGCCGTGGACTTCGACACGAGCGCCGCGCAGGGCTGGTACCCGGGCCAGCCGGGGACCCAGCTGCTCATCCCGCTGACCGGCTGGTCCCTCGCGCCGATGCCCGCGTGGACGCTGAAGGCCACCATCGAAGCGCGGCCCGCCCCCGGGAGCGGCGACGGCTTCACCGCGACCCTCGACGCCGGAACCCTCGCCAACGGCGCCGGCACCACCCTGACCGTCACCGTGCCGGGCACCGCGCAGGTGGGCGACTACGCCTACGTCCGCCTCTCGAGCGACGAGGCCGGACAGGTTCACACCTGGCCGGTGGGAGTGTACGTCTCCCCCTGAGCGGCCCTGGGACGGCTCGCGCTCGCCGGATCGATCGAGGTACCAACATGGGCATGAGCTCGCGTGCCGTCCTTCTTCTCGTCGCCTTGGTGCCTGGTTGCGACCGCCACACCGACCCCCGCAACCCGGCACACCCCGCGCCCGACTTGCAGGTCCCGAGCTTCGCCGCGCGGTGCCGGCAGTCCCCGTTGACGTGCCTGGGGTACCAGGACCAACTGACCGCGGCCAACCGCCTGGCGGCGGCGCACAGAAGCAGCTTGAACGGACCGGTCGTGAGCGTCGCCTCCGGGGCTTGCGGCACCCGTCGCTACGTGGAAGAGCGCTCGTTCGAGGCCCCCGCCGTCGACAGCACCACCTGGTACTTCGACCCGGACGGCGGGCAGGTGGGCCGACGATCCTGTCGTCCTGGCCCCGCCGACGGTCTGCTCTGCACCAATGAGGGCGAGGTGCCGGACTGCGGGCGCTGAGGAACGACGCCGCCGCGATCACAGAAGGGCTCTCGCTTCGGCGCAGGCGCGATGCGCGAGAGGGAGCCGCCTTCAGTTCCAGATGAGCACGACCGCCCCGTCGCCCGCGGCGAACGAGCCGCCGCCGCCGATCCCTGCCGTGAGAGGGCGGTCGGGATCGCTTTCGTTCCCGGGATTCGGGCCGCTGCCAGCGACGAAGATGGCCGTGCCGGCGCCGTTGGAGCTTGGGTTGACCCAGCTGCTGCCGCCGCCGCCGCCCCCGCCTCCCCAGCACGAGCCGCCGCCGCCGCCCCCACCACCTCCGACGTAGCCCCCGCCTCCACCACCGCCCAGGCCATCGCCCACGTAGCAGGCGCCGCCCGCCCCGCCGATGCCGGGATCGGTGAGGCCGTCGCCCCCGTCGTATCCAGACCCCGCTAGCCCCACGCCGCCCAGGCCGCCGTGGTCGCCCGATAGACCGCCGCCGCCACCGGTGGGGCTGTTGCCCTTCTCGCAGCTCACACCGGAGCTGCCGTCCGCGCTGCCGCCGGCCCCGCCCGGGGCCAAGCCTACCGCGCCTCCGGCGCCGCCGCCCCCGCCGGCGACGAGCACGAGCGCGGCATCGAGCCAGACCGCGGTCGCGGCGCCGCCGCCGCCACCCTGCCACCCCATGCCGCCCCAGGGACCTGGCGAGCTGCCACCGGGGGCCCAGCCCGCGCCTCCCGGGATGGATCCACTCCCGTTGCTAATATTGGGACTGTTGAGACCGGCACCTCCGACCTGGATCGTCACCTCCGTGACGCCCGCGGTCACGTTCAACGTCTGCTCCACGTAGCCGCCGCCGCCCCCGGGCGCGGTCACGGGCGATCCCGGCAGCCCGCCGCCGCCCGCACCCCACGCCTTGATGGTCACGAGAGTGGCGCCGGCCGGGGCGGTCACGGTGACCGTCTGGCCTCCGTCCAGAAAGCCGTAGACCGGGACGCCGGCATCGATGCACTGCGACGACTCGCACCCGATCAGGCCGGGACAGGCGACTCCGCAACCACCGCAGTTGGCCGGATCGGAGGTCGTATCGACGCAGCTGCTGCCGCAGCAGAGGCCGGTGCCGGTGCCGCTGCCGAGCGGACAGCTGCCGCCGTCGGTGCAGATGAACACGACGCAGTTGCCCGCCACGCACGTTTGTCCGCGGGTGCACATGACCGCGCAGTCGCCGCAGTTGCTCGGATCGCTCGAGGGGTCGATGCACTGGCCGAGACAGATGAGGCCCGCCCCACCATCGGGGAGGCAGCCGCCGCCGCTTCCGCCCGTGCTCCCCCCGCTCGTGCCGCCGGCCGTGGCCGACGCGCCGCTCGTGCCGCCGCTGCTGCTTCCGCTCGCGGAGCTGCCGCTCGACGAGCCGCCAATCGCTGCGCCGGTGCTGCCTCCCGTGCCGCCGGCCGTCGCCGCCGCGCCGCTCGCGCTCCCGGTGCCGCTGCCGCCCGTGATCGCTGCCGCGCTGGTGGTGCTTCCGCCGCCGGTGGTCATCGCCACGCCGGTGCTGCCGCCGCCGGTGGTCCCGCGCCCCGCGGTCGTCGACCCCGCCGTCCCCGTGCCGCTGCTGCCGGCGCTGCTGGAGGCCGAGGTCGCCTCGCCGCCCGTGCCCGTCGCGCTGCCGCTCCCGCTGCCACTGCCGGCCGGCAGCGGGTTGCCGTTCTGGTCGCAAGCGCCGGTCCCGCCGGGGCAGGCGAACACGCCCCCCGGCGCGGGCAGCTGGAACTCGCAAGCGGCACAACCGATCACCAGGGCGAAGAGGGCGCGGCGCATGGCTCAGTGGCTCGTGAAGGCGACGATCACCGCGGCCACGACGAGGGCGCCGCCCGCGGACCAGAGGATGTCGGCGCTCAGCCCTTCGTACTGGCCGGTGACGTAGGAGGCGCCCGTGGCGGTGTAGGTGACGACGCCGCCGGACCGGCTGACGCTTCCATCGTTGCCGGCCGCCAGCACGCCGACGATCGACCCCGCCACCACCGCGGCCACGCCGCTGCCTCCGAGCCACCACGTCGCCGGCGCGATGCGACGGGACGGCGGCGCCTCCGTCACCGCGGCCTCGGTCACCGCGGAGGCCGGCGCCGGCGCGACGTTCTCGTGAGCCGTCTCCGGAGGCGGCGGAGCGGCGGGGGCGGCGGCCGGGGCCGGGGCGCTCGCCGGCGGCGGCGCGACCGCCTCGGGCTCCGGCGCGGCCCGTTCCTTGGCCTGCATCTGCGCGATCAGCGCGAGCACCTCGGTGCGGTTGCGGACCCCTTCGGTCTCGCGCAGGTAGGAGCGGTAGTCGAACTCCGCCTCTTTCCAGTGGCCCAGGGCGCGCTGGCACTGCCCGAGGTTGAAGAGCAGCGCCGGGCGGCCCGACAGCTCGTAGGCGTGCTTGGCGTCGCGCAGCGCCGACCGAAAGTCGCCCTCGTTGTACTCGCGGATCGAGAGGATCGTGACCCGGCGCGCCTCGTCATCCGCAGGCGTCGCAGGGCGGGAGGCGGAAAGCGTCAGGACGACCAGCGACAGCGCTTGGATCAACCGGGCCTCCCTACATTGATCGATACCAAACGCCAGCCGGCCCCGCAACGCGCGGTCGCCGCCGGCCGCGGAAACCGGCGGTGCCGCTCGGCGTCAATCTCAGCCAGCCGGGGTGGGTTCATCGCGTCCCTGCTGGGCCCTGCTTGTCTTCCCGAGGTGCCGGCGTAGAGTGCACTGGCCACCGGATGGCGGCAGGACGAGGAGCCGTTCATGAACCCTTTTCGCTCGGCGGCGGCAGTGCTCGCGCTCCTTTTCGCAGGCTGCATCTCGACCGTCGGCGAGGGCGGCAGCGGCACTGGTTCGGGCACGCCCGGTTCAGGCGCCACCGGCGCGGCTTCGACCGGAGCCGGCGCCGGAGGGACGGCGACCGGCGCGACGTCCAGCGGCCAGGTCGGGACGTCGTCCGGCGGCGGCACCTCGGGCGGAGCCACGACAGCCGGCCCGACGAGCGGCGGCAGCAACGGGGGACCGGGAAGCGGCGGCAGCACCGGCGGCAACTGCAACGCCGACCTGCAGACCGACCCCGACAACTGCGGCGCCTGCGGCAACGTTTGCCCGATGCCCTGCAGCCCCGGACCGACGTGCAACGCGTTCCAGGGCGTCTGTGCGAACGGCGTCTGTGGCT
>DATJNL010000082.1:0-9148 GCA_035508175.1 Myxococcales bacterium
GGCGCGCCTCGCCCCGTTCACCCTCGAGGACCAGCACGCTCCGCCTGCAGACGAGCGGTACGATTCCGGCCGCGCCCAGCTCGGTGGCCTTCTGCACGACGAAGTCCATCTTGTCACCCTTCCCGAGCCCCTGCCAAAGCACCAGCCGCTGCTGCGCCCCCGCGGCGTCGGCGGCGCGTGGGCCGGTGAGGCGCAGCTCGCCCTTTCGCTCATAGACCGCCGGGTAGCGACCGCCCGCGCCGTCGAAGATCTCGAGCGCGTCGCCGATGGCAAGGCGCAGCACGCGCCCGAGGTAGCGGTCGTCCTCGGGGAGCAGCCGCGCAGCGGCGTCGTCGATGCGGTCGATGGGCACGAAGAGTCGGGCCATGAACACACTTTGACCAGCAATTATATCGCGGTGCTCGCCGCGACTCAATGCAGGTAGGTCTTCGGGCCCCCGTCGCGGTCGCGCCCCGGCGGCGGCACCACCTGGAGGTGGCGCGCCCGCTTCTTCAACTGCCGCTCGATCTGTGCCGCGCGGAAGCGCAGCCACAGCCGCCGCGGCCCACCCGTCCCCGCCGACAGCACGAAGCCCATGGCGACGCCGGCGAGGATGGTCACGAACGGCACGAGGGTGCCCGCGAAGATGGCGTACAGCGCGAGGATACCCCACGACGCGTACATCATGGTGCGCGCCTTCATGGGGAACAGCATGTAGAAGTACACTTGGCTGTCGCCCTCCAGCAGACCCATCGCCACCGTGAGCGCCTCCATCACCGGCCAGATCCCGAAGTACGGGAAGTCGGCGACCCGGTGGCTCGCGAGCCCCGTGAGCACCGCGAGCACCGCCGAGCCCAGCACGGACAGCGTGAAGAACGAGAGGAAGCGCCGCGACCCCCAGGTTCGCTCGAACCAGGCCCCGAAGAAGTAGAAGACGAGCAGGCTCAGCAGGAAGTCGAGCGGCTGGTCGCCGAGGAACAAGGCGTACGAGAGGAGCTTCCAGACCTTGAGTCCGTGCACGACCTCGGCGGGCACGAGCACGAAGGCCTGCAGGATCTGGGGGTAGCCGACATTGACCGCGATGATGCAGCCGAGGGTCGTCACGCCCGACGCGATGAGGAGCCGCAGCGTGATGGGCGGGATGCCCAGCGCGAAACGGGGCGGGCGGAGCCGGAAGCGCTCGGGCGGCATCTCAGCGGGCCCCGTTCCGCGCGCGGACCGCTGGAGCGGCCGGCAGCTTCGCGCGTGCCAGCGCCGCGAGGACCTCTGGCTCGGTGAGCACGCGGTCGTGCTGCTTCGCGACGGCCAGCACCGCACGGGCCTCCGTCTCGCTGGCGCTCAGCCCGCGCTGGTCGAGCCAGTAGCTCACGTTCGAGAGGCCGGACATCGGCCCGATCTCGATGACTTGGCGCTTGCCGAAGAGACCGGCGGGCACGCCCGAGTACACGCGGTCCATCAGCCAGCGGTCGCCCTTCCTCGCCGCCTTCACGATCGCGGCCGCGTGCACGCCGGTGGCAGTACGGAATGCGTCCTCGCCCGAGAGCGGGTAGTTGCGCGGGATGGGGAAGTGGCAGGCCCTCGACGCCGTCTCCACGTAGCGGACCAGGTTGCGCAGGTCCCAGTCCACCGCGCCGAGCAGGCGCAGGTTCATGAGAAGCTGGTCCATTGCCGTGTTGCCGACGCGCTCGCCGATGCCCAGCGCACAGCCGTGCACGACGTCGGCGCCGAATTCGATGGCGTGGATGGCGTTGGTCACGGCCAGCCCTCGGTCGTTGTGACCGTGCCACTCGATGCGCACGTCCGCGCCCTTCCCCCGCACGATGTCGCGCGTCCAGTGGATGAGCCGCCGCACGCCGTCGGGCGTGGCCCAGCCCACCGTATCGCAGAGGCAGAGCGCGCTCGCGCCGTGGTCGATGGCGTTGCGAAAGAGCCGGTCGAGCGTGGCGGGGTGGCTGCGCGTCGTGTCCTCGGTGACGTAGCAGACCTCGAGCCCTTCCTTCACTGCGAAGTCGATCGCTGCCGCAGAGGTCTTCAGGAGGTAGTCCACGTCCCACGCCTCGGCGTACTGCCGGATGGGCGAGCTGCCGATGAAGGTATACACGGCGACGGGGATCCCGGCCTTCTGTTGCACGTCGGCCACCGGGCCGATGTCGGCCGCGACGGTACGGGCCGCGCAGTTCGGCTTGAGCCGGTGCTTCTTCTTCGCGAGGTGCTTCGCCAGGGCCAGCACGTCGTGGAAGGCCCGCGGCCCCGCGCCCGGCAGGCCGATGTCCGCCGACCAGACGTGCAGCGATTCCATCAGGTCGACGATCTCGAGCTTGAGCGCGAGCGGCGGATCCGTGACCGACGGCGACTGGATGCCGTCGCGCAGCGTCTCGTCGTTGAGCCGGATGGGCTTGGTCGTGAGCGGCGCGACGACGTCCAGGTGGTTCCAGTCGTAGATGAGATCGTCCGCGCGAGCCCCGTCGGCCCCGGCGCCGACCGGCCCTGGCTTCGCGGCCCCCCGAGCGGCCTTCCGATTCGCCCGCACGCGCCGCACTTACAGCGCCTCCACCAGCACGGCGATGCCCTGCCCGCCCCCGATGCACGCGCTGCCGAGACCGCGCGCGGCCTTGCGCCGCCGCAGCTCGTAGACGAGGTGCGCGGTGATGCGCGCGCCCGACGCGCCGAGCGGGTGGCCCACCGCGAGGGCGCCCCCGTCCACGTTCGTCCGGTCGCGCGGCAAGCCGAGCTCCTTCTCCACCGCGAGGTACTGCGGCGCGAAGGCCTCGTTCACCTCGAAGAGGTCGAAGTCGCCGAGCGCGTACTCCCAGGCCGCGAGCGCCGCGCGCACCGCGGGCGCCGGCCCGATGCCCATGAGGGTCGGATCGCAGCCCGACACGCCCCAGCCGAGCAGGCGAGCCAGCGGCTTCACGCCCTCCTTCTTCGCGAAGTCGGCGGAGGCCAGCACCAGGGCCGCAGCCCCATCGCAGATCCCGCTCGCCGCGCCCGCGTGGATCACGCCGTCTTTCTTGAACACCTTGGGCAGCTTCGCGAGCCCCTCGAGCGTCGTGTCGGGCCGGTTGTGCTCGTCCTTCGCGAACACCGTGGGGCCCTTCCGCCCCGGCAACGACAGCTCGACGGTCTCCTCCTTGAAACGCCCGCCCTCCTGCGCCGCGGCGAACCGCTTCTGGCTCAGCACGGAGAACTCGTCGACCTCCTTCTGCGAGATCGAGTACTGCTCCGCCAGCTTCTCCGCCGTCATGGCCATCGGCATGCCCGTGTAGCTGTCGGTGAGCGCTGTCCAGAGGCTGTCCTCCAGCGCCCCCTTGCCGAGCGGCAGCCCCCAGCGCGCCCCGCGGATCACGTGGGGCGCCTGCGACATCGACTCCGTGCCGCCCGCCAGCACGAGCTCGGTCTCGCCGAGGAGGATGCGCTGCGCCCCCTGCACGACGGCCTCGAAGCCCGACCCGCATAGCCGGTTCACCGTGACGGCCGGCACCCGCTCGGGCAAGCCGGCACGCAAGCCCACGTGGCGCGCCAGGTAGATGGCGTCGGCCGAGCTCTGCAGGACGTTCCCGAAGACCACGTGACCGTAGGCGGACACCGGCAGCGAAGCCTGCGCGAGCGCGGCCTTGGCGGCGTGGACCGCGAGGTCGGTCGCGCTCTGGTCCTTGAGAGCGCCGCCGAAGGTGCCGAACGGCGTGCGCTTGGCGGCGAGAATCACCACGTCCCTGGGCAGCTTCTTCACGGCGAACCTCCTGGGCAGGGGATCGGATAACAGGGCGGCGGGGCCTTCTCAACCCCCCGTGTCCGGCCGCGGCCCAGGCCTTCCGCATCTCGAGTGACGCGTGCCCACATCGCTGGCCGCCGGTGCACCGAGACGCCGCCTGCGTCACCTTCCGAAGCAACGCCAGAGCGCCTCGCAGTCCAGGGCCGCGGCCGCGCAGGCGTATTGCTTCCGCTTGGCCAGACTGTCGCCCGACGACTGGCAATCGCTCAGGCATACGTCGGGCTCGGTGACGAAGGGGCCCTCGTCGCAGTGGCGCCGGCAGTAACGACGGCAGATCGCGTCGAACGCGCGGCCGGCCGGAACCGTCGCTGCCTCGGTGCGGCGTGCGTGGGCACCGAAGGCCACCGCCAGGAGCAGTCCCGCGGCGCCGGCGACCGCCCACCGCCAGAGGGGCCGCGGGCGGCTCACATGCTCTTCAGGCGCATCCGGCCTTCCTCGTTCACCTGCACCTTGAACTCGGTGCCGCAGTAGTAGCAGCGGATCTCGTCACCGTCGCCGAAGCTATCGTCGTACGGGTTGTTCGCATTGCAGTCCGGGCAGTCGAAGTCCTTGAAGCGGCGCTTGTTGCCCGTGGCCGCGCCGGCGAGGTCCTCCTCCTCCTTTGCGTACTCCTCCTCGTCGATGTTCTTGTCCTGGGGCACGGGATCCTCCTAGTGGGCAGCGAGCAGCACGATCGCGCCGGCCACGACGAGCGCGGCGCCGATGCCCCAGGTCACGTCGGAGGCGACGGCCTGGGTGTTGTACGAATCGACCGCGGCCTTCGTCTCGCCGTAGTACGTGCCGCTCGGATAGCCGGCCGGTGGTGTCGTAGTCCCGGGTTGGTTCGCCAGCAGGTAACCACCCCAGACGCCGCCGCCCACGCCGGCGGCGAGGCCGAGGCCCACGAGCGTCCAGCCGGCGACCTTCGCGCCACGGCCCTGCGGCTTCACGGCAGGCTCCTCGCCGAACACGACCACCGCCGGGACGGGCGCTTCCGGCGCGGAAGGCGAAATGATGATGGGCACCGGGGTCTGCGTGGGCGCGGGCGCAGTGAGGGCCTCGCGCACCGCGGCCTCCTTGCGCTCCTGCTCGTCGATCTTCTCCTGGGCCTCGGCGATGAGCTTGACGACCTGCTTGCGGTTGGCCGCCTGGGGCATTCCGCGCAGGTAGCCCTCGAAGAAGAACTTGGCCTGCTTCCAGTGTTCCAGCGCCCGGTGGCACTGGGCCAGGTTGTAGAGCAGGCCTGGGCGCGGATCGAGCTCGTAGGCGCGGGTGATGTCGACGAGCGCCTTGTCGAATTCGCCGGCGTTGTATTCCACGATCGAGCGCCGCGACAGCTCCCGCGCCTCGTCCTTCTGCGCGGGCGTGGGCGCCGAGGAAGCCGCTGCCAGCGCGACAGCGAGAAAAAGGCCGGGCACGCCGTCATCCTAGCAGGTTCTTCACGGTCGGGGCGGCGCGCCCGCGTGAGCGACGCATTGACCTCTTCGGGATCGAGGTTGATTCCGACGGCCTAGACCGCCCGCGCGAGGTGCACCGCGAACCAGGCGCGGCCGTCCAGCCAGGTGCTCTCGGGCCGGAAGCCCGCCTCGCGCAGGAGGCGTTCCTGCAAGTGGCGCGACCACTTGTGGCTGTTCTCCGTATGCAGCCGCTCGCCGCGGCGGAAACGCACGCGCAAGGAGAGGGCCTCGAGAGTGACCTCGTGGGCGGCGCGTGCCACGAGGTGCATCTCGATGCGCGAGGCGCGGGCGTTCCAGACCGCGAGGTGATCGAAGGCCTCGGGGTCGAAGTCGCCACCCACCAGCCGGTTCAGGTGCACGAGCAGGTTCCGGTTGAAGCGCGCGGTCACGCCGGCGGCGTCGTCGTAGGCCGGCAGCAAGATCGCTGGGTCCTTGCGGACGTCGGCGCCCAGGAGGAGCGCGTCGCCCTCGACGAGCGCCGCCCGCACCGCGCGCAGGAGCGCCACCGCCTCGCGCCGGTCAGAGTTTCCGAGGGAAGAGCCGATGAAGAGCGCGAGCTTCTTCCCGGGGAGCGACGCGAACGCGCGCAGGCCGTCCTCGTGCCGCCCCACGAACGGGCGCACCGTGAGCCCGGGAAGCGCGAGGTCGGTGCTCGCCTTCGCGAGGGCGGCGGCGGACACGTCGATGGGCGCGTAGCCGAGCCGCCCTTCGCGCGCGAGCAGCGCTTCCAGGACGAACCGCGTCTTGCCGGCGGTGCCGGCGCCCAGCTCGACGACCCAGCGCGTGCCGGCGGCGCGCGAGGCGAGCTCCGCGGCGTGGACCTTCAGGATGCCCGCCTCGCTGCGGGTGAGGTAGTACTCGGGGAGGCGCGTGATGGCCTCGAAGAGGGCCGAGCCGCGCGCATCATAGAAGAGATAGGGCGGCAACCGCTTGGGACGCGCCGCGAGGCCGGCCGCCACGTCGCGGGCGATCGCGGGGTCGAGCGGCGAGGCAAGTTCCCTCTGGCGGGCGAGGTTGGGCAATCAGCGCGCCAGCCGCACGCCGGTCATCTGCCAGCGCGCCGAGGGAGGGAAGAAATTACGGTAACTCGCGCGGAGTGAGGCCCTCGGCGTGAGACACGACCCGCCGCGCAGCACGAGCTGGCCGGACATGAACTTGCCGTTGTACTCGGAGACCGCACCCGCCTCGGGGACGAAGCCGGGGTACGGTCCGTACGCGCTCTGCGTCCACACCCACACGTCGCCGAACCAGCCGCCGCCCGAGCACGGGTGCAAGAGGCCGCCGTCGGCAAGGTTGCCTTCGACGGGCTTGTCCGCTGCGGCGAGCTCCCATTCGGCCTCGGTGGGCAGCCGCGCGCCGGCCCAGCGGGCGTAGGCGTCGGCCTCGTAGTGGCTCACGTGGCAGACCGGCTCGTGCGGATCGACCGCCTTCTCGCCGCGCAGCGTGGTGACGTGCCAGCGGCCGGCATCCTCGCGCCAGTAGAGCGGCGCGCGCCAGCCCTCGCGTTGCCGCGCGTCCCAGCCATCGGAGAGCCAGAGCTCGGGCCGCTCGTAGCCGCGGTCCTCCATGAAGGCGAGCCACTCGCCGCAGGAGACCGGACGGCTCGCCAGCTCGTGGGCGGCAACGAAGACTCGATGTCGCGCACGCTCGTTGTCGAAGGCAAAGGCGGGGCCCGCCGCGCCGATCTCGCCCAGCTGCTCGCGAAAGGCCAGCCAGCGCAAGGGCGCGGCCGCGGAGGCGGGCATGGGCCCCGGCCGGTAGGTGGGCGAGAGCGGGCTGGAGGCGAGCGCGTGCTTCACGTCGGTGAGGATCAATTCCTGATGTTGCTGCTCGTGGTGCAGGCCCAGCTCGAGCAGCTCGAGCTGGCGCGGGGAGAGGCGGGGAAGCTCGCACTGCACGGCGGCGTCTACGTGCCGGCGGTACGCGCGGATCTCTTGCGCCGACGGGCGCGACAGGACGCCCCGCTGCGCGCGGGCGACGTGGCTCCCGAGCGATTCGTAGTAGGAGTTGAAGAGGCGGTCGATGTCGGGATGCCACGCCTCGGCGCCCTGGCGCCCGAGCACCATGCGTTCGAAGAACCAGGACGTGTGGCCCAGCTGCCACTTTACCGGGCTCGCGTCGTGCATGGACTGGACCATCTGGTCCTCGTCCGAGAGCGGGTCGGCCAGCTTCTCGGTAGCCGAGCGCACGCGCGCGAACTCGGCCGCAAGACGCGCGATCGTCCCCTCTTGCATCCGCACGCGCACCATTGGAACACTCCCCGCCATCCGACCAGTTTGCCCCGCGCCCCTCACCCGAGTCCACCCCGAACGGCAGACTAACCACGGTTCGCGGGCGCCGCCGGCTTCGTTCCCGAGAGGACGAAGACGCGGTGCGGAACGCGCAGCGGCTCGGGCCAACCGGTGAGCAGCGTGGCGAGATCGCGGTCGAAAGCGGCGACCTTCGCCGGCTCCGCGAGGGCGATGATGCCGTTGCAGGCCCGGTTGCGCCCGCGCCAGCCCTCGTGGCTATAGAGCACGTCCTCGTCATACCAGAAGCTCTCCAGAGCCTCGAAGCCCGCCTGCTCGAGCACGGGGCGGAAGAAGTCGTAGCGGCCGGTCGAGCCGGCGAACGGCCAGGCGGGGTTGTGGCGCAGCACCAGCGCCTCGGTGGCCTCGGCGACGTTGCCCTCGCGCGCCAGATAGACGAAGAAGGCGAGGACCAAGCGACCGCCGGGCCGAAGCAGCCGCCACGCCTCGGCCGCCGCGGCGGCGCCGTCAAACCAGTGCCAGCAGGTGCCGGCGACGACGGCGCCGAAGGCGCCCGAACGCAGAGGTACCGCTTCGGCCCGGGCCACGACGCGCCGGGGCAAGTCTGCCGCCTGGCGCAGCATCTCGGCGGACAGATCAAGGGCCACCGTCGCGAGGCCACGCGCTGCGAAGCCCCGCGCCAGTGTGCCGGTGCCCGCGCCCAGATCGAGGAGCGGCGCCTCGAGTCGGACGCGCTCGAAGAAGGAGTGCGGAAAACCGGCGCGGTGGAGCGCATAGTCTTCAGCCGAGGGGCCGAAGTTCACGGCCACCTAGGGGCAGTAGTAGCCGTAGTCGGGGTAGTAGGTGCAGGACGTCCCGCAGCAGGGTTGACCGCTCGGGTTACAGTTGTTGCCGCTCGACACGCAGGTCGTCCAGCACGCGTTTCCATTGCAAGTGTAGGGGCAGATGGTCTGGACGGGAGCGAATTCCAGGGAGCAGCTTCCCGCCTCGCAGGTCGCCATCCAGGGCAAGGGCGCCTCCTGCGCCCAGCCCACGCCGCTCATCAGGGAACACGTCTGCGCCACGGTGTTGGGACAAGCGATGCCCGAGCACGGATCGCCGCACGAGGGGCACCCCGTCCCCGGGGTAAGCGTGAAGTCGCCGTCGGTCGTGGCGCCTCCCGTGACGGTGAGCGTGAGCGACTGCGATTGCATGCCACTCGCCTCGGCGACGACCTCGTAGGTGCCGGCCGGGATGGCACTGTTGCCGAACGTGTACACGCCCCCAGCCTGCGTTTGCACCTGGTACAGGCCCCGCTGTACCACGACCGTGGCGCCGACGATGCCGGTGCCGGTGCCGTCGAGGACCGTTCCCGCGACGGTGCCCGACGTTGCAGCCGTGGGCGCGGTGCCGATGTCCACCTCGTAGTGCGAGGCGCCGTGGGTGGGGTAGCCCATCGAGTCGTAAGCGATCATGTGGAAGAACCAGCGGCCCGGCGACACGTTGCTGAGCAGGACCTGCGCCGGCGATTGGGTCGTTGCCTCGTAGGTGCCGGTGAGGTTCGTCGGCCGCGTATCGGGATAGTCGTCGAAGAGGTAGTAGTAGCCCTGCCCCGGGTTGCCGCCCTTCCAGGCCATGACCACCGCGTTGTTGGTGGTGTAGCTTCCCTGATTCGGGTTCGTCGAGGAACTGAGCGCCGGCGGCACGTCCACGATCTGGATGGTGAACTCGTG
>DATJNL010000083.1:0-6328 GCA_035508175.1 Myxococcales bacterium
CCCTCTCCCCTTCCAGGGGAGAGGGCTGGGGTGAGGGGACCACGCGGCGAATCGCAGGCGGCTCGCCGCTGCCCGGCGGCGCCTTGTCCGCGCGCCAGCGGCCGTAGAGCACCACCGCGCCGAAGGCTGCGTTGAGCCCGACCAGCATCGACAGCCCCACCGCCCAGGCGGGCCAGCGCCCGAGCCCACGCCGGGGCGCGACCGGATCGAGCACCTCCCGCTGCAACCGCCGCAGGCCGGCGTCGACCTCCCGCTCCGCTGCCACTCCCGCGGGCCGGATGGCGCGCACCAGCTCCGCAGCCCGCGCCTGCGGGTCGCCCGCTTCGGGCGGCGTGGCCTTCCATCGCGTCAACGGCGGCGGCATCAGACGGGCTCCTTCCCTTCCAGCGCTTCGAGGCGGCGCGCCAGGTCGGCCCGCGCGCGGTGCAGGATCACCCACAGCGTCGAGACCTTCACGCCCAGCCGCTCCGCGATCTCCTCGCCCGGCAGCTCCTCCACCTCGAAGAGCAGGAACGCGGTTCGCGCGCGGTCGCTCATCCCGTCGAGCGCGCGGTCGAGCCGCTCGCGCAGCCGCCGCTGCTCCAGGGCCTCCACCGGCGTGCGGTCCGGCGCGGCCACCGTGTCCGCCGCCTCGTCGTCGGCGCTGCTCCAGAAGCGCCGCCAGCGCGCCCGCCGCCGATCCGCGCGGACCACGTTGCGGGCGATGCCGAAGAGCCAGGTGGTGAGCTTGGCCTCGCCGCGGTAGCTGGGGAGCCGCTTCAGGGCCACCGTGAACACCTCCTGCACCAGGTCGTCGACGTCCGCGCGGGATCCCGCGAGGCCGCGCACCCAGCCCGTCACGAGCCGGAAGTGCTCGCGGTAGAGCTCCGCCATGGCCGGCGCCGGGCCGGCCGCTTCGAGGCCCTCGGGGCGGGGCAACACGGCTTCCACGCGGTCTCCTGGGGGTGGGTGCGCCGAGGGGCCGGGACCTTTCATTCGCGGTTGCCGAGCTGGATGTCGAGGCCAAGCAGGGCGAGGCCCTCGAGCTGCGGAATCGCCGCCGCGCCGCCGATCCCGGCCACCATCGCGTCGTCGGTGGGCAGCCAGCCCGCGGCCGCCACTCCGAGCCAGGGACGCCACGCGCCGCGCCCCAGCAACGCGCGGACGAGGAGCTCGAGGCCGGGATCGAACCGCCAGGCCGTCTGATCCGTCGAGTAGCCGTGACCCTCGAGCAGGAGCGCCGAGCCCAGCAGCCGGCCGGCGACCTCGAGGTGAACGGCGCGCACCCTCCACCGCCTCGCGGCGCCCAGGGCGGCCGAGAACCGCTGCCAGCCCACGCTCCCGGGTCCGAGGCTCAACGATCGCGCGGTCTCGGCCGTGAGGGCCAGCTGCCCGAGCCAGCCGTCGGAGCGGCGGCCCATCGAAGCCTCGAGGCGCGCGCCTGGCGCGAGGGATCCCGCGAGCCCCCCGGTCACGGCGGCGGACAGGTCGAGGGCCCAGCGACGGTTGGAGCTTTCTTCGGGCGGCGGCGCGCGGACGATGGATGGCGCGGCCGGTGGCGGCAGCTCGAACCGATGCTCCACGGCGGCGAACGGCAGAGCGGCCGCGGCCAGGACCACTGCGCAGGCCTGCGCGAGCGTGTCACAGGAATCGCGCCGCGGGAGGAGGCGATCGAAGAGCACCCTCCCCGTCACGTCCAGCAGCTCGACGCGCACGCCGTCGGGCTCCGCGTCGACGCGAGCCCGGAGCTCCGGGTTCGCCGGCATGAGGGCGGCCAGGCGGGCACGTACGGCTTCGGGATCGGGACAGTTGCCGCTGCCGGCGACGCTCCAGCCGGCCGCCGACAACGTCAGGAGGCGCGCGAGAAGGACTGGCATGGCGTCCGCCCGGCCGCTTGCACGCCGGAGAGCGCCTGCTATCGTAACCGAGCCATGGGGCGAAGAGTCGGTCTGCTCGCGCTGTCGGCGCTCGAGATGTGCGTCACCGGCGGCACGTTCTACCCGGCGCCGCAGGGGTCGCTGCAGTGCGTCGCGGTGGGCAGCAAGGTCTACGTCTGCGAGACCGGCGCGATCCCCGACGGCGGCTGACGGCCGATGCCTCGCTGGCTGCTCTACGGCGCCTACGGTTACACCGGGCGGCTGATCGCGGAGCACGCGGTGGCCCGCGGCCAGCGGCCGGTCCTGGCCGGTCGATCCGCTGACAAGCTCGCGGCGCTCGCCGGAAAGCTGGGGCTCGAGCACGTCGCCGTGAGCCTCGACGATCCGGCCGCCCTGCGCCGCGCGCTCGAGGGGGCGTCGGCGGTGCTGCACGCGGCGGGGCCGTTCGTTCACACGAGCGCGCCGATGCGCCGCGCCTGCCTCGACGCCGGCGCGAGCTACCTCGACATCACCGGGGAGATCCCGGTGTTCGAAGCGGCGTTCGCCGAGGACGGCGAGGCGCGCAGCCGGGGCGTCGCGCTCATCTGCGGCGTGGGCTTCGACGTCGTCCCCACCGACTGCCTGGCGGTGCACGTCGCCCGGCAGCTCGCCTCGCCCTTCGGGCTCGAGCTGGCCATCGACGCGGGTGGGAACGCCAGCGCCGGCACGATGAAGAGCGCGCTGGGCCTGCTGCCGAAGGGGGGCGTCGTCCGCCGGGGCGGCAAGCTCGTGCCGTGGCGGCTGGGCAGGGGCGCGCGGGACATCCGCTTCTCGCACGGCGTGCGGCACGCCGTGCCGATCCCGTGGGGCGATCTCGCGACGGCCTTTCGTTCCACGGGTTGCCCCGACATCACGACCTACATGGCGGTGCCGCCCGGCCAGGCGAAGGCGCTCGCCGCGTTCGGATCGGTGCTGCAGCTCGCGCTCGGCGTGCCCTCGCTGCAGCGCGCCGCGCTGTCGTGGGCCGAACGGCGCTTCCCCGGCCCCGACGAGCAGGAGCGGCGAGAAGGCCACTCGCGCGTCTGGGCGCGCACGGTCGACCGCGAAGGCAACGAAGCGCAGGGCTGGCTGGAGCTGGGCGACGGCTACGCCTTCACCGCGGCCTCCGCGGTGCGCGCGGTGGAACGCACGCTGGAAAAGAAGCCGGTCGGCGCCCTCACGCCGGCGCAGGCCTTCGGCGCCGACTTCGTGCTCGAGATGGACGGCGTGCGCCGGCTCGATGCGCTGTGATTCTTCGTTCCGGGGGCTGCCGCCCCCGCGCCCCTGCTGCGATCTCGAGACGCGGTGCAAAGGGTAGCGGCGGATGAACGAGGGGCGGAGGGGGAGCCGCTTGCTCGGGGGTGCCACCCCGGTCCGTCCTCGCGCTCCCCACGCGCGGGACCGCGTTGTACCGTAGCTCGTGCACAAACATGGGCGCGCTGCGGGCGCGTCCGGGGGCCCCGGCACCCCCTGCGCGTCGGCCCCCCTCCTCCCCTCTTTCATTTACCCCTCTACCGCCTATGCACCAGATCTCGAACATGTCTCGATCAGCGCCGCAGGCAAGGTTTGGGATGCATGAACTCGGGTCGAAGGGGGTTCGTAGAGTGGAGAGGCGGGGCGGGTGAGGGGGCGGCAGGGACCGAGCGTCGAGGCCGATGCCACTCAGGAACGAGCGCCTATACGCTGCGGGATCGAGTCAGGCGAGGCCGAGCCGCGAGTGGACCGGCCGGCCCCGAACCCGCCCCGCCGCCCCGCGCTCAATCCCCCGCCCACCCGCGCCTCTGATCTCGAGAGGCCATGCAGCGGCAGGGGCGCGGGGGCGGCAGCCCCCGGAGAGCTACTTCAACGCTAGCCTCGCGAACGTGCCGCCGCTGCCCGCAGCGAAGTACAGGTTGTTGTCGCCGCTCACGGTGCAGGCCCCCAGGTCGTCGCCGCTCGCGGGCGGGGAGGGGATGCGCGCCCAGCTGTTGGTGGCGATGGTGTACTGCCAGAACCAGGCGCCGGAGAGGTTGCCGCCGGCGTACAGGTGGCCGGAGCGGTCGCCGCAGAAGATCTGGCTCACCTGCGTGTCCGGGATGGGCGCGAGCGGCACCGTGGCGCCCGAGGCCGGGTCGATGGAGAAGAGCGACGGCGCACCGGCGGAGGGCGCCACGTACAGCAGGCCGCTGCACGAGTCGTAGGCGAGGCGCGGCTGCGCCACGGCCCCGAGCGGCGTCGAGGGAGACAGGTCCGTGAGCGCGCCGGCCGCGACGCCGTAGCGCAGGACGTGGCCCGCGAGGTCCACCGTGTAGACGTTCTGCTGGTCGTCGTGGGTGTTGGCGTTGTCGCCCGTGTCGGGCACGCCCGAGAGGAGCGAGCTCCACGCGCCGCCGCCGATGTCGTAGCGCAGCACCTGGCCGCCCGCGACGACGAAGAGCCCCGAGCCCACCCACGCCGGGCCGGGCCAGCTGCCGGTGAAGACCGGCGGCGCGGTGAGCGAGCTCCACGCGCCCGTGTCGGGTGAGTAGCCCACGAGCGTCTCGTTCTGCAGGCCGAAGATCCCCGTCTGCCCCGGCGGCGATGCGTCGGAGAAGCCCGGCGTGCCCAGCGTCGAAGGCGCGAGCAGCGTCCAGCTCGAGCCCGTCTCGCCCGAGAAGCGGCCGCAGCCCGCCGGCACGCAGGCGCCCTCGACGCAGGCCTGGCCGTCGGCGCAGGCTTCGCCGCAGGCGCCGCAGTCGTCGGGATCGGACTGCAAGTCGAGGCAGCTTCCGGCGCAGGCCGTGCGGCCGCCGGCGCAGACGAGCGCGCAGGCGCCGGCAACGCAGGACTGCCCCGCGGCGCAGAGCGCGCCGCAGGCGCCGCAGTTCGAGGGGTCGCTCGCGAGCGACGTGCAGGCATCGCCGCAAAGCGTCTGCGCGGCGAGGCACTCGGGGCCGGCGTCCGGGGCGATCGCAGGGCTCACGGCGCCCGCGTCCGGCGCTCCGGCGTCCGCTTCGGCGACCGGGCCGGCGTCCGGCTCGACCGCGGCCAGGCCCGCATCGGGCGGCGCGGCGCTGTCGGTGGGGCCGCTCGAGGTGCCGTGCCTCGAGCTGTCGTGAGCCGTGACCGCGGCGCTCTCGCCCGCCGTGCCCCACATCGCTTGCGGCTCGTCGCAGCCGCCCAAGGCCAGCAAGGTGATCCAGCACGCTCTCCCGAATCGCATCGGCGAATCCTCCGGCGGCTCCGGTGCGGGCCGCCTGCGAGGATGGACAGCAAGCGGCGGGCCACGCCCAAGCCATTGAGCTCACTGGAGGCGAAGGGGGTCCTGCGAGCCCCGCCGGGGGGTCGCCGTGACCTGGCCGTGCCCGGCATCCTCGACTGTCGGCCTCGGGTGCGACACTGTGTGAATCGTCGTCCCGGCGACAGAATCCGCAGCCCAGCGCCTCGGCCCCTACCGCCTGCTCTCCCTCCTCGCCCAAGGCGGCATGGGCGAGCTCTACCGCGCGCGCGCCGAAGGCGCCGGCCGCGACGTGGCCCTCAAGGTGGTGCGCGCCGACCTCGCGCAGAGCCCCATGTTCAAGGCCATGTTCCTCGAGGAGGGCCGCATCGCCTCGCTCCTCCACCACCCGAACCTCGTGCGCGTGGACGGCTTCGGCGAGGCCGACGGCCGCTTCTACCTGTGCATGGAGCTCGTCGAGGGCCGCAACGCCGCCGCGCTGGTGGACCATTGCCGCAAGACGCGCGACCTCCTCGCCCCGCGCTTCGCCGTGTACATCGCCGAGCAGGTGGCCCGCGGCCTCCACCACGCCCACCGCCTGGAGGTCGACGGCCAGCCGCTGCGCCTCGTCCACCGCGACGTGAGCCCCGGCAACATCCTCCTCTCCAACCAGGGCGCCGTGAAGCTCACCGACTTCGGCGTGGCCCGCATCCGCCGCGAGAAGTCGCTCACCGTGGCCGGCATGCGCAAGGGCACGCTTCGCTACATGGCGCCCGAGCAGATCCAAAACCTCACCGACCCGCGCTCCGACGTGTTCAGCCTCGCCGCCGTGCTGTGGGAGCTGCTCGTGGGCCGCCCGCTGTTCGAGGGCACGACCGACGCGCAGCTCGCCGACGCCGTGCGCAACCAGCCCATCGCCGCGCCGTCCGAATACGCCGCCGACGTCCCGCCCGCTCTCGACGCCGTGCTCCTCCACGCCCTCGAACGCCACCCCCGCGCGCGCTTCCAGACCGCCCAGGACTTCGCCGAAGCCATCCGCAGCCGCCCCATCCCGCCGCCCTCGACATACGCCGGCAACATCCCGCTCGCCCTCGACGCCGTGGTGCTCAAAGCCCTCGACCGCAACCCCCGCGCCCGCTACCTCGGCGCGTCGCAGTCGCAGCCCGTCGTTCCCTGGAACGAGAGCGCCCCCGCGTTCAATGTCCGCGAGGCGGCTCCGGACAGTCCGGTCCGCCCCACTTGGCATCTCCCTTCGTTTACGAAATCGGGTCGAGAAGCG
>DATJNL010000084.1:0-2427 GCA_035508175.1 Myxococcales bacterium
CCGGACGTCATAGCCCGCGAACTCGAGCACGTCCCGCAGCAGCTTGAGATTCCGCTCGTTGTCCTCCACGACCAGGATCACGTAACTCATCCCGGCTCCGCGGCCGGGGCCGGGCCACTCGTGCTCGCCCAGCGAAGCAGTCCCCCGAGGCCCGACAGATCGAAATCCGTCTTGCGCGCCACGTAGGTGATCCGCCCCTGCAGTCGCTCCTTGTCCTGCTGGGTCATGGACTTGGACGTCAGGATGACCACGGGGACGTTTCTCGTGTCGGGGTCCGCTCGTAGCGCCTCCACGACTTCGAAGCCATCCATACCGGGCATGAGCAGGTCCAGCAGAACGGCGGAAGGTTGCCGTTCCCGGATCAGCGCCAGCCCCTCCTGGCCCGTCGCCGCGCCCAGCACCGTCCATCCCTCGGGCTCCAGGCTGGCCCGGACCAGTTCTATGGCGAGAGGATCGTCGTCGATGGCCACCACCGTGTGCTTCCGCTCCGGCATGGCCGCCGCGCGGTAGAGGGCGGCCATCAGCTGATCCTTGCCCACCGGCTTGACGAGGTACTCGGCGGCGCCCAGCGCGAAGCCGCGGCCACGCTCATCGAGCATCGACACCACGATCACCGGTATCGCGGCCGTCCCCGGATCGGCCTTGAGCCGGGCGAGAACCTCCCAGCCGTCGATTCCCGGCAGCAGGATGTCGAGGACAACGCCCGCGGGATTCAGCGAGCGCACCGTATCCAGGCCTTCTTCGCCGTCTCGGGCGCTGACCACGCGGGCGCCCGCCGCCTCGAGATAGACCCGCAGCAGATCGAAGGATCGCCGGTCGTCCTCCACCACGACGACGGTTGGCCCGGGGCCCGGGGCCGCCCCGGCGGGGAGACCGGAAGCCTGGCCGGACTGCGAGACTGGCGCCAGCGCCAGTTCCCCGGATCCGGCCGGCAGCGCGATACCGAACGTGCTGCCCTGCCCGGCTTCGCTGTCGACCCAGATCCTGCCTCCATGCAGCTCGAGGATCCGCTTGGACAGGGTGAGCCCGAGCCCGGTGCCTTCGGTCTGCCTGGGCAGCCGGGCGCCTTGCTGGAAAGCGTCGAAGATGCGCTGACGGTCTTCGGCCGTCACACCCGGTCCCGTGTCGACCACCTCCACGACGAGGTCCTGATCACGCAGTGAGGCGCGGACGTCCACGCGCCCGCCGTCGGGAGTGAACTTCACCGCGTTGGACAGCAGGTTCAGCACGACTTGCCGGAAGCGCAGCCGATCGGCGTCCAGCAGGCCGACCTGGGGATCGACCTCGAGGTTCAGCAGGATTCTCTGGTTGAGCGCTCGCTCGCGGACCATCGAGAGGCAATGCTCCAGGGATTCGCGGACGGCGAATTCCGAGCGGTTCAGGACCATCTGGCCGGCCTCGATCTTCGACAGGTCGAGAATGTCGTTCAGCAGTTCGAGCAGATGCTTGCCGGAACTCCAGATGTCACGCAGGTAGTCGTCCTGGCGCTCGTTGAGCTCCCCGAACATGCGCTCCAGGAGCACTTCGGAAAAGCCGATGATGGCGTTCAGCGGCGTGCGCAGCTCGTGGGACATGCTCGCCAGGAACTCCGACTTGTGCCGGCTCGCGACCTCGAGTGCGGCGCTCTGCCGCTCCAGCTGCCGGTACAGCTGCGCGTTGATCAAGGCCAGTGCGGACTGGCTGGCGAAGGTCTCGAGCAGGTCGTAGATCTCCTGCGGGACACGCCCGGGGGTATGGCGGCGGATGACCATGGCACCGACGATGCGGCCCTCCCGGAGCATGGGCACGGCCACCAGGGAGCGCCAGCCGGTCTCGGCCAGGGCGCTCAGGTGGGGATCGAGCGGCGCCTCGCGAAGGTCTGTGAGCTCGAGGGGCCGGCCCAGCGTCGCCGCTTTGCCGATAAAGGTGTCATCGAGGCTTATCCGGGCGCGGCGGAGAGCGTCGAACGCTTCCGGGCTGGTACCGCAGACGGTCTCGACGCGGAACTCCCTCGCGTCCTCGTCGAACTCGTAGATGGAGCCGCCGTCCGACCCGGACAACTGCACCGCTTGGGTGATGATCGTATTGAGCACCTCGGTGAGGTTCAGGCTGGAGCTCACCGCTTGACCCACTGTGCCCAGGGCCTCGAGCTGATTCAGCTTGCGCCCGAGTTCGTCCGTGCGGCTCTCCAGCGTCCGCACCAGATCGACGGTGCGGACGGCGAGAGCCGCCTGCGCCGCGAAGGTCGTGAGGACTTCCACCGCGCGGTCGCTGAACGCGTCGACCTGGGTTCGCCACACCGAGAGCACGCCGACAACGACGCCGTCCAGCAGCATGGGGACACCCATGATGGTCCGGAAGCCGGCCACCCGCTGCGCCTCCGTCTGGCCGTAGTCGGGGTCGGCGAGCACGTCAGTGATCTGCGTAGCCCGCCGGTAGAGCCCGACC
>DATJNL010000085.1:0-9957 GCA_035508175.1 Myxococcales bacterium
CGCTCCCCCAGTACTTCGAGGGCCACTGCTCCGCCGACGGCCTCTCGCTGATGCCGCCCCTGGCCTCGAACTTCCTGCAGCACCCCTGGTCGCTCGGCCTGCCGCTGGGGATGGCGATCCTGCTCGTCTTCCAGCTGCGGCGCGCGCGCGAGCTGGGCTGGTGGGCGGCGCTCACGGTCCTGCTGCTGCTGCTCTCGTTCAGCCAGGTGGTGCTGTTCGGCTGCCTCGGCGCGAGCGTAGCGCTGGCGGGCGGCCTCACCACGCCCGGCAAGCGCTGGAAGCAGCTCCTGCTCTTCGGCCTGTGGGGTCTTGCCCTGCTCGCGACGGCGAGCCGCCTCCACGGCTTCTTCGCGCACACGGCGGAGCCCGAGTACCTGCGCCTCGACTTCTCGCCGTTCTGGCGCGGCTCCATCGGGCAGTGGGCCCTGTACCTCGCGATGGCGCTGGGGCTCGGGCTACCGCTCGGGCTCGTGGGCTTCTGGCTCCTGCGCCGCGAGCGGCTGGTGTTCGGCATCCTCGCCGTCATGGGGCTCGGCGTGTTCTCGCTCTACCGGTATCCGAACTCGTGGGACATCGTGAAGTTCCTGATGGTCGTGCAGATCGCCTTCACGGTGACGGGCTCGGCGACGCTCTGGGCGGCCTTCCGCCGCCCCTGGTGGCGCTGGCTGGCGGCGCCGGCGCTGGTGGCGCTGGTCGCGCACTCCGTGCTCTGGCTCGGGACGGCGGCGATCGGCAAGTACAACGGCTGGTACACGACGAAGCTCGACCCGCTCGCCGCGCCCGCCGCCGATCGGCGCATGATCGACTACCTGCGCGCGCACATCGGCCCCGGCGAGGCCGTCTGGCGCCGCGACGCGACCGCGGACTACGCCCTGCTCGGCGGCCTGCCGGTGCAGCAGCCCGACTACGGCGCGTCGAGCTTCGGCTTCAGCCACCACGCGTGGGATTCGCGCACCGATCTCGTGGACCACCCGCGGCCGGCCATCGACGACTACGAGAAGCAGGGCATCCGCTGGTTCGTGCTCGGCCCCTGGGACGTGCACGTGCACAACGAGGTCGACCTGTGGGTGAAGGAGGGCCGCGCGGAAGCCCGCCTGAAAGAGCCGCCGCTGGAGCTCTTTTATGCCAAGTAGCGACCCACGCGAGCAGCTCGGGGGTGCGGAGACAGCGCGCGGTCCCGGAAAACCCTCTTGCTGAGCCGGTTCGCTGCAGTCCCGCTGCTGTCGCTGCTGCCGCTCGTGTGGCGCGCGGGGCTGGGGCTCGCGCGGCGCGCCACGCGCGACGAGCGGCTCGCGCGCTTCCTGGCGCCCGGGGCGGCGCTCGCGCTCTGGGCGGTGGCCGTCCACGCGATCGGGCTCGCGAGGCACTCGTTCTACCTGGGGCTGTTCCTCGGAACCCTGCTCTGCGCGGGACTGGGCCTCTGGTCGTACCTCCGCAAGGAAACACCCATTCCCCAGACCCCCTCTCCCCCAGCGGGGGAGAGGGCCGGGGTGAGGGGGCCCCTCCGGCGCACGAGCCCCTGGATGTGGGTCGGCATGGCCGCCGCCACGCTGGTCCTGCTCGGCCCGGAGCTGCGCTACTCCGAGCACGACGAGTGCCTCAACTCGGGCCACATCTCCATTCCGCTCGAGATGCAGAACGGCGTCTACCCGCCGCGCAACCTCACGTTCTCGAACTACGAGATCCGCTACCACTACGCGGCCGACCTCGTGGCGGCGGCGCTCTCGTCCATGCTCGGCCGGCTGAACATGGTGGCCAGCGTGCACCTGCTGGCGCTCTTGCTCTGGGCGTACACCTTCAGCCTCTTCTGGCTTCTGGGTGAGCGCTTCGTGGGAGGCGGCGCGGGCCCACCGGTGATGGCCTTCGGCGTGCTGTTCGCGGGCGGCGCGCCCTTCTTCTGCCACGACTACTCGCCGCTCTCGTCGTTCCTGGTGAGCGACTGCCACGCCGCCGGCACCTGGATCACGCCGCCCGTGATCTCGAACTTCCTGCAGCATCCCTGGTCGCTCGGCATCCCCCTCTTCGCCGGCATCCTCCTGCTGCTGCCGGGCCGCGCGACCGGCTGGCGCAACCCGTGGTGGTGGGGGCTGCTGTCGCTGCTCTGCCTGTTGCTGTCGTTCGCGCAGGTCGTCCTCTTCGTCTGCCTCCTGCCGGCAATCGTGGTGACGGCCGCGACGAGGGGCTGGTGGCTGTCGCTGCGGCGGCTGCTCGTGCTGGCCGTCTGGGCCGCTCTCGTCTTCGCCGGCGCGCGGCTGCTGCACGGCTTCTTCGCCTCCGTCGCCGAGCCGAAGGGCACCGCGCTCGCCTTCCAGCCCATCTGGCGCGACACCCCGCTGCGCGAGGTGCTGAGCTGGAATCTCCAGTCGCTGGGCCTGCTCTTGCCGCTGGGGCTGCTCGGCCTGTGGGCGCTGCGCCGCGAGCGGCTCCTGCTCTCGGTGCTGGCGGTCGGCGGCCTCCTCGCGCGCAACCTGTTCCGCTACGAGCACTCGTGGGACATCGTGAAGTTCTCGATGGTGACGCAGCTCGCGCTCGCCGTCCTCGCCTGTGCGGCGCTCGCCCAGGCGTTCGCCAGCCGCCGGCTGCGGATTCCCGGCGGCGCCGCCTTCGCGACGATGATCTTCTTCGGCGTCACCTGGCCGGCGGCGCTCACGCTCGATCTGCGC
The DNA here is from genome assembly GCA_035508175.1 of Myxococcales bacterium. Lineage (GTDB taxonomy): Bacteria > Myxococcota > Myxococcia > Myxococcales > JAKAPL01 > DATJNL01. Next base: position 2,664 of record DATJNL010000085.1, read on the forward strand.
GGCATCTTCTTCTGCAAGCAGATCGACGGGCCGCCGCCGCCGGCCGACCAGCAGGCCATCGACCTGTTGCGGCCGCTCGTCCGCGAGGGCGAGGCCGTCTATCGCACCGACCACGGCAACGTGTACGCGCTCTACGGCGGCATCCCGCAGCCGCACTGGGACTGGGGCGTCGAATCCTTCGGCTTCAGCCAGTCGCTCTACGACGAGCGGCACCGCCTCCTCGCCGATCCGCCGGACTCGCCCGCCGCCTTCCGCGCACAGGGCTTCCGCTTCCTGGTGCTCGGCCCCTCCGACGCGAAGCTCGCGGGCTTCGCCGCCCGCTGGGCCCAGCAGGGCAAGGCGCGGCTCCTCGCGAAGTTCCCGCCGCTCGAGGTGTACCGGCTGGAGTAACCAGCGCCGGGCTCAGGACGCTTCGGGCGAGCCGAGCGCCCTCGGCGGTCATCGATTCCCGAGCCGGCGCCGCAGCTTGGCCCAAGCCTCGGCGGCCTGCTCGTTCTCCCGGCGCGTGACCGCGTCCTCCGGAAACGGCCAGCCCAGTGTCGCCGCGCCGAGGGCGATCAAGCGAAGTGCCCTCGCGAACGAGTCGTGCGGTGGCCCTGCCCGGGCAAGCTCCTGGGTCTCGCGCTCGGACGCCGCGCGGCGAGCCTCGACCCATTGGAGCAGCTCGTCTCGGTCCATGTGCACCATCATATGCTCTCGTGACCCGGCCTTCACCTCCGCAGCCGCCCGGGGGGTCCAGGCCCTTGTCAGTCCGCCGGAGGGCACGGTATCTACGCGGCCCATGAACGTGCTCGTCACCGGCGGCGCGGGCTTCATCGGGTCGCACCTGGTCGAGGCGCTGCTCGCGCGCGGCGACGGCGTCACCGTGCTCGACAGCTTCGACGACTTCTACGCGCCCGCGGTGAAGCGCGCCAACCTGGCCCCGGTGCGCGATCGCGTGACGCTCGTCGAGGGCGATCTGAACCGCCCCGACGACGTGGCGAAGGCCCTGGCCAAGACGCCCGAGGTGGTCTTCCACCTGGCGGCGCGCGCGGGCGTGCGGCCGTCGATCGAGCAGCCCGCGCTCTACAGCCACGTGAACGTCACCGGCACCGCGGCCCTGCTCGAGGCCTGCCGGCTGCGCGGGGTGAAGCGCTTCGTCTTCGGCAGCTCGAGCAGCGTCTACGGCGCCCGCTCGCAGGCGCCGTTCTCCGAGGAAGACCGCGTCGACCGCCCGGTGTCGCCCTACGCCGCCACCAAGGTGGCCGGCGAGCTGCTCTGCGCCGCCTACCGCTCGCTCTACGCCATGGAGATCGTGGCGCTGCGCTTCTTCACGGTCTACGGCCCGCGGCAGCGGCCCGACCTCGCCATCGCCAAGTTCGCGCGCCTGCTGCGCGAGGGCCAGCCGCTCCCCTTCTTCGGCGACGGCCGCAGCGCGCGCGACTACACCTTCGTCGCGGACATCGTGGCGGGCGTGCTGGCCGCGGGCGACCGCGCCTGGCCCACGTTCGAGGCCGTGAACCTCGGCGGCTCGCACCCGGTCACGCTCACCGAGCTGGTGGCCGCGCTCGAGAAGGCCTCCGGCGTGAAGGCCCAGCTCGACCGCAAGCCCGACCAGCCCGGCGACGTGCCGCTCACCTGCGCCGACCCACGCAAGGCCCGCGCGCTCCTCGGCTGGGAGCCGAAGATCTCGCTGGAAGAAGGCCTGCGCCGCTACGTCGCGTGGGCGCGCGACCAGAAGTAGCCTTGAGACCGAAGCGAAGCGGGCACCCGAGGCGTGAGCAGCGGAAAAGACTCTGAGCGTCGAGGCGAGCCCAATCTCTCGTGTGCGCCGCGGTGCGCGTGGGAGGTCCCCGCGCACCGCTACCGGCGACGAGGCTCGGTGGTGCGGCTCGGTAGCTGACCCAGCCACGAGACGACCTGTCAGTACCAGGCCCACCCGGCGGTGGCGTAGGCGCCCACGGCGAGACCGTCCGACGAGAAGGCATCGCCGGCGACGGTTTCGCCGAGGTCGACGGCCAGGCCGAGCGTGAAGGCGCTGCGCCCCGAGGGGCTGCGCGAGGGCGCCAGGTGAAAGTCGGTACGCAGTGTGCCTCCCACGGCGGTCGCGCTCTCGGTGGCAAAGTTGGACACTCCGTGCGTCAGGTCGACCCCGACGAGTGTCTGCTGGAAGGCGCTGCTCACGACCGGGCCGAGCGCGAGCGTGAACCAGTCGCCGAAGGTGGCTTCGCCGGTGAGCGCGCCGCGAACGTAGGTCTGGCTGGACGCGGGACCGAACAATCCCTGGAACTCGGCGGTGGTTCCGAACGACCCCTCGACTTCGGCGCCCCAGCGGTCATTGAATTGCAGTCCTCCGCGAAGATAGAGCCCCACACCGGCGCCCTGCTGGGAGCCCGAGAAAGGGCATCCCGGCGATGACACCGAAAAGGCTCCGCAGGTCGTGGGCAAGCCCGGCTGCGCTCCGCGAGAGTATTCATCCACGTCGAGGCCGCCGTGGATGCCGACCTCGAAGAGGCGGCGCAGCCCCACGGCCGCCTCGGGGGCCACCGACGGCGGTGGAGGCGGGACGGGCGGCAGCTCGAGCGGAGCGTCGCGAGGAGGCGGGGCGTCGGTGACCGGAGTGCCGGCACAGAGGAGCAGGAGCACCAAGGGAAGCACCTGGGCACAGTAGCAGCCTCGAGGAGGACCGGGGCCACGCGAGGATCTCTGGGGCGGTATCGGTTCGAGCTGCTAGACTCCATCCTCGAGTGGCCCCTTCCTCGCGAGCACTGGACTGGCTAGCCCAGGCCAGAGGCGCACCGGCGATGAGGCCTGCGATCGTCTGGCCCGAGCCGCCGCGCTGGTCTCGGCAGGAGCTCGTCCGCCGCCTCGCGGCCCTGCTTCGGGGGCGGGCGGAGCGGGTCCTGCTCATCGGCAGCCACGCGGCCCGACGGGCCACGGCCGACAGCGACGTCGACCTCATCCTCGTCCACGAGACCTCCCTCCCGTGGCCCGAGCGAGGCAGCGCCTTCGCCGACCTGAGGCGAACGTTCGGCGCGATGGACCTGATCGTCTACACGCCGAGCGAGTGGCTCGCGCTCTCGCGGCGGCCGACGCCCTTCCTGCGAGAGGCGCGAAAGACCTGGGTGTCGGTGCTAGGCCGGGCGCCGCAGAGCGGCGCGACGCTCACTTGACCGCGATCAAGTCGCGGCCGGCGCCTGGATTGACGAGGGGCGCGGGCAGTTGCTACACCTCCGCTCGATCGGAGGTTTCGACTCATGGCATCCGTCGCGCTGCACGCCCGCTCCACCCAGACCGAGCCCGAGCTCACCCGCGTGGGCGCCGTCACCGAGCTCGAGCCGCACGGCCAGTTCTCGAAGTGGGTCGAGGGCCACGACATCCTGGTGTACCGCTACGACGGCCAGGTGAAGGCCATCAGCAACATCTGCCGCCACTTCGGCGGGCCCATCGGCTACCACAAGATGAGAGACGGCGTGTTCACCTGCCTCTGGCACTGCTACCAGTTCTCCGCCGCCGACGGCAGCTGCCTCACGAACCCGAAGCTCGGCAGCCGGGAGTACAAGGTCACGGTGAAGGACGGCGACATCTACGTGCAGCTCGTCGAGACCGCGCGCGCGGGGAGGAACTGAGCCATGGCGACCCTGTATTCACGCTGCGAGAAGGAGATGGACTGCTCCAAGGAAGTGGTCATCTGGAACTACTTCGACCACCAGCACGTGGTGGGCACGCACTTCAAGTACTACAGCCGCTACAAGATCACCGCCGAGCAGAACGAGTGGTGCCTGGTGGAGCGCTTCTACCGGCTGCCCATCATCAAGCTGAAGACCTCGTCGTACGGCTTCATGTTCCTCGAGAACCCGAACGTGATCCGCTCGTACCAGTTCGGCAAGCTGGGGCTGGTGGTCGACCAGACCATCCACCTCGAGGACCGCGGCCCCAACCGCTGCCTCGTGGCCTCCGAGTACCGCCTCGAGGCGCCCGCGTTCATGAAGCCGCTCGAGCCGCTCTGGAAGCGCATCACCGCCCGCTGGTTCATCAACACCTGGGACGAGGACGCGCCCATGCGCATCCGGCGGCAGCAGGTGTGGAACCTGGGCTTCCGCGACTTCGTGGGCGTGGACTACATCAACCAGAAGACCGCGCAGCCCGCCGACGTGCCCAAGGACCGCCAGTATCCCATCGAGCTGCCGGTGCCGAAGCTCAAGGAAGACCAGGAGCACGTGCGCCCCTTCGACGAGAGCGTGGAAGTGGGCTACCCGAGCTCCGAGCCGGCGCGAAGCTGAGGCGGGATGGCGGCCCCCTGCCCGGTGTGCGGAGGCCAGGCCTGTGTCCCCGCGCACGCCGCCGTGCGGGACTTCGAGCACGGGCTGCCCACGAGCAGCAGCTTCCTCGAGTGCCCCGAGTGCGGCCTCGTGTTCCAGACGCCGCAGCCCACGCTCGACGCGCTGCTCTCCTACTACCCGCCCGACTACCGGCCGCACGTGTCCGGCTCGCGCGACGGCCTGCTCGGCCTCCTGAAAGGCGTGCAGTCGCGCCTGCTCGTGTCGCGCTACGCGCGCTGGCTGCCCGCCGACCGCGCCGCCGCCATCGTGGACCTGGGCTGCGGCAGCGGCCAGTTCCTGCAGGCGCTCGCGCACGCCGGCTACACCAACCTGACCGGCGTGGACCGCAACCCCGCCCTCGCCGCGCGCTTCGAGGGGACGCCCATCCGCTACCTGGCCCGCGAGCTCGAGCCAAACCTGGAGCTCGAGGGGCGCTACCAGACCATCGTGATGAACAACGTGCTCGAGCACTTCCTCGACCCCGGCCGCGTGCTCGCGCGCTGCCGCGAGCTCCTCGAGCCCGGCGGCCAGATCCTCGTGCTCACCCCCGACGCCGGCTCCTGGTCGCACCAGCTGTTCGGCGCCTACTGGTCCGGCCTGCACGCGCCCCGCCACCCGCTCGTGTTCAGCCGCCCCGCCCTCGAGCGCCTCGCCCGCGCCGCCGAGCTGCGCGACGTGCGCGTGGCCTCGGTGACCGACCCCGCGAGCTGGGCCTTCTCGTTCCAGAACTGGGTGCGCTCGCACGGCAAGGCGCAAGGCGTGGCGCGCGGCACCGCCTGGTACGGCCTGGCCTCGCTGCCCTTGTGGGCCCCCTTCGCGCTGGCCGAGCGCGCCGCGGGGCGCAGCTCGTCGCTCGTGGCCTCGCTGCGGGCGTAGGCTGATTCCGCGCGTCTCACGCCTGGACGCTCGAGCGCGCGAAGAGGAGGATCCTCGCGTTGACGCGAGCGCGGCTCGGTTGCTAAGGCTGGCGGGCCGATGCCTCCCCAGGCGCATCACCTGATCGATGAACCGAGCGCTCCGAAGGGCACCCCGAGTCGCTAGTGCCCGAGCCAGCGCGAGAATCGAAGCCGGCGACGCCGAGAAGAGGCTTGCCCGTCTGGAAGGCGCGGCTCCCGTCCCTCGAGATGACCGCCTGGTTGCTCGCCGCCGCGGGCATGCTGTTCGCGCTCGGCTTCCGCCTCTCTTCGAATCCGGCCGGGCTCTCGTCCGACGACGTATCGGTGGGCCTGAACGCACGGGCGATCTGGCGCACCGGTACCGACCAGTACGGCACCTCCTTCCCCCTCTATTTCCGCGCGCTCGACGACTGGAAGAGCCCCATCGGACTCTACGTCGCCGCCTTCACGACGGCGCTCTTCGGGAACGACGCCGTGGGTGTGCGCGCCCCGAGCGTCCTGTTCGTCATCCTCACGGCGGCGCTGCTCTGGTGGTGCGTCCGCGAGCTGACGGGCAGGGCCGCGCTCGCGCGCTGGATGGCGCTCTTCAGCCTCCAGGTTCCTGTCGTCTTCCTCTACGGTCGGCTGGCGCTCGTCGAGACGTCGAGTCTCCTCGCACTGCTTATGCTCGGCATCGCCGGAGTCATCGCGTTCTCGAAGCGGCCCACGGTGCGCCGGGCCGCGGTGGCCGGGGCCCTCCTCGGCCTCGCCACTTACACCTACGCGGCCGCGCGTCTCCTCATGCCGCTCGCGGTCGCCACGGCCACGGCCGCTTTCCTGCTCGATCGCGAGACGCGGAAGAAGGTCTGGCCGCTGCCGGCTGCCGCCGCGATCGTGGCGCTCCCGCTCGCGATCTTCATGCTGATTCACCGTGGCGTTCTGGTCGCGAGATTGAACACGATGTCGGTCTTCGGCGGGGGCCGCACCCACCTCGCCGGGTTGAAGCTCTTCGTGGAGAACTACTTCTCCCACTTCGCGCCCGACTACCTCTTCCGCGTGGGCCAGCAGCACCACTCGCACTGGCACAACTTCGAGACCGGCTTCCTGTCGCTCTGGATGTGGATCCCGCTGGTGCTGTCGTTCCCCTACTTCTGGAAGAGGCGCCGCGAGCCCTTCCCGCTCTTCCTGGCGGTGCTCGTGCTCCTGAGCTCCATCCCGGACTCGCTCACCACCGACGACGTTCCTCACCCGAACCGCTGGGCCTTCGTGGCGCCGGTGCTCGTGTTGATCTGCGCGCTGGTGGTCGCCGATTGGCTCGAGACGGCCAAGCCCTCTCGGCTCGTGGTTGGCACGCTCATCGCTGCGGTGCTGTTCGACGGCGGCCTGACACTGCGCAAGTACTTCGTCGACTACCCCAAGGTCTTCGAGCAGGACAACGGGGGTGGGCTCGATGACGGCAAAGGGATGGCGTTGCAGATCGCCTTCGCAGACCGGCACGGCCGACCCATGTACCTACCCCCCGCGTTCATGGACCAGGCGCTGCTGGGCTTCTGGGGCGACCTGGACCCCAAGAAGTTGCGCGAGGGGGGTCCGAGGGCCTTCGGCATCTTCGACGGCGAGCGCGCCCCTCACGATCAGGTGATCTCCGGATCCATCTGGATCGCCGGAGGGGACGACCGGCCCCCCTTCCCCGCCGATCGGCTGGGATCCATCGATCGGCACTACACGCAGGGCACGCCGTACTGGGTCATCTACCGCAAGCGCTGAAGTCGTGGGCCGATCTTGGTCCCTTCCTCGCCGACGTCGGCCAGCAAGCACCCCCGCATGGAGTGATCGCGACCCCCGCGCACGACGGAGCAGCTTCACCAGGCTGGATTGCGGTTCCTGCGATTGACCTCGCAGCCTCGGCAGGCACCTTCGCAACTGCCGTCACCGATCCCGCAGCGCCGCCAGCCGCGATCTCAGCCCTTGCTATCCACCAAGCAAGCCCACAAAACGCGAACGCAGCCCCTGCGATCCGGCCCGCAAGACCAAAAGACACGATCGCAGCCCCTGCGATCCGCCACGCATGACCACAAGACGCGATCGCAGCCCCTGCGATCCGCCACGCATGACCAC
>DATJNL010000086.1:0-9902 GCA_035508175.1 Myxococcales bacterium
AGGAGCACACATGGAAGAGCAGACCCCGAAGAACCCGAGCCGCACCGCCCGCCCCGATCGCAAGGGCTGGCCCAACGAGTACGAGACGGTCTTCGTGCTCCCCAACGACCAGACCGACGAGGCCGCCGAGAAGGCCGCGGAGCGCCTGCGCGCCATCGTGGCCCGCGAGAACGGCCGGGTCGTCAAGTTCACGTTCTGGGGGCGGAAGAAGACCGCCTTCGACATCGCCAAGGCGAGCCGCGCGCTCTACGTGCACATGAGCTACCTCGGCAACGGCAAGACCGTCGAGGAGGTCGAGCGCCACCTCCGCAACTCCGAGGAGGTCGTGCGCTTCCAGAGCTCGCTCGTGAAGAAGCTCGTCGACGCGGAGACGCGCCCCACCGAGCCCGACGTGAAGCTGGCGGGCGACATCGACGAGCGCGCGCCCCGGCCCGCGACTCCCGAAGGCGCCCCGGACCTCGAGGCGATCCCCGAAGAGCTGGCCGACGAAGCGGCCGCCGAACCGGCGCCGGAATAACCCCTTTCAACGGAGACGACGAAAATGGAACGATCGATGGGTGGTGGCCGCGGTGGCGGCAGTGACATGGGCGGGCGGAGCAGCGGCGGCGGCGGTCGCAGCTACGGCGGCGGCGGTGGGGGCGGCGGCTACGGCGGCGGCGGGGGAGGCGGCGGCTACGGCGGCGGCGAGTGGGGCGGCGGTCGCGACGGCGGCCGGGCCGAGGGCGGGCGCGGCGGTCGCGGCGGCGGCGCGGGCTTCGGCCGGCGCAAGGTGTGCCGCTTCTGCGCCGACAAGACCGCGAAGGTCGACTACAAGGACAACCAGGGGCTGAAGTTCTTCCTCACCGAGCGCGGCAAGATCATCCCGCGGCGCATCAGCGGCAACTGCGCCGAGCACCAGCGCGCGGTGGCCAACGCCATCAAGCGGGCGCGCCAGCTGGCGCTGCTGCCCTACGCCACGATCCAGGGCTAGGAGGTCGGCCGCCGATGAGGGCACATCTGCTGCGTTGCTCGGTCGCTGCGGTCCTCAGCGTACAACGTCGTACGCTTCCGGTCCTCGCTCGGTCGCGCCTTGCAGCTGTGCCCCCCTCGGCGCCCTCCCGGCCACGTTGAAGCATGCAACTCACACTCTTGGCATCTAGGAGAACGTCATGAACATGAAAGTGATCCTGCGGGAGGACGTGCCCGCGCTCGGCAAGGCGGGCGACGTGGTCGAGGTGAAGCGCGGCTTCGGCCGCAACTACCTCGTGCCGCGCAAGAAGGCGGTGCTCGCCACCGAGGCCTCGCTCAAGCACGTGGAGCACGAGAAGCAGGTCGCGGTCGCCCGCAAGGCGAAGCAGAAGGCGGCGGCGGGCGACCTCGCCGGGCGGCTCGAGGCGGCGAAGCTCACCATCGGCCGGCGCGTGGGCGAGCAGGACAAGCTCTACGGCTCGGTCACGGCGCTGGACATCGCCGAGGCGCTCACCGCGCAGGGGATTTCCATCGACCGCCGCTCCATCCACCTCCCCGAGCCCATCAAGCAGCTCGGCGACTTCGAGGTCGAGGTCCGGCTGCACTCGGAAGTCATCGCCAAGGTGAAGCTCACCGTCGCTGCCGAGCACTAGCCGGCCGCCATGAGCGCGGTCGAACCGCTGGGCGAGCCGCAGCCGCGCGGCAGCGCCCGGGTCCCCTGGGATCGCGACGCCGAGCGCGCGGTGCTCGGCGCGGTGCTGCTCGATCCCGCCGTCCTCGACGACGTGATCGAGGTGCTGGGGGCGAAGGACTTCCACCTCGGGCTGCACCAGCAGGCCTTCGAGGCCATGCTGGCGCTGTGGGCCGAGGGCAAGGTCGTCGACGCCGTCACCATCCCCGCGCGCATGCGCGAGCTGGCGGCGGTGGACGAGGTCGAGGCGCGCACCTACGTCTCCGGCCTCGACAGCGGCCTCGCCTCCACGCCGAACGCGCGCCACTACGCCGAGATCGTCCGCAAGCTGTCGCTGCGGCGCTCCATCCAGGCGGCGGCCCAGGAGATCCTCGAGCTCACCCGCGACGACACGGTGCCGGTGGAGGGGCTCGCGGCCGCCGCCGAGCAGATCCTCTTCGCCGCCACGCAGAAGAGCAGCGGCAAGGACCTCGTGCAGATCGGCGAGCTGCTCAAGGACACCGTCAAGTCGCTCGAGATCCTGATGCAGTCGCCGAGCGGCGTGACCGGCCTCGAGACCGGCCTCGTCGACCTCGACCGCAAGACCACTGGCCTGCACGGCGGCGAGCTGATCATCGTCGCCGGCCGCCCCGCCATGGGGAAGACCACCCTCGCGCTCAACTTCGCGGTGCACGCCGCCGCGCGCAAGAGCGAGGTGGTCGCGGTGTTCTCGCTGGAGATGCCCGAGCAGCAGCTCGTGCAGCGCATCCTCGCGAGCGAGGCGGGCGTGGACAGCCAGAAGCTGCGCACCGGCGAGTTCTCCACCTACGACTGGCAGAAGATCGACGAGCAGTGCGCGAAGCTCTACAAGACGCACCTGTTCCTCGACGGCAGCTCGGTGCTCACCGCCAGCCAGATCGCCTCCAAGGCGCGGCGGCTCAAGAGCCGCATGCAGGGGAAGCTCGGGCTCATCGTGGTGGACTACCTGCAGCTCATGGAGGCGCCGGCGATGCGCTCGAACAGCTCGCGCGCCGAGGACGTCGCCGTCATGTCGCGCGCGCTCAAGCAGCTCGCGAAGGAGCTCTCGGTGCCGGTGGTGGCGCTCGCGCAGCTCTCGCGCGACGTGGAGAAGAAGGCGCGCAAGCCGATGCTCTCCGACCTGCGCGAGTCCGGCGCCATCGAGCAGGACGCCGACGTGGTGCTCTTCCTGCACCGCGACGAGACCGAGGGGCTCGACATGCGCGACCAGCCCACCGAGATCATCATCGGCAAGCAGCGCTCGGGCCCGGTCGGCGTGATCCCGGTCCTCTTCCAGAAGGAAGTGAACCGCTTCGTGAACCTCGACCTCGGGGACCAGGGGCAGACGTAGGCCGCCGTCCCGCGGAGCGACGGCTTCCTTCCGCGGGCGAATGGCATCTCTCCGCGGGCGAATGCCATCTCTCCGCGGGCGAATGCCATCTCTCCGCGGACGAATGCCATCTCTCCGCGGACGAATGGCGTCTCTCCGCGGGCGAATGGCATCTCTCCGCGGGCGAATGCCATCTCTCCGCGGACGAATGCCATCCGTCCGCGGACGAATGCCATCTCTCCCGGGACGAATGGCATCTCTCCCGGGGCGAATGCCATCCGTCCGCGGACGAATGCCATCTCTCCGCGGGCGAATGCCATCCGTCCGCGGGCGAATGCCATCTCTCCGCAGGCGAATGCCATCTCTCCACGGACGAATGCCATCTCTCCGCGGACGGAACGGGTCAGCGCTCCGGGCGTGCCCCAAGGATTGCGGGCACTTGGGCTCCGAGCTCGTCGAAAGCGACGAGCGTTCGTCGAAACCGACGAGATTCTCGTCGAAAGCGACGAGATCGACCGGGCCGGCGAGGGCGGCCATCGCCAAAATCTCGTGCGCGATTCGGATCTTGAGTCACTTGGCACGATTTCGGGGGGGTCCTTGCAAGGGGAGTTGGTAGGACCCGGCAATCACGCCGGGCCGATTGCGGGCAACGCCCGCGAGCAACGAAAGGTGGATGGAGCAATGGCGAGCAACACCAAGACGAGCAGCCCGGGTGGTTTCGTCCAGAAGTTGAAGGCGCTGGACGCGGGCACGAAGAAGGACATCCCGGCGAAGTCGTCGGTCACGATCGCGAGCAGCTCGATGACGAGTGCGCAGATCTCGACGCAGATCGAGAGCTACGAGTCGAGCTACGGCGCGGTCACGGACGCGCGGACGGCGCTGAAGCAGGCGCTGGCCGCGTGGGCAGCGGTGGAGCCGGCCGCGCGGCAGTTCGTGCTGAACTACACGCACGCACTGAAGGCGCAGTTCGGCGCGAACAACCCGATCCTGGTCGACTTCGGGATCAACCCCGCAAAGCCCAAGAGCAGCAAGACGGCGGCCGAGAAGGCCGTCTCCGCGGCGCTGGCGGCCACCACCAAGGCGCTCCGCGGCGTGAAGGGGAAGAACCAGAAGGCGGCGATCACCGCGCTGGGCAAGCCCGGCCTGGTCCTCGTCAGCCCCACGGGACAGCCCCTCGCGAGCAACCTCCCGGGGCCCACGCCCCCGGGGCAGAGCGCGGCGGTGGACGCGGCGGGCTCGCTGGCGCAGGTGCCGAGCGGGAGCAGCGCGAGCGGTAGCACGGGTGCCGGGAACGGCGGCGGGACGACTGCGCCGACCGCCCCGGTGGGTACGACGGCCCCGACGGTGAGCTAGGCCGGCAGGAGAGGGGCGCCCGTGCCGTCCGGCGGGCGCCCCTTGCAGTTCGCGTTCCCGCTACTCGAGCCGCGCCATGAGCAGCTGCCGCTGCAGCTCGAGCGGCTTCGGCAGCGTCTTCGCGAGCTTCTGGAACCACTCGGCCTCGGAGGCGAGCTCCGCCTTCCAGGCGGCGAGGTCGATGGAGGTCGCGGCCTCCACGTCCTCGTGCGGCACGTTGATGCCCGAGAGGTCGATGTCGTCCGCCTTGGGCACCCAGCCGAGCAGCGTCTCCTGGCCGCCCACGCGCCCGAGCGCGCGGTCGATGATCCACTTGAGCACGCGCATGTTCTCGCCGTAGCCGGGCCAGAGGAACTTGCCGTCGCGCTTCCTGAACCAGTTCACCTGGAAGATCTTGGGCGGGTACTTGATGGCCCGCTGCATCGCGAGCCAGTGGCCGAAGTACTCGCCCATGTCGTAGCCGCAGAACGGCAGCATGGCCATCGGGTCGCGGCGCACCACGCCCACCTGGCCCGTCGCCGCGGCCGTGGTCTCCGAGCCCATGGTGGCGCCCAGGAACACGCCGTGCGTCCAGTTGAAGCTCTGCAAGACGAGCGGCACGGTGGTCGAGCGCCTACCGCCGAAGATGATCGCCGAGATGGGCACGCCCTGCGCGTCGTTCGCGTGCTTGCTGAGCGCCGGGTTGTTGGTCATTGGCGCGGTGAAGCGCGCGTTGGGGTGCGCGGCTTTCTCGCCCGAGCCCTTCTTCCAGGGGCGCCCCTGCCAGTCGAGGAGGTCGTCCGGCGGCTCCGCGCTCTTGCCCTCCCACCACACGTCGCCGTCCTTGGTGGTCGCCACGTTCGTGAAGATCGTGTCGTGGCTGATCGTCGCCATCGCGTTCGGGTTCGAGGTGTGGTTCGTGCCCGGGGCCACGCCGAAGTAGCCGGCCTCGGGGTTGATCGCCCACAGCCGGCCGTCGGGGCCGACGCGCATCCAGGCGATGTCGTCGCCCACGGTCCAGATCTTCCAGCCCGCGAAGCGCTTGGGCGGGATCATCATGGCGAAGTTGGTCTTGCCGCAGGCCGAGGGGAACGCCGCGGCCACGTAGGTCATCTGCCCCTCGGGGCTCTCCACGCCCAGGATGAGCATGTGCTCGGCGAGCCAGCCCTCCTTGCGCCCGAGGTACGAGCCGATGCGCAGGGCCAGGCACTTCTTGCCGAGCAGCACGTTGCCGCCGTAGCCCGAGCCCACCGACCAGATGGTGTTGTCCTCGGGGAAGTGGCAGATGAAGCGGCGCTCGGGGTTGCAGTCGAGGGTCGCGTGCAGGCCGCGGTTGAAGTCGGCCGAGTCGCCGAGGTGCTCGAGCGCGGCGCGCCCCATGCGCGTCATGATGCGCATGTTGAGCACCACGTAGATGCTGTCGGTGAGCTCGACGCCGACCTTGGAGTAGGGCGAGCCCTCGGGCCCCATCAGGTAGGGGACCACGTACAGCGTGCGGCCCTTCATCGCGCCGTCGAGCAGCTTGCCGACCTTGCCGTAGGCCTCTTGCGGGTCCATCCAGTTGTTGGTGGGTCCCGCGGCCTCCTTCGTCTTGGTGCAGATGAAGGTGAGCTGCTCGACGCGCGCCACGTCGTTCGGGTTGCTGCGGTGCAGGTAGCAGCCGGGCAGCTTCTTCTGGTTCAGGGGGGTCAGGATGCCCGCGGCGACGGCCTGCTCGGTGAGGCGGTGCTTCTCTTCGTCCGATCCGTCGCACCAGACGACCTGGTCGGGCTTGACGCGCTTCGCGCACTCGTCGACCCAGGCGAGGAGCGTCTTGTTCGTGGTGGGGAGTTTCGCGCTCATGGGTGCTCCTCTGCTAGACTGGCCGCCGGGCATGGGCCAGGCGGTTTTCCTCGTCGTTCTTCTAGCCAATACGCCCTCCGGAAGCCAGAGGAAGGAGGCGCTGCGGCTCGCGCACCAGTCGGTGCTCGAGTACAACGAGGGCGAGTTCCAGGCCGCGTTGCGGGACCTCAAGCGGGCGTACCTGCTCGACCCGAAGCCGGGGATGCTCTTCGACCTCGGGCAGTGCCACCGCGCCCTGGCCGACTGGAAGGACGCGGAATTCGCGTTCCGCAGCTACCTGCGCGAGTCGCCCGCCGGCGCGCACCGGGACCAGGCGAAGGCCCTGCTCGCGGACGTGCAAGCGAAGCTCGCCGCCGAGGAAGCGCCGCCGCCCGTGGTCGAGGTGCCGCCGGTGCCGCTACAGGGGCCGGCCGTCTCGGCGCCGCCGGCCGCCGCCGTGGTCGCCGCCCCTGCGCCCCCGCGCCACCACTCGCACGCGCTCGCGATCGTCCTCGGCGCCCTGGGCGTGGCGGCGGGCGGCGCCGCCGCCTACTTCGGCGTGCAGCTCTACGGCTTCGAGGCGGAGCGCTCGGTGCTCGACGGCCTGCCCGCCGGCGCGGCGACGACCCCGGCCTACTCCTACGCAGCCGTCTCCTCGGCGGCCTCGAACGCACGCCTCGATCGGGGCCTCGGTCTGGGCCTGGCCATCGCGGGCGTCGCCGGTGTCGTCGCGGCGGCGTGCACGTGGTAGACGGAGCGGCCATGAGGTCCGCGCTGTCGCTCGCGGCCGCGGTCTTCCTGGCGGCCTGCCCCACCTACGTGCCCGGCGACCTCGCCTACTACTGCGGCGACGGCGGCGCGTGCCCCGAGGGGCTGACGTGTGGCGCGGCAGGGTACTGCGTCGCCCCCGGCGGCGGGGCCACCGGCGGCGTGTGCAGCGCCCTCAGCGGCGGATCGGCGGGAGAGGTCTGCGCGATCGGCACCGACGGCGGCTGCACCGCGCTCCAGTCCTCGTGCCAGAGCGACGGCCAGTGCTGCGCGGGCGTCTGCCGCTACGGCAACCTGTGCTGCATCGACACCCCCTCCGGGAACGGCAACGGCAACGGCCCCCGCCCCCAGGGCTGCGGCTGCGACGCGGACTGCTGCCCGGGCCTGAGCTGCCGGCCCGACACTGGGCACTGCTGCTCGTGGAACACGTGCCAGAGCAACGCCGACTGCTGCGAGGGCACCTGCACGGGCGGCGTGTGCACCTCGGGCAGCTCCTGCGGCCTGGCGCCCGGAGAGACGTGCGTGGTGGGCTTCCAGTGCCAGGGCGGCCAGTGCCAGGGGGACAGCTGCTGCGTCGGCACGCCCTCGCAGAGTCCGGGCGTGCACTGCCAGGCCGCGGGCGACTGCTGCGGCCAGCTGGTCTGCTCGGATGGGGGGACCTGCTGCAAGTCGAACGGCGGATGCGTCAACGACGACGACTGCTGCAGCGGCCAGTGCGTCGCCGCCAACTGCGCCCAGTGAGCGGCCGTTGCCCGGGCCTCCGGGTTGTGGCAACGTGCACGCATTATCAGACGACTGATCAAGAACCCGTGGCTGCTGCTCGGCCTGGCGGTGGGCTGCCGCGGGCCCGCCCGCGTGCCCCCGGGCTTCCAGGGCCTCGTCGAGGACGAGGATCGCGTGCTCGCCTTCGAGGCCGCCGGCCGCGTGGTGGCCGTGCCGGTCCACCGCGGGGACTGGGTGAAGCCGGACCAGCCGGTGGCCCAGCTCGACGACTCGCTCGAGAAGCTGGCCGTCGACGCGCGCCGGCACGAGGAGGCCGCCGCCCGCGCCGAGCTCGGCCTGCTGGAAGCGGGCACGCGCGTGCAGGACATCGAGGCCGCCGCCGCCGACGTGCGGGCGGCGCTCGCCAGCGAGGACTACCTGCGCAAGAGCGCCGAGCGGGAGCGCCGGCTCGCCGCCTCGGGATCCACCGACCAGGCGGAGGTGGACCGCGCCGTGTCCGATTACCAGCACGCGGTGGCCCAGCGCGCCGCGCTCGAGGCCCACCTCGCCGCGCTGCGCAAGGGCGCCCGGCCGCAGGAGCTCGAGCGGGCGCAGGCGCAGGCCGATCAGGCCACCTCGGAGCGGGCCCTCGAAGAGCAGCGGCTGGCGCGCTTCACGCTGCGCGCCGTCGAGGCGGGGGAGGTGCTCGACGTCCACGTGAAGCCGGGCGAGCTCGCCGCCGTGGGGACGCCCGCCGTCACCGTGGCCGACACGACCCACCCGTACGCCGACGTCTTCGTGCCCGAGGGCGGCCTCGCCGGCATTCACGTCGGCACCCGCGCCCGCGTGCGCGTCGACAGCTATGCCGAACCGTTCGCCGCCGCGGTGGAGTACGTCTCGCCCGAGACCGAGTTCACGCCCAAGTTCCTCTTCAGCGAGCAGGAGCGGCCGAACCTCGTCATCCGGGTGCGCGTGCGCATCGAGGACCCGGCGCGGCGGCTGCACGCGGGCGTGCCGGCCTTCGCCGTGTTCGCGCCATGACCGGCGGGGAGCCGGGGATCATCCACACCGAACGGCTGTCGCGCCGCTTCGGCTCCCTGGTCGCCGTCCGCGACGTGTCGCTCGACGTGCGGCGCGGCGAGATCTTCGGCGTGCTGGGGCCCAACGGCGCGGGCAAGTCCACGCTGATCCGCATGCTCTGCGGCATCCTCGACCCGAGCGAGGGGGACGGGACGGTCGTGGGCTTCGACATCCGCCGCGAGCCAGAGCGCATCAAGCAGCGCATCGGCTACATGACCCAGCGCTTCAGCCTCTACGAGGACCTCGCCGTCGACGAGAACCTCCTGTTCTACGCGGGGCTCTACGGCGTCCCCTGGCGCCGCCTGCGGGCGCGGGTGGACGAGGTGCTGCGCCGCACGGGCCTGCTCGACCGCCGCCGCCAGCTCGCGGGGACGCTCTCGGGCGGCTGGAAGCAGCGGGTGGCGCTGGCGTGCGCGACGATCCACGAGCCGCCGCTGCTCTTCCTCGACGAGCCCACCGCGGGCGTGGACCCGGTCAGCCGCCGCGACTTCTGGGAGCAGATCTACGCCATCGCCGCCGCCGGCACGACCGCGCTCCTCACCACGCACTACATGGACGAGGCCGAGCGCTGCCACCGGCTCGCGTTCATCTTTCACGGCGAGCTGCTCGACGTGGGGACGCCCGACGAGGTCGTCGCGCGGCGCAAGCTCCGCGTCGCCGAGCTCGACACCCCGCGCGCCGAGGAGGCGGCCGCGCTCCTGCGGGCCGACGCCCGCGTCGAGGAGGTCGCGCACTACGGCCACCACCTGCGCTTCGCCGCCCGCGACGCGGCCGATCCGGTGGCCCTGGCGCGAGAGGTGCTGGGCCGGCTGGGCGTCTCGGTGGGCGGGCTCTACGAGATGCGCGCGACCGTGGAGGACGCCTTCATCGCGCTGGTGCGGGAGGAGGGCACCCCGCTGTGATGCTCCGGCTCCTCATCGTGGGCTGGAAGGAGCTGCTGCAGCTGCGGCGCGACCGGCTCACCCTCGCGATGATGCTCGTGCTGCCCATCGTCATGCTGCTGCTGTTCGGGTACGCCATCAACACCGACGTCCGGCACATCCCGACCGTCATCGACGACCAGGATCACAGCGCCGCGTCGCGGGATCTGGTGCGCCGGCTCGAGGCGACCGGCTTCTACGACGTGGTGGGCCAGGTGAGCGGCTATCCGGAGATCGAGCGGGCGCTGCGCCAGGGCCTGGCGGGAGTCGCCCTCGTCATTCCGCCGCGCTACGCCGACGATCTCGGGGGAGG
>DATJNL010000087.1:0-5598 GCA_035508175.1 Myxococcales bacterium
GTCGTGTACCTGTACATGGGGCGCCTGGGCGCCTGGATCAAGGGCGGTCGTTCGTCGGAAGAGAAGACCGCGGTCGTGGCCGCCGGGGGATAGGCCTTGAGCTTCTCCGAGCTCTTCATCCGCAGGCCCATCGCGACGTCGCTCCTCGCGATCGCGCTCATCATGGCCGGCGCGGCCGCCTACACGCAGCTCCCCGTGGCGCCGCTTCCGCGCGTCGACTTCCCCACCATCTCGGTGCAGGCCGCCCTCCCCGGCGCCAGCCCGGAGACCATGGCCTCCGCCGTGGCGACGCCGCTGGAGCGCCGGCTGGGCCGCATCGCGGGCCTCGCCGAGATGACCTCGACGAGCGCGCTCGGGTCGACGTCCCTCACGCTGCAGTTCGACCTCGATCGCGACGTGGACGCGGCGGGGCGCGACGTGCAGGCGGCCATCAACGCCTCCGCGGGCGACCTGCCCTCGAACCTCCCCCAGCTCCCCACCTTCAAGAAGGTGAACCCCGCCGACTCGCCGATCCTGATCCTCGGCCTCACCTCGAAGACCCTGCCCCTTGGCGAGGTGTACGACCAGGCGAACACGATCTTCGCGCAGAAGATCTCGCAGGTGCCGGGCGTGGGGCAGGTCTTCGTGGGCGGCGGGCAGCAGCCCGCGGTGCGCGTGCAGGTGGACCCCGAGGCGCTCGCGGGCATGGGCCTCGGCATGGAGGACCTGCGCAACGTCCTCGCGCAGGCCACGGTGGACCAGCCGCAGGGCTCGCTGACCGGCTCCTCCCAGACGCTCGTCCTCGCGGCCAACGACCAGCTCTTCGACGCGGCCGCCTTCAAGAAGCTCATCGTCGGCAGCAACGCGAACGGCGTCGTGCGCCTGGGCGACGTGGCCAAGGTGGTCGACGACGTGGAGAACTACCGGGTGGCCGGCTGGTACGACCACCAGCGCGCCATCGTGGTGGTGATCCGGCGGCAGCCGGGCGCGAACATCCTAGACGTGATCGACCACATCAAGGCGCTGTTGCCCTCGCTCGCCGCGTCCATCTCGCCCGCCATCGACGTGGAGATCGCGCTCGACCGCGCGCAGACGATCCGCGCCTCGGTCCACGACGTCGAGACCTCGCTGGCCATCGCCGTGCTGCTCGTGGTGCTGGTGGTCTTCGTCTTCCTGCGCGACCTGCGCGCCACCGCCATCCCCAGCGTGGCGGTGCCGCTGTCGCTGCTCGGCACCTTCGGGCTCATGTACCTGCTCAACTACAGCCTGGACAACCTCTCGCTCATGGCGCTCACGATCTCCACGGGCTTCGTGGTGGACGACGCCATCGTGGTCACCGAGAACGTGGCCCGCTACGTCGAAGCGGGCGAGGCCGCGCTCTCTTCCGCCCTCAAGGGCGCGAGGCAGATCGGCTTCACCATCGTCTCCATCACGGTCTCCTTGCTCGCGGTCTTCATCCCGATCCTGCTCATGGGCGGCATCGTGGGCCGACTCTTCCGCGAGTTCGCGGTGACTCTCTCCATCGCGGTCGCGGTCTCGGCGGCCGTGTCGCTCACGCTCACGCCGATGATGTGCTCCCGGCTCCTGCGGCACACGGGCGAGCACGGCGGCATGTACCGCTTCTTCGAGGGCGCCTTCGAGGGGCTGCTCCGTGGCTACGAGGTGGGCCTCGACTTCGTCCTGCGCCACCAGATCTTCACGCTGCTCGTCACGGCCGGCACGCTCGTCGTGACCATCTGGCAGTTCGCGGTGATCCCGAAGGGGCTCTTCCCGCAGCAGGACACGGGCTCGGTGATGGGCTTCTCCGACGCGCCCCAGGACATCTCCTTCCCGGCGATGGCGAAGCGGCAGAAGGCCCTCAACGACACGGTACTCTCCGACCCGGCGGTGAAGCACATGGTGTCGTTCATCGGCGCCTGGCAGGGCTCGTCCATCAACACGGGCAACATGTTCATGGAGCTGCAGCCCATCGCGAAGCGGAAGATCACCGCCGACGGGATGATCAACCGGCTGCGCCCCAAGCTGGGCAAGATCGAGGGCATTCGCCTGTTCCTCCAGTCGATGCAGGACGTGAAGGTGGGCGGCCGCCTCGCGCGCTCGCAGTACCAGTACACCCTCGAGGACGGCGACCTGGCCGAGCTCAACAAGTGGGCGCCCAAGGTGGTGAAGGCGCTGCAGAAGCTCCCGGAGCTCAAGGACGTCAACACCGACCAGCAGACCTCGGGCCTCGAGCTCGACCTCGTCGTCGACCGCGACACCGCCTCGCGCCTCGGCATCTCGCTGTCGGCCGTCGACAACGCCTTCTACGACGCCTTCGGCCAGCGGCAGGTGGCCACGACCTACACCGAGCTGAACCAGTACCACGTGGTGCTCGAGGTGCAGCAGAAGCTGCAGGCCAACCCCGACGCGCTCTCGAGGGTGTACGTGCGGGGCGCCACCGGAAACCAGGTGCCGCTGTCGGCGCTGGCGCACTTCGCGGCCGCGCCCACGTCTCTCTCCATCAACCACCAGGGGCAGTTCCCCGCGATCACGCTCTCGTTCAACCTGGCGCCGAACGTGGCGCTCAGCCAGGCGGTCGACGCGGTGCACGAAGCCGAAGCGTCGCTGGGCCTCCCGGCGGGCGTGCACGGAAACTTCCAGGGGACGGCGCAGGCGTTCCAGGCCTCGCTCAAGAGCGAGCCGTGGCTCATCCTCGCGGCGCTGCTCGCCGTCTACATCGTGCTCGGCATGCTCTACGAGAGCCTCATCCACCCCTTCACGATCCTCTCGACGCTGCCGTCGGCGGGCGTGGGGGCATTGCTCGCGCTGCGCCTCTTCCACCAGGACTTCAGCATCATCGCCCTCATCGGCATCATCCTGTTGATCGGCATCGTGAAGAAGAACGCCATACTCATGATCGACTTCGCGCTCGAGGTGCAGCGCGAGAAGGGGATCGCGCCGATCGACGCCATCCACCAGGCGTGCCTGCTGCGCTTCCGCCCCATCCTCATGACCACGCTCGCGGCCTTCTTCGGCGCGCTGCCCCTCGCCATCGGCACCGGGACGGGCTCCGAGCTGCGGCAGCCGCTCGGCATCGCCATCGTGGGCGGCCTGCTCTTCTCGCAGATGTTGACGCTGTTCACGACGCCCGTCGTGTACCTGTGGATGGACGCGTTCGGGCGCCTCTGCCGCGAATTCTTCGTGGGCGGAGGCCCCGTGGCGGCGGCCGAGGGCGGTCCGGTGGCGGCCGCCCTCGTGCAGGTGGTGGACCACTCGGAGCAGATCCGTGAAGAGGAGCGGAAGGGCAAGGCCGGGGACGCCGGCACGAAGTGAACCTCTCCGAGCCGTTCATCCGGCGGCCCGTGGCGACCTCACTGGCCGCGGCCGCGCTGCTCGCCGCGGGCGCCCTGGCGTACGGGTACCTCCCGGTGGCGCCGCTGCCGCGCGTCGACTTCCCCACCGTGGCGGTCTGGGCGCTCCTGCCGGGCGGCAGCCCGGAGACCATGGCGTCGTCGGTGGCGGCCCCGCTGGAACGCCGCTTCGCGCGCATCGCCGGCCTCAGCGAGCTGACGTCGTCGAGCACGGAGGGCCGCACGACCCTCACGCTGCAGTTCGACCTGGACCGCGACATCGACGGCGCGGCGCGCGACGTGCAGGCGGCGATCGACGCGGCGGCCGGCGACCTGCCGAAGGACCTGCCCCAGCTCCCCAACTGGCGCAAGGTGAACCCCGCGAACTCGTCGATCCTGGTGCTGGGCGTCTCCTCGCAGACGCTGCCCCTCGGCGTGGTCTACGATCAAGCGAACACCATCCTCGCGCAGAAGATCTCGCAGATCGCGGGGGTCGGACAGGTCTTCGTGGGGGGCGGGCAGCAGCCGGCCATCCGCATCCAGGTCGACACCCAGGCCCTCGCGGATCTGGGGCTGGGGATGGAGGACGTCCGCGCGCTGGTCGGCCAGGCGACGGTGGATCAACCCAAGGGCTCGCTCTCGGGGCCCAGCGAGTCCCTGTCGCTCGCGGACAACGACCAGATCTTCGTGCCGGATTCGTACCGGAACCTGGTGCTCTCGCGGCAGAACGGCGCGGTGGTGCGACTCGGCGACGTGGCGCGGGTGGTCGAGAGCACCGAGAACGTGCGGGTCGCCGCCTGGACCGACCGCGAGCGCGGCATCGTGATCCTGGTGAAGCGGCAGCCGGGCGCGAACATGCTCGAGGTCATCGATCGCATCCGCGCCGAGCTGCCCGAGCTGCGCGCCTCCATCTCGCCCGCGATCGACGTGCGGGTGGTGCTCGACCGCAGCCGCACCCTGCGCGCGTCCATCGCCAGCGTCGACGAGAGCCTGCTCGCGAGCGTCGTGCTCGTCGTGCTGGTGGTCTTTCTCTTCCTGCGCCGGCCGCGGGCGGCGCTCATCCCCTGCGTGGCGATGCCCCTCTCGCTGCTCGGCACGTTCGGGGTGATGTGGCTGCTCGGGCTCTCGCGCGACAACGTCTCGCTGATGGCGCTCACGGTGGCCGCCGGCTTCGTGGTGGACGACGCCATCGTGGTGACCGAGAACGTGCTGCGGCGGCTGGAGGGCGGCGCGACGCCGCTCGCGGCGGCGCTCGACGGCGCGAAGCAGGTGGGCGTGACGGTGGTGTCGATCACCGCGGCGCTGCTCGCCGCGCTGCTCCCCGTGTTCCTGCTCGGCGGCGTCGTCGGGCGGCTCTTCCGCGAGCTGGCGTTCACCCTGGGCACCGCCATCGCGCTCTCGGCGCTGGTGTCGCTCACGCTCACGCCGGCGATGTGCGCGCGCCTGCTGATGCCGCCCCGCGCGGCCGAGGCTCCCGCCGGCGGTGTCTGGCGCTGGCTCCTGCGGGCTTACGACGCCGCGCTCGGCGGAGTCCTGCGTTTCCGCGGCCTCGCGCTGGCCGCGGCGTTGCTCGTCACCCTCCTCACCGGCGCCCTCCTCTGGCGCGTGCCCAAGGGGCTCTTTCCGCGCGAGGACACGGGCCAGCTCGTGGGCTACGCCGACGCGCCGCAGTCCATCTCGTTTCCGGCGATGCGCGACCGCCAGCGGGCGCTGAACACCGCCGTGCTGACCGATCCCGACGTGGAGCACGTGATCTCGGTGATGGGCGCGTGGGGGGCGGGCACGCTCAACACCGGCGAGATGCTGGTGCAGCTCGTGCCGCGGGCCGATCGCAAGGCCACCGCCGACGAGGTGATCGCCCGGCTCCGCCCCAAGCTCGCGCAGATCGAGGGCATCAGCCTGTACCTGCAGCCCGTGCAGGACATGCAGGTCGGCGGCCGCCTCGCGCGGTCGCAGTACCAGTACACGCTGGAGGACCCCGACCTGCACGAGCTGGACGCCTGGGCGCCGCGCGTGCTGGCGAAGCTGCAGACGCTGCCCCAGCTCCGCGAGGTGGCGAGCGACCAGCAGACGGCGGGGCTGGAGGTGGAGGTCGACGTGGACCGCGACACCGCCTCGAGACTCGGGGTGTCGCTCACCGACGTCGACGACGCGCTCTACGACGACTTCGGCCAGCGGCAGGTGGCCACGACGTACACCGGCGAGAACCAGTACCACGTGATCCTCGAGGCGCTGCCGAAGCTGCAGGCCACGCCGGACGAGCTCGGCGACGTGTACGTGCGCTCGTCGA
>DATJNL010000088.1:0-2743 GCA_035508175.1 Myxococcales bacterium
CCGAGCACGAGCCCGCCCTCCAGACCCCCGGCGCCCGCGCCTTCGCGGCGGCTGGCCTGCGCCCGCTCCCGAGCGGGGTGAAGCAGGCCCGCACGATCCTCCGCCGCGAGCGTCTGCTCGCCGCGCCGGAGCCCGAGCCGGGGCAGGAGCAGGAGCAGGAGCACCAGGCCACCGTGGCGAGCGAAGGCGACTCCGCGCGCCGGCCACGACGCTTCGGGCGCCGCCCCCGCCGCGACGCGGGCCACGGCGCCCCGGTCCTGCGGCTGCGCGGCGTGTGGCACGAGCTCCGCGACGGGCCGGCGATCCTGCGCGGGGTGGACCTGCAGCTCCACGCCGGCGAGGCGGTCGTGCTGATGGGGCGCAACGGGGCCGGCAAGTCCACGCTGCTGCGTCACGCCGGGGGACTGATGGAGCCGACCCGCGGACGGGTGGAGCTGGAGGGCGAGCTCGCGCTGCTGCTCCAGAACCCTGGGGACCTCTTCATCCACGAGCACGTCAACGAGGAGGCTCCCGCGGAGGCGCTGCGCAGCCTCGGCCTCGACGGCCTCGGCGAGCGCAACCCGCGCGACCTCTCCTCCGGCCAGCGCCAGCGGTTGGCGCTGGCGGTGGTGCTGGGCGGCGAGCGGGCCCCGAGCGCGATCGCCCTCGACGAGCCCACCCGCGGCATGGACCGCGAGGCCAAGCGGAGCCTGGCGCAGTGGCTCTCGGCGCAGGCCCGCGACGGAGCGCTCGTGCTGGTGGCAACCCACGACTGCGAGTTCGCGGTCGAATTCGCGACCCGCGTGGTGCTGCTGGCGCGCGGCCGCGTGGTCGCCGACGGCCCGGTCGCCGAGGTGCTCTCCGGCGGGCGCTACTTCACCACCGAATCGGCCCGCATCCTCGGCGGCGAGGAGAACGTGGTCCGCGTCGAGGAGGCGGCCACCACCCTGCTCGCACGGCGGACCGCGATCACCGGACCGGGGGCGGCGGCGGAGGCGGCCGTGGGTGCCGGGCTCGCGGAGGCGGGGACGTGACCTGGCAGCTGTCGTCGTTCGCGATCGTGCTGGCGACGCTCGCCTTCGCCCTCTGGTGGTACGAGCGCTCGCGCCCTCCGGCGCGGATGGTCGCGCTCGTCGCGGCGCTCGCGGCGCTCGCCGCGCTCGGGCGCGACGCCTTCGCCGCGGTCCCCGACGTGAAGCCGATCACCGCGATCGTGCTGGTCACCGGAATCGCCTTCGGGGCCGCCCCCGGCTTCGCCACCGGCGCGCTGGCCGCGCTGGCCTCCAACGTGCTGCTCGGGGAGGGACCGTGGACCCCCTGGCAGATGCTGGGGTGGGGGGCGGTCGGCCTGCTGGGGGCGGCCTTCGGCGCGCTCACGGCGCGCCGTCCCTCGCCGCTGGCGATCGCGCTGGCGTGTGCGCTCGCCGCCGAGGTGTTCAACCTGCTGCTCGACCTCTACACCTGGACCGGGACGGGGGCCCATACGCTCGCCGCCTTCGGTGTGGTGCTCGGCTCGGCGGCCGTCTTCGACATCACCCACGTGGTCGCCAGCTTCGTCTTCGGGCTCGCGTTCGGCGCGGTCCTCCTGAGGATGCTGCTGAGGGTCCGCTCGCGCATGCAGGTCAGCTGGGCAGCCCCGGCGGTCGGCCTGCTGCTGCTGGCCGTCGTGCTCGTCCCGGCGCTCGGCGGGGGCGGGAGCCGGGCGCTGGCGGCCGCCACGGCGCCCTCGGCGGCCCGCCGGGCGGCCGCCTACCTGAAGCGCGCCCAGAACGCCGACGGCGGCTTCGGGGCCGCCCCGGGGCAGTCGAGCGGCGAGCTGTACACCGCCTGGGCGGCGATCGGGCTGGCGGCCTACGGCGAGCCGTGCCGTTCGGTGCAGCGCGACGGCCATTCGCCGCTTCACTCGCTGCGCGGGGAAGCGGCCACGCTGCAGGGGCCCGGCGACCTCGAGCGCACGATCCTCGCCCTCCACGCCTGTGGTGCCTCCAGCCACGCGCTTGGAGGTGGCGACCCGACGGCGCGACTGCTCGCCTCGCAGGACGCCGACGGCTCCTTCGAGCAGCTCTCCAACCTGACCGAGTTCGGGATCCTTGCGCTGCGCGCGGGCGGGCTCCCGGCGAGCTCCCGCGCGATCCGCTCGGCGGCCCGCTGGCTGGCCGCCCAGCAGCAGGCGGGGGGCGGCTTCGGCTTCGCCGCCCGCACCCCGGGGGCGGAAACGAGCGACGTGGACGACACCGGTGCCGCGATCGAGGCGCTGGTCGCGGCCGGCGTCCACGGCGCGGTCGTGACGCGCGCGGGCCGCTACCTCCTGCACGCCCAGAACCGCGACGGCGGCCTGCCCCAGCAGCCGGGCGAGGGCTCCAACGCGCAGTCCACCGCGTGGGCGATACAGGGCCTCGACGCGGCCGGGACCGACGTCGCCCGCGTGCGCCACCACGGGAGCGTCTCACCGCTCGGGTACCTGGAAGGCCTGACGGCCGGGTCGGGCAGCGTGCGCTACTCCCGCACCAGCACCCAGACCCCGGTGTGGGTCACCGGTGAGGCCCTGGCGGCCCTGGCCGGCAAGCCGCTGCCGGTGGCGCCGCCCGCCACCACGACCCCGCCGCGCGCCAATCGCCACGCGCCCGCCCGGGCCGGCGCCGGTGCCGGTGCCCACCGCGGGAGCCGAGCCGCGGCCAGCCGCAGCCGCCGCCCGGCCGCCGCCGTCGACGACGCCGAAGCCGCCCGGGCCAGCGCCGCCGCCCGCGCCCTGGGGGCGCTGGCC